>DATENE010000136.1:0-12117 GCA_035275205.1 Nitrospiraceae bacterium
CGGGGACAGCACGGAAATCGACCGGGCGATCCTAGGCCTTCGCGAGAAGGGCGTCATTGTCGACCCGATCGAATTGAATGTGGTCGAATAACGGAAGTGGCATTCAGCCATCAGCTCTCAGCCTTCAGCTCTGAGAAATTCTTATGAATGGAAGCTGACAGCTGAGAGAGAATCTAACTATGGAACTCACTGAACAACAAATCCAGCGATACAGCCGGCAGATTATCTTGAGCGACGTCGGCGGCAAGGGCCAGCTGAAGTTGAGCAAAGCAAAGGTCTTGCTCATCGGCGCCGGAGGGCTCGGCTCGCCTGCCGGACTCTATCTCGCCGCAGCCGGTGTCGGCACGATCGGTCTGGTCGATGGTGATGTCGTCGATCTCTCTAATTTGCAGCGGCAAATCCTGCATTCTACTGCCACGGTGGGCCTGCCGAAAGTCGAATCTGGCCGCAAGACGCTGTCGGCGATCAACCCGGAGATCACGATCAAGACCTATCACCAGAACGTCGACAGCGACAATATCCTTCCGCTGATCTCCCAGTACGACATGGTGCTGGACGGATCCGATAACTTCGCCACACGGTTTCTTGTGAACGACGCCTGTTTCTTCGCCAAGAAGACGCTTATTTCCGCCAGCATGTTTCGCTTCGAAGGACAACTCACGACGATCAAGCCCCATGCCGGCTATCCCTGCTACCGCTGTCTCTACCCGGAACCGCCTCCGGCAGGGCTCGTTCCCAATTGCCAAGAGGCCGGTGTCTTAGGAGCTCTCGCAGGCACCATGGGTATTCTTCAAGCCTCGGAAGCGATCAAGGAAATCCTCGGCATCGGCGAAACCCTGGCTGATCGCCTATTGATCTATGACGCGCTGGAGATGAAATTCAGAAAAGTCGGACGCCCAAAAGATCCGGCCTGCCCGCTCTGCGGCCAGAACCCGAAGATCAAAAATCTTAGCATGGACTACGCTGTCAGCTGCACCATTTAGCTATCGTGTCTGATCTTATCATCCCTCAATCGATCCTCGACGACATGGTGGCCCACGCTAGGGAACTCGATCCCTACGAGTGTTGTGGCCTCTTGGCTGGAACCAAAGGAGCCGCCACCCATGTCTATCGAATCAAAAATATCGTGGCGCTCGAAGGGGCTGAGAAATTGTCGTCCTTCGACCCGGCCAAGGTTGCGCATTTAGAACGCTTGTCGCCAGCGGAGCGCGCCGAGATCGCCTTCGTGATGGATATGCAGGACTTTTCCGTTGCGAAGAAAGATATTCGAAACAAGGGGCTTGACCTGCAAGTGGTCTATCACTCCCATCCCCACGACCCGGCCCGCCCATCCATCACCGACATCAAGATTGCTACCGACTACGAAGACATCTGGCCAAAGATCAACTTACCCATCCCCGCGTATCTGCTGATCTCGCTCATGGAGAAGTCGAAGCCCGATATTCGCGGATACTGGATCAAGAGCGGGACGGTCACGCCCGCACACATCACAACCCTGCCTTAGCAAGGATGCTGAAAAAGACCGCCAGCTTCGTTCTCACCTCGAAAGCATCCTCAACGTAGCCCAGAGGCTACGCCTCCGGTGCTTTCTTCGGCTGCGGCCTTGCTGGACGGCCTTTTTGAGCATCCTGTGAAAACATTCTTCTTTTGCGTCGCACCTGCAGACCGTCGAAGTTATATCGGGAGAAATATTTTTCTCCCATAACGCGCTAGCGACGCTCAAGACGCCATCTCAACTCGACAATTTCTAATTTGTTTCCCCTCGGCCTCGGTGCGATAATGATTTTCTGATTGGGTTCTTACGCAGGAGTGCTTGTCATGTCATATATGCGCACAACTCTTCTCACCATCTTCTTCAATCTCATCCTCTTCGGCTGGATCGCGTCCCCTAGTTTTGCCGAGGAAAAGAGTTTCTATAGCCCCGTCATCCATGTGGATATGGAAACACATCGCGTCTTGATCTCCACCCTTGGGTCCGTGTTCTGGATCGACGTTCCGGAAGCGGCCAAGCCTCATCTCGAAAAACTGCCGATCTCCGGCCTCGTGGATTTCGTCGTCGAGATGAGAGCGGACGGGCAAGCGCCCCTGCTGAAGACCTGGAAAGTAAAATCGGGGGAGACCAGCTGCACCTACTTCGACGGGAAGACCTGCCGCTAGCTCGCACTGTTCATGACGATCCGTTGCGAAATCGCTCCGCCGCGCAGCGAGGCGGTGGCGCGGAGTTTAGCGTACGGGTCCGATGTCTGTCCCGTCGTTTCTTGAGCACACCGCCCGACTCTCCATCTTCCACAGGAGTACGATCAAACCGGGTCCAAAGACGCTCTGCGATTCATTTCGCTCTCTGACAGAAACTCGATCTCCCCCGTGACGACATCGTACATCGCGCCCACGATCGCGATCCGCCCTTCCCGGACAAGACCGTCGAGCGTCTGACTCTGTGTGCGCATCCGTTCAACTACTTGCGACACGTTGTGGCGAGCCACCGCGTTGATCAACGATTCCTGCTCATCCGCCGGTCGTGTTTCGATGCCACGGCAAGAGGCCTGGTCAGTAGATTGTTGGAGGTCGTTGACGATGTAGTCGAGGTGTTGGCAACCCAGAGTCTCGGCAGCCGTCCTGGTCGAGCAGATGAGGTTGACGGCCGCCGTCACAGCGCCGCACCTGGTATGCCCCATCACCAGGATCAACTTCGCCCCGGCCACGGCGCACCCGTATTCCGCACTGCCGAGGATCTTCCGGCTTGTGAGGTTGCCGGCGATACGGACAGTGAAGATATCGCCCACTCCCAGATCAAAGATCAGCTCTACGGGAGCACGGGAGTCGATGCAACTCAGGACGACGGCCAGAGGGTGCTGCCCGGCGGCTGTGGCGCGGACCTGCCGGCCGAGATCGCGGGTCAATCGCCGGCCGCTGCGAAACCGTTCGTGGCCGTCCTTCAGGATTTGCAAGACCTGTTGCGGGGTGAGTGCGTCCTGAAGTTCGCGAGTCGAGTAGTCCACATACTGGATCTGGTCATCGAATTGATATTCGCCCCGAAACCCCAAGAGGCTGACTTCGACACCGTGGGCCGGTCCTGTTTGTTCTTTGAAATCTCTAATAAGGTCGAGAACGTCCGGATCGATGTAGTCCGTGTTTTGCGCGTCGAGCAAGACGTGCCCGTTGCGGGGAATCTCAACCAACGCTTTGGACAGGGCGGCGCGATTGAGGAAACTTACCTGGTTGGCCAGTTCAATGTGCACCACATCGCCGCCCAGGTGTTTCTCTACAAAGCGGCGCATCGGACGGCGCAGGTTGCTATTGAGGATGAAGCCGATGCTTACCACCAGCCCAATCAGAATCCCTATCAGGAGGTCCGTCAAAACGATGGCTACAATCGTCACCGCGAAGGGAGTGAACTGATACCGCCCCTCGCTCCACATCTGTTTCACCAGCGCCGGGCTGGCCAGCTTGATTCCCGTAACCAAAAGGATCGCCGCCAGACAGGACAACGGGATGGCGTTCAACCATACAGGCAGGAATATGACACTGACCAGCAGAAAGATCCCGTGAGTAATCGCCGAAAGTTTCGTCTTGCCTCCGGCATTGATATTCACGGAACTGCGGACGATGACCGATGTCATCGGCAGTCCGCCGATGAACCCGGCCACCACGTTTCCGAAACCTTGCGCCACCAGTTCTCGGCTCGGAGGCGAGGCGCGCCGTTGCGGGTCGAGCTTATCGACCGCTTCCAGGTTCAACAACGTTTCCAGCGACGCCACTGCGGCAATCGTCACTGCAGCGATGTAGACCGACTTATTCGTCCATTGTGAGAAGTCCGGCCACTGCAAAAACCCGAGAAAACCGGTAACACTGTCCGCCACAGGCACTTGCACGAGATGGCTCTCTCCAATGACCCAATTCCCGCCGAGTTCTCGAAACAACCAGCTCATTCCGACGCCCAGCAGCACGACGATCAAGGGAGCGGGAATGCCGGAATTCTTCAACGGCTTCCACGCGCTCCAGGCAAACAGCACCGCGATCGAGACGAGGCCGATCACGCTCGCACCAGGATGGAGGTTTCCGATCGTTTGAAGAAGTTCTGAAAACGTGTTCTCGTGATCCGGCTGCTGGAAAGCCATGTCCTCTTCGGGATCGCGATCGTGGCCGAAGATGTGAGGAATTTGTTTCAAAATCAAGATCACGCCGATTGCGGCCAACAGGCCCTTGATCACGCTGGACGGGATAAAGGCGGCAACGAACCCGGCCTGCGCGAATCCCAGACCTATCTGAATCAACCCGGCAAGCACCACCGACAGCAGAAACGCCGGGAACGATCCCAACACCGCGATCTGAGCGGCGACAATGGCCGTCATGCCGGCGGCCGGGCCACTGACGCTGGTGTGCGATCCGCTCAACACCCCCACCAGGATCCCGCCCACAATCCCCGATAACACCCCTGATAACAACGGAGCGCCAGATGCCAATGCCACGCCCAGACACAACGGCAGCGCGACGAGGAAGACGACGAGACCGGCGGTGAAGTCCCTCGGCATGGTGGCAAATGACGAGCCGTTGCTCGGAGGCATAGACGATTCGCTCCTCGTCAGGTTGGTAGGCTGCTGCCTTCGTGAAAACGATTTAAGGAGAGTGGTCGGCGCCAACTACATCTTGACTGGCGCACACCTGCGGGGCCTGACTACAATTCGACGTTCCAATTAATAGACCACGCGCATGGGGTCTTGGACAGACCCTTTTGAGATGCTGTCAGAATCGGAACCTCCCGCTACAGCTACACTTCGACAATATCTCTTTTCAACGATTGCACGAAGGCGACCACTTCGCCTCGCTCAGTCGGTGGGACTTTAAAGGCGTCCAGCGTGGCATTGACGTGGCCGAAAAATGCCGTCCAATCGGCCTCACTGACCTTCATCCCTTTATGAGAAACCTTCATATCTCGCCCGGTGTAGTACATGGGTCCGCCGGCACTCGCACAGAGAAAATCAACTAGGAGTTGTTTCTCTCGTTTGATGCCGTCCTCTCCTCGATGCTCCCAGAATCGTTTCAACCGCGAATCCGACATTAAGCGAGGCAACAAGTCATCAGAGACTGCGCACATAGCGTCATAGCCTCCGAGACGTTCATAGAGAGTTTTGGTGTCCATGGCTTGGTCTCCCATGGTTAAACGGTGGATATATCGCCCGAGCCGTCCATCGCACCGCCTGTCGTTGGCGTGTCCGACTCAAGCCGTGGTTCCAACTTTACTGAAAATGCTAAACCGATGTCCACTGCTACCCGCGGCAACGACGAGCAGAAGATTGTTGATCCCGCGACCGCCTGGGCTGATTTTTTGACAGGGCATGGGCAGGAAAATCTACCGCAGCAATAGTGCGGTGTAACATTATGCGATGACCTCGCCCACTTTGATCAACACTTCTTTCTTGCGAAGTTGTTTGTCCAACATAAACGTGCCAAACGGAATCACTGACGCAAGCAGCGCATTCAGTGAAAACGTGAACGGCCATCGTTGAGCAAAATGAACCCGAGCCAACTGACCGACATAGAGTATGAATAATAGTCCGTGTATTGAGCCCACGACTCTCACGACCTCCGGCATACCCATGAAATACTTCATCGGCATTGCGACGAATAACAAAATAAGAAATGAAACCCCTTCAGCTAACGCAATCAGTCTAAAAACTCTGACCTGATTCATCTTCGTTTTATTCCTTTTCTCAGCAAATTATGGAATCTCTAGGAACCCAGCAACAGGAGGATGTTCAAAAAGCCCGTTCAGCGAGGCCGCAGCGAGCGAAGACCGGAGGCGTAACATTCTTCACCCGCCCATCCCGAGCTGCCAAGACAGCTCCTTTCCCAAGTGGGCTACGTTGAGGATCTGAGCGAAGTGAGAACGATGCCTGGTGCAAGGCGCGTCTCGGCGCGCCGGGGCTGGGCGGGTGAGAAGAGAGGTTTTTTCAACATCCTCACTCGCCGCTACCCGCCATGTCGTCGATTAGCGGCCGATTAATATCGGTGCAACCGACGCAGATGGTATCGAAAAGGGTATCGGCATCCGCGACAAAGTTCTTTTCGTCGGTAAGTTTATCGGCGATGACCTGGGCATAGCAGATATCGCACAGCATCATCAGTCCACGCGATACGCCGACAGTCTTCCTTCCGGTGCTCCCAGCCATGATGTCCTACACTGATCCTTTCTGCCTCGCCAGCCAAAAGTCTTCTGCCTCGAGATCAATTCCACACACGGCGCACTCGTAGACATTCTCACCGGCAGGAAGTTGAATCTCGGTCCGATCGATCCGCCCACGGCACACATGATAAAAGCGTCCGCGCGCGTCTTCGTTATCCAACGGATCGCTCTCATAAATCAGCACCATCGACCGACACCTCGCAAGAGTGGCCTCAGTATAATGGCAGGCAAGATCCATCCGCAACGCCCGCACAGCCTCTTTCTTGAAAAGTCCTTGGCGCCCTTGAGTGTCAGAACCCCTCGCATTCAATGCACCAAGCCAGACGATGAAGGATGCTCAAAAAGCCTGTCCAGCAAGGCCGCAGCGAGTGAAGGCCCGAGGCGTACCCTTGCGGTACGTTGAGGGTCTGAACGATGCGAGAACAAGGCTGGCGGATTTTTTCAGCGTCCTGACTAAGCCTGAAATTGGGCGTCATATAATCGGGCATACACCCCTTCATGCCCGATCAATGTCTCATGTGTCCCGTCTTCGACAACATGACCGTGGTCTACGACAATGATTCGATCGACGCCATGGATCGTGGAAAGTCGATGCGCAATGATGATTGTCGTCCGCCCTTTGGTGAGATCTTCCAGCGCCTCCCGAATCTTCACCTCGGTCTCCGTGTCGATATTGGACGTGGCCTCATCGAACATGACGATCGGAGGATCCTTCAGAATCACACGCGCGATCGATACGCGCTGCCGCTGCCCGACTGAGAGCTTGACGCCGCGTTCTCCAATCCAGGTATCGTACCCGTTCGGAAGTGCCATGATGAAGTCGTGCGCGCGGGCCACCTTGGCCGCCGCCTCAACCTCGCCCTGCTCGGCCATGAGGTCACCGTACAGAATATTCTCTCGCACCGTGCCATTGAACAAGAAGGGCTCTTGCTGGACCAATCCAATTTGGCTTCGGAGAAAGGCCAAGGGCAGATTGCGGATATCATTCCCATCAATCGTAATGGCCCCCTGCGTCACATCATAAAACCGCATCAGCAGTTTAAGCGTCGTGCTCTTTCCCGCTCCGCTGGGGCCGACAAGCGCGACACGCTCTCCTGCGCGGACAGCGATCGTAACGTTGCTCAAGATCGGCGCATCGGCTCGATAATGAAACCCGACGCGATGAAACTCGACCTCTCCTCGTAATCGATTCGCCGGCACGCGAGCATCCGGCCGATCCTTGACCTCCGGGACGAGATCGAGCACTTCGAACACCCGTTCACTGGCAGCCAACGCGTGTTGCAGCATGTGATTGACGGAATGAATCTGATTGATCGGCACATAGAAAAGCGCGAGATACGAGATGAACATCACAAGTTCGCCCACTGAAAGACGGTGCTGCAACACTTCAGCGGTGCCGAACCAGAGCACCATGGCCCCGCCAAGACTCCCGATCAACATCATGCCCGGGGAGTAGTAGGACCAAAGATACATGGCCTTCAAGGTGTCTTGCCGGCAGCGATCGCTCTTCCGGTCAAATCGTTCCTGTTCATACGGTTGCCGATTGAAACCCATCGTCTCCCGGATGCCTGCCAGCATGTCTTGCAAGAGGGCATTCAGTTCGGCCGCCCCTTTTCGAATCGCGCGATAATGTCCATGAACGCGTTTGGTAAACAGCGCCGCTCCCACCACCAAGAGAGGAATCGGCACAAGGGCCAATAGAGCCAGTTTCCAATTGAGCGTAAACAGCATGATCATGATCCCGATCAGCGTCAGCCCGGCAGTAATGATTTCTTCGAGCCCGTCGACGAAGATGCGCTGCATGTGTTCGGTATCATTCAGCACCCGCGACATGATTTCGCCCGTTGGACGATTCTCGTAGAAGCTAATCGACAATCGCTGGAGCGCGGAGAATACCTGGACGTGCAGGTCATGGACGACTTGCTGCTCCAGCCCATTGTTCAGCCGAATCCGCATCGACCCACAGAGGCTACGCAGCACATAGGCGCCACAGAGCGCGAGAAATACCCATACCAGAAGCTGGGTCTGGCCGGCCTGGATCACATCGTCGATAATGATTTTGATCAGCCACGGAGGGATCAATTCAAACGCCGTCGCCAACCCGGCAAACAGGAACGTGCCGACCACCAGAGAACGGTGCGGGCTGAGATAGTGAAGCACTCGAAGCAGGGTTTTCACAGGCTCAGAATCTTTATGACGGGTTAAATAGCGGGGGTGGGATCGTGTTGCCAGTACCTGCCGAATTCGTGGAGTTGCGTGAGCGTCGACATATCAGTCATCCGATCCAAAAACACCTTGCCGATGAGATGATCCATCTCGTGCTGGATACAAACGGCATAGAGACCGTTCGCTTCGATATCCACCGGTTTGCCATCACGATCCAACGCCTTCACCCGCACGACTGACGGCCTCGTGACCTTTCCCCTCAACCCATCCACGCTGAGACAGCCTTCCCAGTTTTCGACTTGCTGCGGACCATAGAAGACAATCTTGGGATTGATGAGCACGGTTCGGGGAAATCCATCCTCTCCTTCACAGCCCATCACGACCAATTGAATTGAGCGCGACACTTGAGGAGCCGCCAAGCCGATCCCCGGCTCATCCAGCATCGTCTCAATCAGATCGTCGATGAATTGCTGCAGCTCGTACGTGCGAATATCGCGAGGATCAACCTTGGCCGCCATCTGGCGCAAGACGGGATTACCGAGCTTTGCAATCGGGAGTTTCTTTGCCATGGACCGCACCTACTTCTCCTCTTACGAGCAATGAGACGAGGGGAACTCGCGAAATATAACACATGATTTTTCGGCCCCGCAAGGCACGGCAGGGGCCGCGCGCGCTAGCGCACCCGAGCAGGCCGTTTCGGATCCGATATTTCAAAACTATCCTTGGAGACATTCCACCAGTCAAACCACTCGGCTGACCACTCTTGACGGTCTTGTTTCGTCGATGTCTCCCAATCATGGAACTCCGTTTCATGCCGGGTCAGAATCCAGAGCGAGTGCACCGCTGAGAGTGCGACAAAACGTTCTTCATCCGGAATCATCCCGATGAGCACCGATATCACCGGCTTTTCTCTGACATACCGCGCCTCAAACGCTGCGGCCTTTCGAATCGACGAATTCTGATCTTTCGCCATCACCTCAATTGCATCCACGGTTTTGGCTGCGTCCAATCGGACAGCCACTCGTAAGGCATGTTCACGCACCCGCGGGATCTCGTTCGGCTCCTTGGCCGCAGCGACGAGAGCTGGAACCGCCGAAGCCGCCTTCAACATCGAAATCGTTTCAATGGTGTTGTAGCGTATTCGCGGCCCCGGCATGGTCAAGCCTTTAACCAGGATCGGCACGGCCGGCTCGCCGAGATGCACAAATTCTCCCATCGCCCAAAACTCTTGTGGGCCTTCCAGCAATGGCAGGAGCGCTTCCACCCGCTGGACCTCTTCAGGCGTCAATGGTTTCGTGTTCTGTGGAACAGATTCAGCGGGAGAGTTCTGCCCTTTCGGAGGAGCCTCGTACGGTACCTGGACCGGGACAACCCACTCCTTCCCCACGAGAGTCTGTCCGGCATAGGCGCTTATATCGAAGCTTTTAGCTTCAGACACCAAGGTCTGGGACATCAGCACAACTGCAAAGACGATCCCCCAGGAATAAGAATGTCGACACTGCACGGTCATTCCCCCTTCTCTCTTCACGAGAATAATCAAGAAAGGCATTTTCCTTCAGTTCTTCTATATCAGAAGATAGGTTTCAGGTCACTCTCGTTTGAATTGGTTCCTCGAAGGTCGCACGGGTTACAAACAAAGCCTCATGAGAGAATGCATCTTGAAATCCAAGAGACTAGTGTAGATATTTCTGTGCAAATAGCCGTAGGCGTCCGTCTAGGTTTTTAAAGGAGGGTTGATCTCAAATCCAATTCTGCTTGCAGCCCTAACTGCTAGACAAACGGTTTAGGAAAGCGTTGTCACCACCCTACTCCAGCCTATTCAGGCTCATTCAGGCCCACTCCAGCCAAGATTTCCTTAAAATTCCAACTTTGGCTGGAGTAGGCTGGAATGAGCTGGAGTGAGGTGGAGTTGAGCACAAAATGAGCACAATTGCAGTGCTCTTCCCTCAACCGGGACTAACTCCGGGAGGGTCTGAAGAGTTAAGGGCATAACCGACCGATTGCTTTCGCGGTACGCTGGCGACCCGGCCGCACTTCCTACGGTCGACCGCATCATGGGGGAGCCGCATGCGCAGCTAGTCGCTTGCGATCTTATACCGGACAAACTGGCCGTTACCATCGAGCCAGATCAACAACCAATCTGAGTCCATTGCGAGATAGTCGCGCTCAGGGCCAAGCATGTATATCATGTCTCTTCCCGTGTCTGCGAAGTACGGAGTCTCAAGAGACGGACCAAGCAGAGCCTCGATTTCCGACTTCGTTTTCCCCGGCAGAGCAGCGACGGCATCACCAAGCATCTTCTGGCGAGGAGTAATGTCCCCTTCAACAAAGCGGGAAGACTCTGGCCTAATCCAAAGCGAGGAGTCTAGCTTTAACTGATCAGACCCGCTGGGGAGGGGCCTCGGGATGACGAGACCGAGCGCGATGACGAAACCGAAACAGACGAAACCGAGCACCGAGTAAAGCACCAGGAACTTGTGCCGAGACCGCACTTGCTCTCGGTGCAGGCGCGAACGGACGATGCCAATCGTGCCCCAGACTCCGATAAGTGCAAGGATTCCCAATACCACGAAAAGCGAGAAGAAGTATGTGAAGAAGACGGCAGACTCGCCGAACGACGGAGAAACCTTCGGAACCAAGAAAATTCCGAAGTAGAGCAAGAGAAGCAAGATAACGGTCAATCGCATTTCAGACCCGCATTCTCCTAGAGCCAGCCTTCAGTCTTCTGCAACTGACACAATGCTATGTAAAATGCAGTTGACCAGCCCCCAGTCGTTAGGCCACCGTCTAAGTCGCTTCTCCCCTGTCAAGGCAGTCCGCGGTCTTCACGCATATTTCGCCTTCTTACGATGTAGAGAAGTGTGAAGCCCGTTAACAAGACCCCAAGTGCGAGGAATGATTCCAAGTTCCAAGCCTCCGGATGGAAGAGCCACAAGATCAAGACGAACGTCATCGGGACACAAAAGTACGCGCAGGCGATCCAGAACAAAATGGCCTGCAGACGCCCGGCCCAAGGAACCGACGCTATTCTCGCAATGCCTGCGACAACCCCGCAAGCTGCCCACACCCCAAACGCCGCAACGTGAACATAGTAGGAGGTCAGCGACTCATCCTTCGAAATAAGCGCCATCAGAACAAAAAGCGGACTCAGAAGGACCCAGGATAGCCCAGACATCCATTTACTTGTTTGACCGCTCATCTCTTTCCTGAACGCCTAATAGCACAAAATGATATATGGACCCAGCCTTCGCTAGGTTGGGTAGTCCCGCTCCTGCGTCCCTTCGTCATTCGTCGATCGGATGCGTGAGCATAGGAAACATGACCCGGCTAACGCGGCATAGGCGCAGAACAAACCAAGTCGCGGAGAAAAGGGGGTCGTAAGACCGACAGCGGTGAGAACAGCACCGAAGACGATGGGGAGGATCCGGGTTAGTCGCTGTCGTCGCAAACAGAAGAACAGTAGCGGAGATGCCAGAAGGCCAGACACCCAGGCTATGGGAGTAGCGACAACCCAAACAAGCGGGTCACTTAAGAATGTGAGAATGGTTTGGCCATATGCCAAATCATCGGGTGGCAATGTAAGGTGTAGGACAAGGATGAAGATGAATGCGGTGACGAATGCACCGAAAATTCCAACCACTAAAAAAACACCATAGGTATGCGATCGAGTGTGCATATCTTATGAGTCTAGCTCTTAGCTGACCTGTGTCAAAAACAGTCTTTGGAGGGCAAAGCTAAGTGGTGGGACATTATGGGATTTTCACTGA
>DATENE010000137.1:0-4928 GCA_035275205.1 Nitrospiraceae bacterium
AAAGACAGTGCGATGGATGCGCCCATAGCTCCCAGAGGGATCAGTCCGTACTCAATCCGGTTTTGAGACAGTCGTCCGACCAGCATCGCGCCGACGCCGATACCGATGGACAACAGCGTGAGCGGGAGCCCTGACATCGCATCCGAGAGATGCAGCACGGCTTTGGCATAGACGAGAATGTTCTGGGCGAAGAGGCTTGCAATCGTCCAGAAAAAGATTTCTCCGGGGATGGCAAGGCGCAACAGACGTTCTGTCTGAATGGCAGCCCAGGCAACGCGGATAGTCGAGCCTACGCCGCCGCTCGCGCGGGCAGGCGAGACGTGAGGAACAGCAAAGGCTGCCACTAGGCCGACTACCGACAAGGCGGCCAAGGTGAGGGGCGCCATCCATGGCTGGTCATCGGCGGTCTGCAAGAGAAAACCACCGGCTGCCGTGCCCGCTATGATGGCGGCAAATGTCCATAGCTCCAATAGGCCGTTGCCGGAAGCGAGGCGATTGTGCGGAATTAATTCGGGGAGAATGCCGTATTTCGACGGAGCAAAGAGCGCGCTGTGCGCACCCATCCCGCACAGGACAATCAACGGCAGAATCCCGCCTGTCGGATTCAACCAGAGCGCAACGGTGCCGGCGCTCATGAGGATCACCTCAACGACTTTGATGGCGATAATGACCGTGCGCTTGCTCAGTCGATCGGCCAAGGTGCCGCCGACCAACGAGAGCAACACCAGCGGCAAGGTGAAGATAATATAGGTGAGCGCGGTTTGAGTCTGTGCCGCAGTTTCCAGCTCGGGGCCGGGGGCCATGCCAGCGGTCGCTTGCCGGATGGCCAGCAAGGCGACCATGAGCTTCCAGGCGTTGTCGTTGAACGCGCCGAAGAATTGGGCGATCAGGAGACCGCGTAGAGGGTGTGAAGCGGGGCTGGTATCTGCAACCTTTTGCTGAAGACTGTCCACCAAAAAATGCCTCGTATCGGCTGCAGTGTGCCAGTGTTTGGAGTCGGAGGCAAATGTTTCCTTCCCCGCAGTTTGACTGAATCGCCTAACGACGTATCTTCACAGAGAGAGCCAGAACAGCTTGATGTGAGTCTTTTGTTTAGCCGTGCAAATTCTCACCAGACCTCCGAAGAGATCCGCCGTGCATTGCGCGGGCAAGTGTGCGACAGCAATCTGGATTCCATCGCACACGTTGCCCGCCGGGTCTGCCACATGCAGGCTTCGCCGACCGAGTTTGCCTATTCCGGTTTTATGCGAACTGATGTCACGTGAGCCCCACAGATGCGTTTGGTGATAAATCCATTGCCCGCTAGAGTCTGTACGACTGGCTCGGCTGAACTCAGGGTCAAGACCGAACCTTCCGGACCAATTTGCCCTTCAAACTTGAGGCCGGTTAACGTATACGACCCATCAGTCGCAGTGCAGCTCCCCTCTTGGGTGAAGCGCCCGTTTCGATTCGCCAAATATGTCCCGCTGCAGTTATCCTCGAATGGGGTCACTGGGCGGCTGCCTGGCGGAAACGGGCCGGGGCCGCTAATAAATAGGCCGTGATCCTTTAAGGTGAAGTTACCTCTGCCATCGTAGTTCGCAACTCCAGTCAAGTAGAGCCAGCTCACGAAACCGTCTCCCGTTGTCAGAAGATCCGGTGGTTGGGTAAAGCCGACGGAGTCCGATACTATGACACAGGTATTGTTTTGGCTGAACCGATACTTTCCCTTGAGCAACGCATTGGGATTGGCATCGTCGGCCAGGGCCGACCCAGCTGACAGCGAGACAAGACCAGCCACAAACGCGTAAGCGAGCAGTCGTTGAAAGCGCATGGTAATCCCTCCCATGTTATGTGCGGCCTAACATCGAAGCGAGGGGGTGGCCGCAGGCCCTCCCCGGTTCTGTGTCCCAAGTTCTTTCAGCCCCACCTCGTCCTTGCTGCGGAGTGATCTGGAGGAAGCCAGTGTGCGAGGGGTTTTCCCCTTACCCTCCTCCGCAGACTGTGTCAACGAGCGGCACCCCGGTTCCTTCTGATGGGCCTCGGCATAGCCCCTCCGCGGCTATCCTCTGCAGAGGAGGAAAGGGGATGCCAGTGTTTGGAGTCGGAGGCAAATGTTTCCTTCCCCGCAGTTTGACTGAATCGCCCAACGACGTGTTATCACAGGGACAGCCAGAACAGCTTGATACGAGTCTGTTGCTTGGCTGTGTCCATTCCCGCCAGCCCTCCGAAGAGATCCCAGGAGGTTCCTCTTTCCGTCCCATGTCGGTACCGATACAGTGGGATGATCGGGTTGAATTCAAAGACCGACTCTCTGGGCGAGGTCATGCGACGGACCAGCGCCATCTTTGAGCCTCCAAGGAAATGGAAGTTGGAATGGTCTGCATCCGGATGCTCGTATGAGGCCAGCCACCACAACACACTTGCCGATGTGATGACGCCCTGACGGCTTTTGTATTCAGCTAGAGGCCACAAGAGTGAGAATTCCGCCTTCCCAGTTTCAAGGTCTGATGAATATACGTAGAAAGGGAAAAAACTGTCGGTCGTCCCAGTTAATGTTGTCCGGTGTTCGTAGAGCGAGAAGTGGCCAAGGCCCAGCGCATTGAAGCGACGTTCATGTTGTTTATCGCGGCGCTCGTAGTCCCACAAGGGAATGAAGGTGTCTTTCGAACCGACGGGAGACTGTTCATGCTGGTAAGCCAGCAGAATATTTGTTTGGGCCACGTCTTGGGTAAGGTCCTGTTGGAAGTTGTAGAGGGGGAAGATTCGATGGCTGCGGTGAGTCGGTGTCTTTTCTAGACGATAGATCGCCAGGTGTGAAACTCCACCGATCGACAGCACGGACTCACTTTCATCGTTCCGGTAGTCATAGAGCGGGAAGAAGAGCCCGCTACTGCCCTTAGGTGTCCAGGTGTGGCGAGCCCAACTCATCGGAATGGCTGGTTCGAGTCCAATCAAGGACCAACTTGTTTCGCCCGTCGCCTCATCCTTCGTCATGCTCGCGAGGGGAAAGAGACTGGTCTGGCTCGTGGTTGGTGATGTTGTGCGCCAGAACATCCAGAGCGCGGAGAATGTGGTGCTGTCGGTTGCGTCGTCTGCACGATAGCTGTAAATCGGAAACAGTCGATCATGCACGGTGGTAGGCGTGGCATCAAGCACGTAGAGCGAGAAGGCAGGTATGCCACCGAATGCGGGGAGACCGATGGCCGAAAGGCGGTGGCCTTCACCGGTTTGTTGGTAACTGTAGAACGGGAAGGCATGGTATGCGCTCTGTGTGGGGCTGCTCTGAGATCGGAAGAGACTTATCGGTTCGACTCCAAGCAGATTAATCGTGGTCTGCCCCGTTGCTTCATCGTGCGCATATCGATAGAGCGGGAAGACACGGTGCGTCACGCTGGTCGAAGTTGCTTCGTGGTGAATGAGGGAGGCGGACCCCAGTCCCAGCATGTCGAATGCAGACGCCTGCTGAGTTTTATCCTTCCGGTAGCGGTAGAGAGGGAAAAGACGGTCGCTCACCTGGGATGAAGAGTCGTCATGTTCGTAGAGAGACCAGGCGGCAAGCCGGTTAAATGGAGGTAGCCCCAACGCGCTGAACCGAGTTCCGCTATCTTGCTCGTTGCGATAGCCGTAGAAGGGAAACAAATAGTCTACCGTGCGCGCGTCATTGCTGTCATGGCGATACAGGGCCATGGTCTCAATTCCCAGGAAACTGAATCGCCAGTCTGCCTCGGTGGTCGCTCCGGCATAATCCCAGAAGGGGAGCAGTCGATCGGCTGTCTGCGCGGGCGTGGTCAGGTGGCGATAGAGAAACAGAGCGTCGAACAGGATCTCATTCGTCGCAAGATCGTGCCGGTATTGATAAAACGGAAATAAGCGATGCCGGAACAGAGACGGACTCGATTCTTGGCGATACAACGCGATTTCAGATAGGCCGAGAAGCGAAATAGAGCTGTTGTCACCGTGACGGAAGTAGTCGTGTAGGGGCACGAACCGATCTTCGGTCAAACCGTCCTGGCTCCGGTGGAGATAGAGAGAGAGGCGACGATAGCCAACGGCAGAGAGCTGTGAAGATCCATCTTGGCTGCGATCGTAGTTGTAGAGGCCGAGGAGCCGGTGTGTACTGTGGTGTGGGTCGTCCTCATAGCGAAACCAAGACGCGGCGCGATAGCCGAACAGATCGAATTCACGGCTCTGGGCGGCGGCGAGTTCATATCGATACAGCGGAAAGAATCTATCAATGACGCCGGAGGGTGTTGTCTGATGACGATACAGGAGGAGCGCATCGAAGGTGCTGCTATCAGCTGTGCCTGAGACATAGTTGTACAGCGGAAATATCCGGTGAGTCGTCTCATCGGCCGTCGTTACATGCTCGAAGAACGCTAAGGAAGGTATCGCTGAAAATCCTTTCGCTGGCGGCAAGCCGAGTACCGCGATTCGCCTGACTTGAACCGAGGTGTCGTCAGCGAAGCCATAGAACGGGAAAAGGAATTGGTAGTGTTGGGATTGGTCGTCAGAGGAGCCATAGAGCGGCAGGATATAGCGATAGGCTTCTCTCGTCGATCGGTCTTCGCCTGACCAATAGAGCGGGAGCAGCCAGCTGTTTGACGAATTCAGATCCTGGCGATAGTGAAAGAAAGGGAAGAGTAGATCCCATTGAGTCAAGTCCGCGCGGGCGTCGCGCGTTGTGACCAACAGCGGACCGAGCACAAAGTTTCTTGTGTAGTACTCGCCCATGACATGGCGACTGAACAAGGGGAAGTAATGGTGCCATGCATTGTCTCCGTGGATCGACTTCAAATAGAGCGGGGCAGTGAAGGTCCACTCCTGGCCCGGCTGGTCGGCGTGCCAATAGAGGGGGAAGACATGGGCCCAGGTCTGGTCTCCTCTGCGCTCATAGGTCCCGAGTGGCCAGAGAATGCTTCGCCGGAGCAGTTCGTGCGTTGGATCTT
>DATENE010000138.1:0-19813 GCA_035275205.1 Nitrospiraceae bacterium
CCGGTCGACCGGAAAAGAAACTTTTCCTTCGTCTTGATGGGACTCGACTCCACGCGAGTGACGTCGAGGATCGCAGGGACCATTTGCGATGCGATAAACCGGTTCCAGATCAACTGATACAACTTGTAGATATCCGGCTCCAGGTACTGTCTGATCGACTCGGGATCGCGGGTCGCTGACGTGGGCCGAATCGCCTCATGTGCTTCTTGCGCCGCTTTTTGCGTCTTGTACACATTCGGTGTAGCGGGCAAGTATTCTGCGCCAAACCGTTCCTGGATCACCTGGCGCGCTTCTGTCATCGCCTCGTTCGAAATGCGCGGAGAGTCCGTCCTCATGTAGGTAATGAGACCGGTCTGACCTTCGGCTCCTATTTCGATCCCTTCATACAGTTTCTGCGCAAGGGTCATCGTTTTCTTCGATGAGAAATGCAGCTTGCGCGCGGCTTCCTGTTGGAGCCGACTCGTAATGAATGGTGCAACGGGATTCCGTTTCTTCTCTTTGCGTTCGATCGAGTCAACGACAAACTCTTTCCCTTGAATTGCCGAGACGATGCGCTGCGCATCAGCCTCAGTCGCAATCGAAGCGTCCTGTCCGTTGATACTGTGCAGCTTGGCTTCAAACGGAGGGGGGTTGCTCCCTGACAGCATCACCGCAATAGACCAGTACTCCTCCGCGCGAAATGCCTCACGCTCCTGCTCACGTTCGCAAATCAATCGCATCGCCACAGACTGGACCCGGCCCATGCTGAGTCCACGACGCACCTTGGTCCAGAGCAATTGGCTGCCTTGGTATCCGACAATGCGGTCAAGCACCCGGCGGGCTTGCTGCGCATTCACCAGCTTCATATCGACTTGCCCCGGCGACTGCAGCGCGCGCTTGATAGCCGGTTCTGTGATTTCGTTGAAGAGTACCCGGAAAACCTTGCCGTCTGTCTTTTTCTTGGACTTGGATTTGGATTTGCCGAGAAGTTCTTGCTCGAGGTGCCACGCGATGGCTTCACCCTCTCGGTCGGGGTCCGGCGCGAGGAACACCTTGTCGGCCTCTTCCGCCTTTTTCTTAATTTCCGCCAGAACTTTCGATTTTCCTTTGATCGTCACATACTGCGGCTCGAAATCGTGTTCCAGGTCAACGCCAAGCTTGCTGGTGGGGAGATCCTTAATGTGGCCGACCGAAGCCATGACGGTATACCCACGCCCAAGATACTTGGTGATGGTGCGCGCTTTCGTCGGGGATTCGACAATAATGAGTGATTTAGCCATGAAGACTCCGGTTCGCTATGAGAGTTTGCCCCTCATCCGTATCAAATATACCAAATCTGTGCAACTGTTCGACGATTATGCCCGAAGGTAGCGTTGCCCCGGCAGCTGTCTGATTCGCTGTCGGAGCTCAAGAGACAACAGCGAGGCCATCACTGTGGACACCGATAGTCCTGTGATAGCAATCACGTCGTCCACGATGAGCGGGTCATACGACAATGCATCATACACCAGCTGTTCGTCTTTGCCTAACTGACCTCCCCGTTCGTTCCTTTTTAGATGAGGTTGCAGGCGCAGGCGTAGCGACGGTTCCAGCTGTGGCAAGATTGCGTCGATGACATCCTGCGCGCGTTCGATTAAGGCTGCGCCCTCTTTGAGCAACGCGTGTGTCCCACGACTGGTTTCTGCTTTCACAAAGCCCGGAATCGCGAAAACCTCTCGGCCCTGCTCGGCGGCCAATCTCGCGGTAATGAGCGATCCGCTTCTAATGGCTGCTTCTGTCACAATCACGCCCAGGGACAACCCGCTGATGATGCGATTCCGTCGTGGAAAGTGATGGCTGTGGGGTGGCGCGCCCATCGGCGCCTCAGACAGAATCGCTCCCCGCTCTTCGATCTGCCGGCGTAACCGCTCATGCTCCGGCGGATAGGTTCGATCGATCCCGCAGCCCAGCACGGCAATGGTGCGCCCCTTCGCGGCAAGCGCGCCTTGGTGAGCTGCCGCGTCAATTCCGCGAGCAAGTCCACTCACCACCGTTATACCCGCTGCTGCCAAGTCGTGGCTGACCTCTTCGGTCATGGCACGCCCAGCTGCCGTCGCACGCCGTGCCCCCACAACAGCCAGTGCCAGTTCATCCTGTTCAGTCAATGTGCCTGTGATGTACAAGAGCGGCGGAGGGTCCGCAATCATCTTCAGTCGCGTGGGATAGGCAGAATCCAGCAGGCTTCTGACTTCAACGCGCTCACGCTCGATCGCCGTAAGTTCCCGCTCGATACTCCTGTATGCGGAAGGATCAGGCCCACGGCGTATCGCATCCGCCAACTGCGGGCTGCATCCACTCCCAATCAACTCATCGCGAGAAGCACTCAGCACAGCCTCAGGCGAATGCCAGGCACGAACTAACCGACCTACCGTCAAATCTCCCACTCCATCGATCGCCTGCAGGCGTAGCCAAGACTCTACCGCTGGTCTTGTCATGGACTGAACGGAGGAAGGACTCACGATCTCAGCAGAGGAAGCCATATCTGCAGGCTGGCTGAATGGCTGCATAGGTCTCGTCGAACGGAAATCATCGTCTTTAGAGCACCGCTAGATCGTACTGTTCGAGATGTAAGTGTTCGTCCGGCATGACGATGATTTTCGCAGCGCACTCACGCTCCACCGCCTCAAGGCCTTGCCGCTCTTCATCTTGCAACAGCCCTACGACCGAGGGATGGGCGCCGATGACGATCCGCTGCGGCTCGGGACTGCTGCCGATCCGACGGACATCGCGGAATATCTCATAGGCCACTGTGGTCGGAGACTTCGTATAACCCCGTCCTTCACAATAGTGACAGGGCTCGGAAAGTGAACGCAGGAGGTCTTCCCTCACCCGTTCACGAGAGATCTCAATCAGCCCGAGGTCAGAGATTCTGGATACTCTGGTGCGGGCCTTGTCGGTGGACATCGCTTCGAGCAACGCGTGGTACACCTTGTCACGATTCTTCTCTCGCTCCATGTCGATGAAATCGACGATGATGATTCCGCCGATCCCGCGCAACTTCATCTGATAGGCCACTTCTCTCGCCGCCTCCAGATTGTTCCGGAGAATGGTCTCCTCCTGATCGCGCTTCCCTACGAACCGTCCGGTGTTGACGTCGATGACGGTCATCGCTTCCGTATGATCGATCACGAGATGCCCACCGGACTTGAGCCAGACTTTGCGGCTGAGAGCCCGCGCCATCTCCTGCTCAACCCCTAGATGATCGAAGAGGCTTTCATCTTTATCGTACAAATGAATGCGGGACGTTTGCTCCGGCGAGAATCGCTGCACGAAGTCCCGGACTGCTTGATACTCTTCCCGCGAGTCGATCCATAATCGATCGACCTTCTTTCCAAAGAGATCGCGCACGACACGAAAACTCAGGCTCAGATCGGCATGGAGCAATGCCGGCGCCCCTTTCTGCTCACGCTTCGCCAGAATGTCCTGCCAGAGCACGTGCAAAAAGTCGACGTCTGATCGCAGTTCATCTTCTTTCACACCTTCGCTCACCGTGCGGACAATGTATCCGCACCCCGGCTGCCGTACCCGCTTCATAATATCCTTGAGTCGAGCCCGCTCCTCATCACGGGCGATGCGGCGCGACACACCGATATGCTCCACATTGGGCATGAACACGAGATATCGACCGGGGAGCGACACATAGGTCGTGACTCGCGAGCCTTTCGTGCCGATCGGCCCTTTGGAGATCTGCACCATCAGCTCCTGCCCTTCACTCAGCAGCTGCTCAATCGGCTTGGAGCTTTGCCGCCGTGGGCCCAGCATATCTCCATCCTTATCGGCATCCTTGTCATCCTCATCCGCATCGACGAGCGTGTCGCCCGGCTCAGAGTCCAACGACAAATCCGACACGTGCATAAAGGCCGCCTTCGCGAGACCGATATCCACAAATGCCGCCTGCATGCCAGGCAACACTTTCGCCACTTTTCCTTTATAAATGTTTCCGACAAAGTCCTTGTGCTTCGCACGATCCCCGAAGAGATCCGTGACGACTCCGCCGTCCAACACCGCGACGCGAGTTTCCTCGCGTGCGACTGTAATCGCAATTTCTACTCCCATACCGACTCCTTCCATTCAGCAAAACCACCGCACCGACATGCAGGACGAACGCGGGGCATCCCCAGGTTCCAACCTCCACTCGATATCTTGCCGACCCGGCGGTTCGCATCATAAATAGAACCTCTTGCCTCGATCTCGATTCATTCGAGACCGTGCGATCATCCTCTCACTAAAAGAAACTCAATCGACGGCGTTTGACATTCAAAAGCAGGCCCAGCGATGCCATCGTCATGACCGTCGCACTCCCGCCGTAACTCATGAGCGGCAGGGGAATGCCCACGATGGGAAACATGCCCGCCGTCATACCGATATTGATCACGATGCAAAAACACAACATGCAGAGGATGCCGACCGCCAGGAGCGCTCCAAGCTGATCCTTCGCCCGCGCCACAATTTCTAACGACAGCCAGATCAGCCCGACAAATAACAGCAAGAGCACCAGCACTCCGAGAAATCCCCATTCCTCTGCAAACACCGAAAAGACAAAGTCGGTGTGCCCCTCGGGCAAAAATTTCAATTGGCTTTGCGTTCCTCCGTACAGCCCTTTCCCCGTCAACTCTCCCGCTCCGATGGCAATCCGCGATTGGAGCGCATGATACCCTTTGCCTCCAGGGTCATAGACCGGGTCGACAAACGTCATAATGCGCTGTCGCTGATAATCATGCAATGACCCCCACATCATCTCCCAAGCGAAGGGAAACAGCATCAACGAAAACAGGAGAATGACGCCCACCGCCTTCGAACGCATGCCCACCATCAACAACATCGCGGCATAGATCGCCAAAAAACTCAACCCGCTCCCGAGATCCGGCTGCTTCAGGATCAGGAGTAGCCCCGGGAGCACCAACAGCCCCGGGAGCACCACTCGTTGGAGCCAGCCCACTCGAGGCGCCTGCGAATAGTAGTGCGCCAAGGTCAGAATGAGGATCAACTTTGCGAATTCCGAAGGCTGAAAGGCAAATGGGCCCATCGGAATCCATCGTTGCGCTCCACGACTGCTCTTGCCTTCAAACAGCACAACAGCGAGTAAAATTAAGATAATCGCATAGGCAGGGTACGCTAACCGTGCGATTCGATGATAGTCCGAGAGCCACATCACGAGAAACGCGACCGTTCCAAGCGCAATCCACACGGCCTGTTTGGCATAAAACGGGAACGCAACCCCTTGGTCATGCGTCACGCTATAAATCGATAGAACACCGATCCCCAGGATAGCAAAGATCAGCCCGATAAAACGGAAGTCGAAATTGTCAACCCCCCGGCTCATGAGCACCCGATCGATCATCTTGTTCCTTGTCCTCTAACATCCCCTACTCGCACAACGGCCCCCTCCTTTGCACTGGGAGGAGCGGAGAGGTTCAATTTCACATAGGCCTCGATCAGCTCTTTGGCAAGCGGCGCCGAGGCAGAGCCTCCGTGGCCCATATGCTCGCCAATCACCGCAACGGCAATAGTGGGCGCTTCAACCGGAGCGAACGCGACAAACCAGGCATGATCGCGGAACTTCTTCGGGATATCTTTCTCCGGTCCAGTGCGCAAAGCCAATGTCTGAGCTGTCCCAGTCTTTCCAGCGATCGTCACCAGATCTGATTTTGCCCGTGTGCCTGTCCCTTCTTTGACCACTCCGGCCAGCGCCTCTTTAATCAGCGGTAAGGTCCCAGGCCGCAGGTTCAACGTGCGTTTGGGAACCACAGACCGTTGCTGGAATTCCCCGGTCGCTCGATCCATCACGGCCTGAACTAGTCGCGGACGGAACATGACACCGTCGTTCGCAACGGTGCCGATCAAGGTCGCCATCTGCAGCGGGGTGACATTCACATAGCCTTGACCAATTGACGCCGAGATCGTTTCGCCTGGCAGCCACGCTTCATTCTTGGCCTTTCGCTTCCAGGCCTCGGACGGTACGATCCCCACTCGTTCAGACGGCAGTTCAATCCCCGTCTCCTCTCCCAATCCAAACTGATGAGCAAAGGAGGCCATCGTTTCGATCCCCATCCGCTGCCCAACGGTGTAGAAATAGACGTCGCACGAATGCACGAGCGCATGCCGGAGATCCACCGAGCCATGCCCCCCGGCTTTCCAGTCATGATACACGCGGCGACCGAACTGATATCCTCCATTGCAAAAGATAGATGTCGACGGCGTCACGGTCTTGGTTTCCAATGCTGCGGCAGCCATCATCACTTTGAAGACCGAACCGGGCGGATACTGCCCTTGCGAGGCTCGATTGTTCAAGGGGCGCCCCTCGTCTTGCACGATGTCGGCCCATTGTTTCGGTGTAAGCTCCCGCGAGAGAATGTTCGGATCGAAGCCTGGACGGCTAGCCATGGCAAGGACGTCACCGGTCCTCGGATCAAGCGCCACAATCGCGCCCGACTCTTCCCCCAGAAGATTTTCGGCCACCTTTTGCAGCCTCGTATCGATCGTGAGATACAAATCATCCCCGGCATGGGGCTTCTCCACAACGGCCGTTCGCTTCTCGTGACCGACCGCATCGACTTCTATGCTTTTCTGTCCGGCCTGACCGCGCATGAGCTGATCAAAAAACTTCTCCACGCCATATTGCCCGACAATGCTGCCCTGATGCAGGTCAGCAAATTCAGGTTTCTCTAACTGCTCGGGTGACACTTCCCCCACATAGCCCAACAGATGTGAGGCCGTCACTCCACCAGGATAGTTCCGTTGGGATTCGACCTGTACCATCACTCCAGGCAAGTCCAGACGGTGAGACTCGATCAACGTCGCTTCTCGAAGGGTTAAACGATCTTTCACCTTGCGAGGTAGTTGTTTGCTGCCGCGAGCCGTGAGCTTCTTCCTCACGAGGGCCTCATCCAACCCCAGTAGACTGCTGAGCTGATTGATGAGTAAATCTCGATCTTTGACGTCTTCAAGCGAAACGTAGAGCGTGAAGCTGGGGACATTATTCGCTAGTAACACCCCATTGCGATCGTAGATGAGCCCTCGCGCCGGCTCCATGATGACCGACCGTGTCCGGTTGTTCTCTGAGAGATCGCGGTAGTAGGGGCCTTCACGAATCTGCAAGTTCCAGAGCTGCAGCCCCAGTAACGCCACGACGAGCAACAAGCCGACACGGAGAATGATCAGTCGGCGCTGGAGTTCCCCAAGCTCAGAATCATGCAGACCAGCTGTTGCCATGCGTCACAATCAACATTCCGCCACGCCCATCACAGACCGGCTATTCGGTCCTCAGGCGGGTGAGAGCAAATCGCCGAGAGAGCAACCAGTAGAATCCCGCCCCCACCGCTCCATCGAAACATGCCTGGGGAAAGACAATGGACTGGATCATCCACCACGTCTGAGACATGTCGAGACCCTTATACGTCATTGCGGCAAACAGCCCGGTTGCCAGAGACACCAGCATGAGCCCAACCCCCAGTGAGATGGACGTCACCTGCGACATCTGTTTCCCCAGGAATCCTGCCAAGAGGCCAACGCCTCCGTTCGTGAGAAGAGTCAGCCACAATTCGCCGGCTGAGAACAGGCTCAGGACCCATCCGATCGCGAGTCCGACGAGAAGGCCTTCCAACTCGCCGGCAAACAGTCCGACAAACGCGGCAGCCACAAGCCCTAAATCCGGCTTGATATTCCATACGCTCAGATGTGGCAGCAGCGTCGTCTGCAAGGGGACGAGCAGCAGCACGAGCATCACATAGAAAAGGAATTTCATGGCGCTGGCTTCTCGCGCAAATCCGCCTCCGTCCCGGTCTTCGTGGACTGTCCATATGATGTCTGAATCACCAACACTTCTTCCACGCGACCGATATCGACTTCCGGCATGAGTTCCGCGGACTGGAAGAGGGCGCCTTCTTCTTTGTCAATGCGCGTGATCGTACCAATGACGAGCCCTCGGGGGAAATCTCCAATCAGGCCTGAGGTCACGACCCGATCACCATCTCGTAGTGTCGACAATAACGGAATATACTTCAGCTGGGCGAGCCCTTGCTGAGTTCCTTGCACAATGCCTTCGTCTCTCGTCCGTTGGATGAGACCGGCGATGGCGTTGTTCGGATCGGTCACCAAGAGCACCACGGAAGATGCCGCTGTCGTTTTCACGATGCGCCCGACGACACCGGCCGGTGTGACGACCCCCATATCGGGCTTAATCCCGTCGCTCTCGCCCTTATTGAGAATGATGGCACGATACCGATTCGTGGCGTCCCGCCCGATGACTTGAGCAGCGATCATCGTAGGGAGAGCCTGTTCCTTAAATTGCAGCAAGGACGTCAATCGTTCTGTCGCCGCAGCTGATTCACGCAGCTGACTATGTTGCCCGCGTAGCCACTCAATTTCTTTCCGTAGTTGCTGGTTCTCTTCACGCACCCCTTGCAACGCCACATACTGCTCCCAACGACTGGCAATACCGGCATCGAGGGACGCGATAGTTTCGAGCGGAATGCCCACGGCATATCCGACCGGCCCACCAAGATACTGCAAGAGTCCTTGGATTTGACTGGGAAACAGAAAAAGGGCAACCAGCAGGAAAGCAAAGCAGGCAAGCGCGATACGTCTGGCACCGTAGGAAGAACTAGAGTGAGCCATCCACATAAATAAGGGAGTTAGGGATGGAACCTTATCGGTAGGTATTGGCCTGGGACATCACCGACACTTTGGCGAGCAGATCCAACTCATCGAGGATTTTCCCAACCCCCAAGACGACGGAAGTCAGGGGATCGTCCACGGTGATGATCGGCAGATTCGTCTCTTCCCGAAAGCGCGTATCCATGCCCTTCAGCAAAGATCCTCCGCCCGTGAGGACGACGCCACGATCGATAATGTCGCCCGCCAATTCCGGCGGGGTATTCTCCAGTGCCACTTTAATCGCATTGACGATTGTCCCGATCGGTTCCTGTAGCGCTTCCCGGACTTCTGCGTCATCTACCACCAACGTGCGCGGAATGCCGGAAATCAAGTCTCGCCCCTTGATCATCATTGTCTTGCGTTCCTCAAAGGGGTAGGCAGATCCGATTTCGAACTTGACCCGCTCCGCCATGTGTTCACCGATGAGGAGGTTATATTTCTTCTTGATGTAATTCATGATCGCATCGTCCATGCGATCGCCCGCGACCTTAACGGATTCGCTATAGACGATTCCGCCGAGCGAAATGACGGCGATATCGGTCGTGCCGCCGCCGATATCGACCACCATGTTGCCGGAGGGTTCGGTGATCGGAAGACCGGCGCCAATGGCTGCGGCCACCGGTTCTTCGATCAGATACACTTCGCGGGCGCCGGCTAATTCGGCTGAGTCGCGAACGGCCCGCTGCTCAACTTGTGTAATGCGCGACGGCACACCGATGATGATGCGCGGACGCACGAATGCGCTGCGGTTGTGCGCTTTCTGAATGAACCGCTTCAACATCTGTTCTGCCATCTCGAAGTCGGCGATCACGCCTTCTTTCATCGGCCGCACCGCAATGATGTTGCCCGGCGTGCGGCCCAACATTCTCTTCGCTTCCGTACCGACGGCGAGCACTCGTTCGGTTTTTTTCTCAACCGCTACGACCGAGGGTTCGTTCAGCACGATCCCTTTCCCATGCACGTACACGAGGGTCGACGCCGTCCCCAGGTCAATGGCCAAGTCGTTCGAGAACCATCCGAAGATATCGCTCCCAAAGCCCACGATTGCTCTCCCTTCCCCTCAGACTCCGACTGCGCACTCAATCAGGCGGTGTCAGACGACCAACATCTAACACCTGAGTACCAGCCACCTCGTCACCAAGACGCCGCCCCTGCTCGTTCCCGAGAATCAATACCGCTTCGAACGCAATGATCGCTGCCGACACAAGCCATCCCACGTAGGGAACGGCGAAGGCTGCCTGAGCCACCGCAAAGGGCAGGTTGCGGACAATGGATTCTCGAAACCCTGCTGCCTCGCGTCGATCTGGAAGCACCGTCTGAAGGCCGATCAATCGTTTACCGATGCTGCGCCCACCGGCAAACCCATCAGCGATCAGTATATACGCCAATCCTCCAAGAAAACCTACCGGCACAGGCATTTGACCGGCTGCCGCGACAATGAACAGATCGATCAGTTTGGCGATACCACGGTTCAGGACCTGCGCCTTAGGGTAAACCCCGGCACCGATTGAATGAACCCCTCTGACCTCCTCCGCCAAAGGATCTCCTTACAATTAGTGGCAAAGTATAACAAATCGGCCTACTCAGCACAAACAAAGACCGTTCTTCCACAGATCAGGCATTATGACGGATCGGTCTTATCTTTGCGAACTGACAATTCTATTCGATCATGAGATCGTCGTGTGGAGAACCGGTCGTCTCTTGCCTTTGCACAGATCCCTGAGTAGAATCCGTGCACACGAACATTCCGAGAGGTTATCGTGCTCAAATTGATGCGCGAAGCGTCGCATAGCTATCCCTGGCTCCTCAAATCCATCATGGGGATCATCGCTCTCGCCTTCGTCATCACCATGGGCTGGTGGGGATTTGGCGAACAGCCCGGCACCGTCGTCGCCTCAGTCGGAGATCTCACCGTGTCCCGCGATGAGTTCCGACGTGCCTATGAGAATACCTATCGCTTCTATAAAGACAAAGTCCCCGGAGAATTCAAAGATGAAACGATCAAACAATTAGTGGTGGATCAACTCGTCGATAATCGGACCTGGCTCATCGCGGCAAAAAACATGGGCCTCACCGTGGCTGACGACGAATTGCGTGAAGCCATCATGCAGATCCCGGATTTCCAAAAGAACGGCACATTCGATCCCGAGGTCTACCAACGGCTCCTGTCAGCGAATCATCTGACGCCCTCGATATTTGAGGCGATGGAGACGAAAGAACTACTGAGCAACAAAGCCAGAATGATCATCCGCGATGCCGTGGCCCTTACCCCTGCAGAGCTTGCCGAGGCGCAAGCCTTTACGCTACGGCAAACAGAATCAGATCCCGCGAAGGTTGCCTCAGCGAGAAACCGCGCCATACAGGACGTCCTCTTTCAAAAACAGCAACGCGCGTTGACAGCCTACACCGAATCGCTCAAAACGACCGTCCCTATCAAGATCAACCGCGAGTTGCTGTAGTACCCCTCGCCAAAAGTCACCACGTCATTAAGTCTTGAAGTCTCAGACGCATGAGCCGGGACTTTCAGACTTGAAGACATGATGACGTGACGACTTTCAGACTTTTTCAGAGGATCAACATCGCATCGCCATAACTATAGAAACGGTATCGCTCGCGAACCGCCTCTTCATAGGCCTGTCGAAGGAACTCAGTTCCGGCCAATGCGGAGACCAGCATCAGCAACGTGGTACGTGGCAAGTGAAAATTTGTGAGGAGGGCATCAACCACCTTGAACGAAAATCCTGGTGTCATAAACATATCCGTCTCTCCACGATAGGGTCTGATCTGGCCGTCCGCGCGAGCCGCAGTTTCAAGCGCGCGTACGACCGTGGTCCCGACAGCGATAATTCGTCTCCCTGTCACTCGCACCTGCTCGATGGCACGCACCGCCTCTGTTCCGACCTCGATCCATTCTGAGCCCATTTGATGGTCTTCGATGTGATCGACCGTCACTGGCTTAAAAGTCCCAATACCGACATGCAGCGTGACGGTTGTGAGACCGATCCCCCGTTGTTGCAGCCGTGCCAGCAGCTCCGATGTGAAATGAAGCCCGGCGGTCGGCGCCGCAATAGCCCCCTCATGCTGTGCGAACAGGGTTTGGTACCATTCTCGGTCTTGGTCAGTCGGCGCCCGTTTCATATAGGGTGGAAGCGGCATTCGACCATGTCGCCGCAGCCATTCAGACAAGGGGATCGGACTCTCAACGCGAACCGTTGTCCTGGTCGCGCCACGCTCCACCACCACAGCCACAGCCTCTGCACCCAACTCAAGGATCTGTCCCGGCCGAAACGTTCCCTTGATCAACACTTCCCAGATCGCATCGCCGAGATCCTTCACAAAGAGGATCTCGACTTCCGCACCGGAAGGACGCTTCCGCCCCGCCACGCGGGCGGCCAACACCTTTGTGTTGTTGACCACGAGAAGATCACCGGGCAGAAGAAGATCGGGCAACTCGTCGACGCGACGATGGGCGAACGAACGATTGTCACGCTGCAACACAAGTAACCTGGCGTGATCGCGCGGAAGGCTTGGGCGGGCGGCAATCAGCGAGGAATCGAACGGAAAGTCGAATTCTGAGAGCTGCATCAGGACGACGGCGGGATCGGAGCTTTAGTCAGGGTCATATTCTGCAGTTCGGTGCCTGGATAGTAATACCGAAGAATCGTCGAAAAGGGATAGCCTAGCTCAGCCAGTTCTTTCGCGCCCCACTGGCACATGCCGACGGCGTGGCCCGCGCCGAAGCCGGACAGCACTACATCTCGGCCGATCGATTCGATGGCAAACTGCGTACTGGGGATGATGGTGTAGCCCACCGCTTTCCGTAACTCTTCTCCACGAAGAACCAGTTCTCCGCCGGAATGGAGCACGCGCAGCTTCGCGACTCGCCCCCCACGACTAAACGACAACGGCGTTATTGTCGCAATCGTACCCACGGGAAACCCCTGCTGCCGCAAATTCTGCTCGAGGGTGTCGATTTTGAAAGAAGACTTCCATTGATAGTAGGGCGACATAAGGTCGAAGGGGCACTCTACGCCCTTGAGATACGGGTATTCTTTCGACCATACATTCACGGCATCTTCCGTCAACCCGGCGGCCGTCGATGAGAACGCTGCGTAGATCGGCGCATCCTGGTATGTCACGACCAACCCGCGTGTATCCTCAACCGCGCGCAGAATCCCCGCATCCACCCCCTGCTTCCCGCGATAGACCTGGTCTTGCACTGTCGCCACCACGTCGTACTCTCTCGTGGCGCTCAACATCTGTTGATAGAGCGCATACGTCCTGGCCGCGACCGCCTGTGCTTTCAACATCTCCGTATGCCAGGTTGAGCTGACCTCGGCGGGAACCACCCCTTTGACGTATTCTTCAATATCCACCCGATTGATGACCAGAAACCCCTTGCCTTTTCGCACAAGATGGACAAGGCCGCTTACCGAGATCTCTGTACCGGAGTCGTCCGATGACACTGCCGTTCCATTGGTGGGCTTCCGAGCGAACCGTGGGAACGTCAGCGTAAGGCCTTGCTCTCCACCATGCAGCGTCAACTGCTCCGTCTGCATGCGGACGCCATTCAGCAAAAACCAAGCTCCGGCAGCTTCGACTTGGACCGACGCGCGTAGAGCCTGATCACGGCCTTTTGCATCCGTCACCCACAGCGGACCGTCTGCACGGATATCGAGCCGTGGGACTTCGCCCGACAGTAGAACTCGGATCGACTCGGCCGCCTCGGCTCCCGAGGACAGGCTGAGCAGCCATACTCCCGCCACGATGGCGCGATACACGATACCTTTCAGAGGCTTCATCGGCGAAAGATCCATGTGAGCACATAGAATACCAGACTCAGGATAACACTGATGAGCAGGCTGGTTACGATGGGAAACGAGAAGGTGAAATTATCTCGTCGAATAGAGATGTCGCCGGGAAGCTTGCCGAACCACCCTAAGAGATTCCCGATTCCTGGAACACGGTCTGCGATCAGAAACAACAAGCCGATCAGCACCACGCAGAGCCCGACTCCGATGAAGACCTTACCTAGACTTCCCCACTCAGCCATCAGCCTTGAGCCAAATGCTCTGCGATTTGCACCGCATTGAGCGCGGCTCCCTTACGGAGATTATCGGATACGACCCAGAGATTTAAACCGTTCGTGATCGATTCATCTTCCCTGATACGCCCGATGTACACGTCGTCCTTACCGGTAGCGTCCAACGGCATTGGGTAGAGCTTCTTGCCTGGGTCATCGTACACAATCACCCCCGGCATAGCTGCCAACGCCGCACGAGCTTCATTGGGCTTGAGCGGCCGTCCCAGCTCCACGTTTATGGCTTCGGAATGGCAGCGCAACACTGGAACACGCACGGTTGTCGCCGTTACGCGAAGCGCCGGATCCTCAAGAATTTTTCTTGTCTCGCGTGCGATCTTCACTTCCTCGGAACAATCCCCCCCATCGTTGAAGGATCCGATATGTGGCAACAGGTTGAATGCGATCTGATAGGGATAGACTTCCGCCTTCGTGTCGCGAAAGGACATCAGATCTTTCGTCTGAGTCATCAGTTCATCCATGGCCGCAGCGCCGGTTCCGGACACCGACTGAAACGTCGTCACGACGACGCGTTTTACCCCTACGGCATCTTGCAACGGCTTGAGTGCCATGACGAGCGGGGTCGTCGTGCAGTTGGGAATCGACACAATGCCCCGAGGCATTGTCATCAACGCATGGGCATTGACTTCCGGCACGACCAATGGAACATCGGCCTCCATCCGAAACACGCCGCTGTCGTCGATGACCACAATCCCGGCGGCTCCAAGCCGTTGACCATACTCGCGGCTGATCGCGTCGGTTGCTGAAATGAAGGCAAAGTCGACACCGACAAACGACGACTCCACCGTCAGTTCCTCAACCTTCCACTCTTTGCCCTGGCACGACATCACCTCACCTGCCGAACGCTTTGAGGCAAACAGACGCAGCGAAGCCAACGGGAACTTTCGCTCCTCTAGTATCTCGAGCGTTTCTTTCCCGACTGCCCCCGTTGCACCGAGGATAGCCACCACATACCCTGATTTCTTTTTCAACATGACTCTCGATCCCATCTACAGCACGATCTCGCGAATACGATGGTTGAACGTATCGGCCACCAACACATGTCCCGCGCGATCCATCACGATACCAAACGGATAACTCAATCCGGCTTCGAGGGCCGCGCCCCCGTCACCCCCATAGGCGGCCACACCAACTCCGGCAACGCGCTCAATACGTCCGGTGATTCGATCCCATCGCCGTACCAAATGATTGTCCGAATCGGTGAAGAAGAGATTCCCCTCTTCATCCAATGTAATCCCCGATGGGCGAGAAAGACTGCTGCTGGGCGGTTCATCAGGTCCCTGGTACCGATACTCACCGCCGTCGCCCACCACAGTTCGTATGAGACCAGTGAGAGGATCGACCGCGCGAATCCTGCCGTTGAAACTATCGGCAATGAATAACGTGCCATCTGACGCAAGCGCCAATCCGCTGGGACCTGCTAGACCGGTCTCCGTCGCAACCACACCATCTCCATTATACGCAGCCGTTCCTGTCCCTGCGACCGTACACACCACTCCGGTGGTCAAATCCACCGCCCTCACGCGGTTGTTGCTCTGGTCTGCAATGTAGAGGACGCCCTCGTCGCTCAACGCCAAAGCAGCCGGTTCGTTCAACCCGGCCTCCACAGCCAATCCCCCGTCACCAGAACACCGAGGCCGGCCGAGGCCGGCGACGGTCGTGATCACCCCTGTCTCCGCATCCACGCGCCGCACCCGATGGTTCAGCGTGTCCGCAATATACAGATGTCCTCCCTGATCGACCACAACCGCGGTCGGAAAATTCAACAGAGCTTGCTCGGCAGGACCACCGTCACCACTAAAGCGGGTGGCCGGCGCTGTACCGGTCACAACGTAACGCACGGTTCCGCTCAGATCAGTCTGTTGGGTCACGGCGTGCAAATTGACCGTGCCGCATTCGGCAAAAGGATCGTCATCCACTTCCTCAGCCACCGGAGCGGGCGAGCCGGATTTCGCTCCTGATTCAACTCCTTGAATGCGGCCCGCTACCGTCCTGATACAGCAGGTCTTTCGGTCGATCTTTCGAACGACGTGATTCTCAGAGTCGGCGATAAAGAGGTTCCCCTCTGCATCGATAGCAAGACTCTTCGGCTCATTCAGACAAGCCGCATAGGCCGCAGCTCCATCGCCGCCCCAGCCTGAGTCTCCGGTACCGGCAACAGTCTGTATCAATCCAGTTTTCAGATCTGTCTTCATCCGTATCGAGCGGCTCGCCTAGTTCAGATTTCGCAGGATGGCATCGCCCATTTCTATTGTGCCGACCAGGCGAGTCCCAGGGCTGTGAATATCCTTCGTGCGATGGCCGAGATCGAGGGTTTTCACAATCGCGTTCGCGATGGCCTCCGCTTCTTTATCCAACTTGAACCCGTAAGACAGCATCATCGCCGCCGACGCAATCGTCGCAATGGGATTCGCCACGTTCTTCCCGGCAATGTCAGGCGCGCTGCCGTGAATCGGCTCGAATAGTCCGACCTGCGCGCCAATACTGGCCGACGGCAACATGCCGATGGAACCGGTCAACATCGCGGCTTCATCGCTCAGAATGTCACCGAATATATTGTTGCAGAGCATTACATCAAACTGCCGCGGGTTACGCACGAGTTGCATCGCCGCATTATCGACGTAAATGTGGCTCAGCTCCACGTCCGGATAGCCTTTGTGCGTCTCGATAACCACGCGACGCCACAGCTCGGACGATTCCAGCACGTTCGCTTTGTCGACAGACATCACTTTTTTCCGACGTTTTCTCGCCGCCTCAAACGCCACTTTTGCAATGCGTTGAATTTCTTCGGTGGTATAGACCTCGGTGTTGACCCCTCGCTCGCTCCCGTTCGGCAACTTCTCTATTCCTTTGGGTTTCCCAAAGTAAATGCCGCCGGTCAGTTCACGAACGACGAGGATGTCGATCCCCTCAATCACTTCACGTTTCAGCGTGGAGGCATCGGCCAACACCGGATACAATTTCGCCGGGCGTAAATTTGCATACAGGCCCAGGTGCTCTCGCAAGCCCAACAGCGCACGCTCAGGACGCAAACTATACTCCAGCCCCTCCCACTTCGGACCGCCGACCGCCCCGAGCAAAACGGCATCGCTCTGCTTCGCTAACGTCAAGGTCTCCTGCGGGAGCGGAACGCCCACTTTGTCGATAGCCTGCCCGCCGACATCACCGGAAATAAACTCGAACACATGCCCGAATTTCTCAGCCACAGCCTTTAGCACTTTTACGGCTTCAGGGACGATCTCTCGACCCACTCCATCACCAGCTAGTACGGCTATCTTTGCCTTCACAGACCACGCTCCCTCTTTGTGAGTGATGACCGCACCAGCTTCTATTCCAGCACTTCCTCATCCTCTGGTCGCCACGCGGGATCGACCAAGCAGAGAAATTGGATGGCCGTGGGTCCATTATTTTCCAGGAATTGCTTGCCTCCGGGAGGCACGTAGACGACGGAGCCTGGTTCTACCGAAACGACCGCATCGTCTACGGTCAATCGTCCCTGACCGGCAATAATGTAGTAGACCTCCGAAGACCTCAGCCTGTGCCGTTTCGACCGAGCGCCGGAAGCCAATATCCCATGGGCCAGACTATATCCAAGCGTGAGCGGTTGCTTTGCCGGGTGCAGCAGTTCGCGCAGGACGGTATGATCGCCGGCCAGAAACTCCGGCCGCTCTGCCAGGGTGACGTGAACCACGGAGCCCCTCACAGCCAACAATATCTTCCTCAGTCTCACGCCCGAGGCGGTGACTCTACCGTGGCCACTTTCTTTAAATCAAGCGTACAGTATGTTCGCCCTGCGCCTGTTTTCCAGCCAAGTACGACAGCTTATTTAGCGCATTGAGATAGGCCCGCGCCGAGGCCATGATGATATCCGTATCCGCTCCATGTCCTGAAACAGTGCGGCCATCTTCTTGAACCCTGACTGAGACTTCGCCCTGAGCATCAGTCCCTCCGGTGATCGCCTTCACGACGTACATGAGGAGCGTACTTTTGGTCTGGGTGATTGTGGCAATCGTCCGATACACAGCATCCACCGGCCCATCCCCCGTCCCAGTTTGCGCAATCGGCCGCCCGTCGATTTCGAGTTCGACCGTAGCGGTCGGCACCTGATCGGTCCCGCTGGCCACATGAAACGATTTCAAGGTAATCCGATCGGCCATTTTGGCTAACTCTTCGGAAACAATGACTTCAAGATCCTCTTCATAGATCTCTCTCTTCTGATCGGCCAATTTCTTAAACCGCTCGAACGCATGATTGACCTCTTCATCCGAGAGCGTGTACCCCAAGTCCACCAGCCTCTGTCGAAACGCGTGCCGGCCTGAAAGCTTTCCCATGACCATCTTACTCTCGACCAGCCCAATCGTCTCCGGTCGTATGATTTCATACGTCGTCTTGTCCTTCAGCAAGCCGTCTTGGTGAATGCCCGACGTATGGGCGAAAGCATTCGCGCCGACGATTGCCTTGTTGGGCTGCACCACCATGCCCGTGATCTTGCTGACCAATCGACTGGTTTTTGAAATCTCTTCTGTGCGAATCTTCGTATCGGCTTGATAGAAATCTTTCCTGGTCCGAAGCCCCATAGCGATTTCTTCTAACGCGGTGTTCCCAGCCCGCTCACCGATCCCGTTGATCGTGCACTCGACTTGGCCTGCCCCTTCGAACACCGCCGCCAAACTATTCCCTACCGCCAGACCCAAATCATTGTGGCAATGGACAGAGATCACGGCATTCGCGCTGTTGGGCACCTGCTCTCGAATACCACGAATGAGCCTGCCAAATTCTTGTGGTATCGCATAGCCGACCGTGTCAGGAATATTGATCGTCCCGGCTCCTGCGGCAATCACTGCCTCGATCACTTCATAGAGATACGCAGGATCGGAGCGGCTGGCATCCATGGGCGAAAACTCCACATCCTCCACGTAGCCTCTCGCCCGTTGCACCATTTCGACCGCGCGCTTCTTCGCCTCGTCGCGCGTCATTCTAAACTGGTGCTTCAAGTGGATATCCGAGGTCGAGAGAAACGTATGAATACGGACTTTCGGAGCCCCCTTCAATGCCTCCCAGGCTCGATCGATATCCTCAGGGCGCGCACGCGCCAAGCTGCAAATCGTCGGTCCCTCGACTTCCTGCGCGATCCGACGCACCGCTTCAAAATCCCCGGGCGAGCTATAGGCAAACCCTGCCTCAATGATATCGACTCCCAAACGTGCCAGTTGCTTCGCCACCATGATTTTCTCTTCCACATTCATGCTGGCCCCCGGCGACTGTTCGCCGTCCCGCAACGTCGTATCGAAAATTCGAATCATGCGTGTCATGGTTCCACCTCTCTTCACTTGTGAGATTGCTCAAAATGACTTCCCCGCAAGGCCGCAGGGAGCGAGACGACTGAGTCGTACCCGTAGGGTACGTCGCAGGAGGCACGCGACTGAGAACGCCGCGGGAAGACATTTTCAGCAATCTAAAAAACACAAAAGCCTCCATCCCTCAGCCCAGGGACGGAGGCTTGAGAAGCTCCGTGGTACCACCCTGATTTAGCCATGAACAACATGCGCTGTCCACAGCCCTTCATTAAGCCCTGTCACGGGGGCGAGGCGGAATCCATTACTCGGGTTTCACGGATTCTGGCTCAGAGGCGAGTTCGGCGCCGCACAGGCTGGTTTTCACCATGCACCAGCTCTCTCATTGCTGTACGAATCGCGTACTACTCCTCTTCGATGCCACTATCACTTCGAATCAATCGCCGACTGCGCAGCCTTGGGCGACGGACGCTTCCCGGTCATCTTGGACAGCAGTCCGACGAGTCGTTCTGTCGGACCGAGCAACGCATACCCGGCAAAGATGATAAAGAGCATAACTTGGGGCCAGGCAGCGATGAGCATGAGTGCCAAAATTCCCCACACGAGATAGGTAATGTGCTGGCCACCGCGGAACTTCATGTCTTTAAAGCTCCGATACTTGATGGTACTCACCATCAAGAACGAAAGGGTGAGCGTTATAATCAGAACAAGCATGGGTTTCACTTCCGTTCCGATCCTGACGCTA
>DATENE010000139.1:0-11026 GCA_035275205.1 Nitrospiraceae bacterium
GCGCGAGAGGCAGTCACAACCAGGTCGCTGACGCACGGGCTGACCGTCAAAGAACTCATCGTCGATCACCTGCTTCAGTTGTCGACCGCCGGGTCGCAGTCTGTCGCCATTCACGAAGCCGTCAAGGACGAGATTGCCATCTTGTGGCCGATGTGTCGGACAATTCTGACTCCAACGGCAACAGCGGAAGAGGCTGTGCGCGTGGCCCATACTGTCTACGTGCGGCTTGAAGAGCTGTTGGCCTCGAAGGGAGCAATGATCCTGGCCGATCAAGCGGATGATGTGTCAGAGGAATTGGGTGTGGGGCCTTCTGCGTCCGAACAGACGGGCGAAGAATACCGCCCCATCACGAACTGGGTATATCGTGGGGCGATGAATCCCGAGTTTATTCGTCAGCATGATCAGGACGAACAGGCATCGGACGATCAGAAACAATCTGAGGACATCGATCGAATGGCGAGTGCCGCCGGCGAGGCACAGGAATCGTCAACGCAGAGTCAACGGAATCGAGAAGGAGCGCGCACGGAAACCGAGAGTGACCGGCTTGCCGGGGGGCGGCAGTTACCCTCTCATGTGGAAGAGCTTCTGGCCTTGAAAGTCGAGCAGCCGGCGCTGCGTGATTATGCCGGACCCGGCGATCGCGCGGTGCGCTATCCGGAATGGGATCAGGAAATCGATGACTATCGCCTCAACTGGTGTCGTGTCGTGGAGCGCGCGGCAGAAGAGGGGAGCGGCGACATCGTGGGTACTACGTTGGGTGCGCACGGGAGTGAGGTCTCGGCCCTTCGACGATTCTTCGAAAGCCTTCGGCCTCCGGGGTTGCGGCGCGTGCCGGGCCAAGCTGACGGCGACGAACTCGATGTGGATGCGGCGGTTCGTATGTGCGCTGAGCGGGCGGCGGGGGCAGACCTGTCGGATCGGATCTACGTCAGGCGGGAGAGAAAAGAACGGGATGTCGCGGCCGCGTTTCTGGTCGACGTGAGTGGGTCAACCAGCCGCCAGTTGGACAGCGGCCGCCGTGTGATCGATCTGGAGAAAGAGGGGTTGGTGCTCTTGTGTGAAGCGCTCGAAGCGGTCGGAGATCAATATGCGCTCTACGGCTATTCGGGCCAGGGCCGCGGGCATGTAGACTTTCTTGTGATCAAAGATTTTGACGATCGGTTGGGTGGGAAGGCGGCACAGCGTTTGGGCGGACTGGCTCCTTTGCGCCAAAACCGTGATGGGGCAGCCATTCGCCATGCCACCGCCAAATTGCTGGCGCGAGAGGCACGGACGCGACTGCTCGTCCTCATCAGCGATGGGCGCCCGCTCGATGACGGTTATAAAGATGAGTATTCGCTGGAAGACACCAAGGTTGCGTTACGAGAAGCGCGTCAGCGTGGGCTGCATCCGTTTTGTATCACGATCGATCGGGAGGCCGATAGCTATGTCCGGAGAATGTACGGCGACGTGCAGTTCGCGGTGATCGATCATCTGGAAGCGTTGCCGATGCGATTGCCGCGGATCTATCAGCGGCTGACAACCTAGAAGACGTGAGGCGTGAAGGGTACGGGGTACGGAGAATCGATGACGAATTCAGCAGAGAGACGGACTGTGCCGCCCTGGGTGCACAAGCTATTTACAGGACATCAATATCCCTATGTCCGCCGGTTGGCGAAGTTTGCACAGCCCATGAAGCCGGGGGAGGATCGCCAGGAGCCGTCGAAGGACCTGATCGAGGCCAAGTTCTGGGAGGTCTATCCTCGTTGTTGGGCGAAGATTCTTCAAGAAGTCAAAGTCGGGATGATCGTGGTATTTCATGATCTCGGCGAATATCCGGCAGGGGGGTTTCAGGAATTAATCGATGATCCGGACGCCTTTCTGGCAAAGACCTATGGCAAGAAGAAAATTAAAGTCAACTTCTATGACGGGGACAATTTCGTGTGCACGATCAACTTTAAAGTCGCAGGCTGGACGGAACACGAACACACATGAGGGGTAAGGCGTGAGACGTAAGGGGATTCGCGCTTCACGGTTCATGTACGCCTAACGAGGAGTCGATGATGGGCAGACCGAAGATTACGGTGGTGGGCGCGGGGAACGTCGGAGGCACGATGGCGCTGCGGCTTGCCGAGAAGGACGAGTACGAGGTCGTGCTTGTCGATATCGTCAAGGGCGTCCCGCAAGGCAAGGCCCTCGATATCACGCAGGCCGGGCCGGTCTGCGGCTATAGCACCCGCGTGGTGGGCACCAACGGCTATGATGAAACGGCCGGCTCGTCGGTGGCGGTGATCACCTCTGGAATCCCTCGCACGCCGGGGATGAGCCGTGACGAGTTGTTGGCCACGAATGCGAAGATCGTGAAATCGGTCGTTTCCGAGCTGGTATCACGATCGCCGAACGTCATTCTGATCCTCGTCACCAACCCGCTGGATGCCATGGTTCATGTCGCGCGTCGTGTGAGCGGATTGCCGAAGTCGCGAGTCTTGGGAATGGCGGGGGTGCTCGATACTGCCCGCATGCGCGCCTTCATCGCCGCTGAATTGAGTGTGCCGGGTCCCGACGTGGCTGCGATGGTCTTGGGCGGGCATGGCGATACGATGGTGCCGCTGTTGGGGCATACAACGGTGAAGGGGAAGCCGGTTTTGGAGTTGATGTCGAAGGATCGGCTGGAAGCGATTGTCAAGCGGACACGCGAGGGGGGCGCCGAAATCGTGGGCCTGTTGAAAACAGGCAGCGCGTTCTATGCTCCGTCGGCCTCGGCGGTCGAGATGGTTGAGGCGATTGTAAAGGACCAGAAGCGGGTGCTGCCTTGTGCGGTGCTCTGCGAGGGCGAGTATGGAGTAAGGGATGTCGTCATCGGTGTGCCGGTCAGGCTGGGTCGAGGTGGGGCGGAAGAGGTGGTCGAGTATGAGTTGACGGCGGAGGAACGGGCGGCAGTGGCGACTTCGGCCAGCGCGGTACGCGAACTCTGCGCGGCAGTCGATCGCCTTATGATATAAGAAAGCCGATTAGCGGTATACGTTATCGATCCGAATGTGGAAAACGCGTCTCGGCTGACGAATGACCTTTGATGAGTGACGGACCTCGGTTGCTTGACAGGAGCAGCGGGCCTACAGTACAGAATGCAGCCTGGTCGTGTACTAAATGAGGAGATACTATGAAATTTCTTGAGAGTCCGATGCAGACGATGGCTGTAGGATTTGGGCTCACGCTGGTCTTAGTCATGGGGTATCTCGCTATGATAGGCGTGCCGGTTGGTGATGCCGACTGGTTCGGTTTGCTATTACGCTGGGCCCATTTCTTGGCCGGAATCACTTGGATCGGCTTGTTGTATTTCTTCAACCTGATCAATGCGGCGTTCTTGAAGAGCCTGGATGGCCCCACCAAAAACATCGTGATTCCCAAGCTGATGCCCGCCGCGCTGGGCTGGTTCCGTCATGGTGCCACGATTACGGTGCTTGCGGGAATTATCCTGTATCTCTACATGTATCAACGAGGTGGAACCGGGGCGATCGCGCTGGGAATCGGCGGGTTGTTGGGCATCATCATGATGGCGAATGTCCACGCGGTTATTTGGCCGAACCAACGCAGGATCATCGCAGCGGTGACGGCAGCAGCTCAGGGGACCCCTGCACCTCCGGAAATGGCCCAGTGGGGTCGGACCGCGCTCCTTGCGTCCCGGATCAACTTCATGTTGTCGATCCCCATGCTGTTGTTCATGGGAGCCGGCAGCCACCTCAGGTAATAATGGTGTATGACTACCGGCGGGAAATCCCGCCGGTAGTTCATGTATCGTTTGTGCTTCCGACCCCCCGTCTTTCGCAATCTGCGCATATGGCCCATATGCCCGATTCCGTATAGGGCAGTGGCCCTAAGTCATTGAGATTCAGGCCTATTATCGGGACATTGCCTTGACGAATACCAGCCAGGCACCTTATAGTGTTGCGATATTTGCTGAGCCGAACGTGTAAGGGTGAATGTATGACGCCTGCGACCGAACCACGAGTGCTCCACACGCTTGATGGTGCTCCCTGGGATATCGAGGCCTACCGAAAGATCGGAGGCTACGAAGCTTGGAAGAAGTGCATCAAAGAGCTGAGCGCGAACGATATCGTCAATGAACTGAAGAAAGCCGGGCTCCGTGGGCGAGGGGGCGCAGGTTTCCCCACCGGTATCAAGTGGGAGAAGGTTCTGAATCATCGGGTGAAGGAACACTATTTCGTGTGCAATGCAGGCGAACATGAGCCGGGGACGTTTAAAGACCGGTACTTGCTTAAACATGCGCCACACCAGCTTATCGAAGGCTGCCTCATCGCGGCGTACACGGTGCAAGCCAAAGCGGCGTTCATCTACGTGAATCATGAGTACCACGAAGAACGGGAGAATCTGAAGAAAGCGTTGGCTCAGGCGAAGGCGCAAGGCTTTTTGGGTGCCAATATCATGGGAAGTGGTGTGGATCTCGATCTACAAGTCTTTGAAGGCCACGGGAGTTACGTGGCCGGTGAAGAAACGGCAATGCTCGAATCCATGCAAGGGCGTCCGGCAATGCCGAGACAGAAGCCACCGTTCTATCCGACGGATTTCGGTCTCTATGGGAAGCCGACGCTGGTCAACAATGTCGAAACTTTGTGCAACATTCCGCGGATTCTTCTGAAAGGCGTGGCTTGGTTCACACAGGTCGGCACGGAAAAGTGTCCGGGCACGATGATGTTCTCCCTGAGCGGCGCCGTGAATCGGCCCGGCGTGTACGAGATGCCGATGGGTACGACAATCCGGGACCTCGTGGACAAGTGTGGCGGGGGGGTACCGGGCGGGCGCCAAATCAAGGCAGTGTTCCCTGGCGGACCGGCGTTCTCGATGGTCACCGCCGATCAACTCGGCCTGCCGATGGATTTCGATTCGTTGAAGAAAGCCGGCACGGGGTTAGGGTCGGCCGGCGTGATCGTCGTCGATGATGCCACGTGCATGGTCGCGCTCACGCTCAAATTCTCAAACTTCTTCAAGGTCGAGAGTTGCGGCCAGTGCCCACCCTGTCGAATGGGGACGATCAATCTCGCCGCGCTGATGACCAAGATTGAGCAGGGAGAGGGGACGGAGAAGGATATGGAGAGTCTCCTTCAGCTCTGTGGATTTGTGAAGGGAACGGGCTATTGCACGCTGGTGACCGGGGCTGCCGTGTTGGTTCAGAGCAGCATGAAATTGTTCCGTCATGAGTTTGAGGAGCATATCCGATTGCAGCGCTGTCCCTATCAGCCGGTGGCGGCCGGCGCCCTGGTACATTGAGGGGGATTTACGATGCCGCGCGTCACGTTTCTCTATCCTGAAAGCAAGAGCGGAGAGGTTGAGGTCAATACGTCGTTGTTGGAGGCATCGAAGATGATCGGGTTTGCGCTGAACCACGACTGTGGCGGGAATGCCTCCTGCACCACCTGTCGGGTCGAAGTGCAGGTCGGCGCCGAGAACCTGTCGGAGATCGACTTTGATGAGCAAGATCTCCTTGATCGGGAAGCTCTGAGTGAGCCGTGGCATCGCCTTGGATGCCAGGCAAAAGTACTCGGCGACGTGGTTGTTCGGGTGCCTGAGAGCAAGTGGGTTGCGCCCACAATGCCGCAATCGGAGTCGCAGGGTATTGAAATCCAATAAAGAGATGTTACACTAAATCATTCCGGGCCGGTCTTCGAAGGACAGCCTGGTCACACGAGGAGGATCACAATGTTGACAATTACGGCAATTGCGGAGCAGAAGATCAAGGAATTAATGGTGGAAGAGAAGGATATCGTGGGTCTGCGGGTCTACGTGAAGGGCGGCGGATGCCATGGATATCAATACGGGATGGCCTTCGAGTCGAAGATGGGCGAGGACGACACCGTGGTAGAAAAGGGTGACGTCAAGGTAATCATGGATTCGCAGAGCGCTCCGCTCCTTCAGGGCGCCGAAGTCGATTATGTGGACAGTCTCCAGGGGTCCGGGTTCTCGATTAAGAATCCGCAAGCGAAGACCACATGTGGGTGCGGCAGTTCTTTCAGCGCCTAAGGAATGTGGGCTGAAGTCGCGCGGGCTGGTCAGTGAATGAGCGATAGGAGAAGCCAGGATGGTCCGAATGCAGCGGCCAGTCCTGGCTTTTCTGTTTGTCCGCCGGTTGTGAGTTGAAGGTATGATGGCACAGGCGAGCGTCACGAGGCGATATCGGTTCTGCGCGGCGCACCGGCTGCACACGGATCATCTGTCACCAGACGAGAATCTGGCTGCATTTGGGAAGTGCAATAATCCCAATGGACACGGTCATAACTATGTCGTATTGGTGACGGTGAAGAGTCCGGTGCCGACCGGGACCGGTGGAGGCCTCGACTTGGACCGGCTGGATCGGATGGTGTCAGACCAAGTGATCACGCGATTTGATCATCACGATCTCAATCAGGACCCTGAATTTGCCGATCGCACCACGACGGGAGAGAATCTGGTGCTGTTGATCTGGGATTTGTTAGTGAAGTGCCTCCCAGCCGGACAACTGGAAAAGGTCGGGCTGATTGAAACGCGCGACAACTACTTCGAGTATGCGGGTTAGAGAGAGGGACGGCATGGCTAAGCAGGGAGTCAGGCGGCGAAGTCAGCGGCAGGTTGAAGACGTCAGAGGTCGTGGCGGACCGGCGGATATAGATGTGCTGCAATCCCTGGTCGCAGAGATGTTGCTTGCCCTCGGCGAAAAGCCGGGACGGAACGGGCTCCTCAAAACCCCCGAGCGAGTGGCCAAGGCCCTCGCCTTCATGACCCAAGGCTATCACCGCGACATCGATCAGCTCCTGAACGGCGCGCTTTTCCCGATCGAGTACGACGAAATGGTCATCGTGAAGGACATCGATTTTTTCAGCATGTGCGAACATCACCTGCTGCCGTTCTACGGCAGAGTCCATGTGGGCTATTTGCCCAATAAAAAGGTGGTGGGGCTCAGCAAGATTCCGCGCATCGTGGACGTGTTTGCGAGACGGCTGCAAGTCCAAGAGCGGCTGACCGTTCAGATCGCCGAAACCTTGAAATCGAAGCTCAATGCGCATGGAGTGGGCGTGGTCGTCGAAGCGCGACATCTCTGCATGATGATGCGGGGCGTCGAAAAGCAGAACACCATCGCGGTCAGCAGCGCCATGTTAGGAGCCTTCCGCAGTCAGCCGCAAACCAGACAGGAGTTTCTGAAGCTGATCAGACGGGGCAGCGTCGCCGACTCCGATTAACAGGACGTTGAAAAAGTCCCCCAGCTGCGTTCTCACCTCGAAAGCATCCTCAACGTAGCCCAGAGGCTACGCCTCCGGTGCTTCCATCGGCTGCGGCCTTGCTGGATGGACTTTTTGAACGTCCTGCGTAACCTCTTCTATTTTGTCTTCCCCCCAGACATGATCACTTTCCGAGGTCAGAGGCGAAAGAGCCGACAATCTGATTGAAGGCTTCTGGCTGTTCTAGGTTCGACAGGTGTGCGGCGTTGGGAATGATGGCTAGGCGGGCGTGGAGGATATGTTCGGCCATGAGCTTGGCGTCTGATGGTGGGGTAGCTTGGTCCAGCCCACCGACAATGATTTGGGTGGGACAGGTGATCTGGCTTAAGAGCGGGACTGAGTCTGGCCGTTCGGCCATCGCCATCAAGTCCCCGGCAATGCCACTCATTTGATTCCCTTCGATCATGCCTCTCACTTGGTGGACGAGATCGGGGTTCGTCTGGACGGTAGCGGGGCTGAGGAGTTTTGGGATCATGACGTCTGCAATGGCAGACGGTCCTTTCTTGTATGCGATCTGTGCGAGTTGGAATCGCCCGTTTTTCCCTTCTTCTGTGTCTGCCTGGGCCTTGGTGTCCGCCAGGATCAGTCCCTTCACGCGAGCAGCGTACTTCCGATAGAACGAAAACAGAATATAGCCGCCCATCGAGAGCCCCACGAACAGAGCCTGCCGGATTGTGAGATGGTCCAACAGGGCACGTACCTCGTCAGCTGATTGTTCCAGCGTATAGCGCCACAGCGGCGCGTCCGACTCACCATGCCCGCGCAGGTCAATCGTGATGATCCTGAACTGTGAAGAGAGGGCATCATCTTGTGGCGCCCACATGGTTCTGTTCAGGGGAAAGGCATGGAGAAAGACGATGGGGAGACCGGTTCCGCGGTCGCTGTAGGCGATGGTGATGCCGTTGATTGTGGTCTGCACGTTGTCCCCTCTCGCCGCTGTTCGTAACATTGGCTGGTAATGAGGGTCAAGGACCTGTTTGCGATCATAAAGTCCGGCGTATACAATTCACGCCATTGTTGAGGACTTGGATGACGACATCACGCGATCAGGCTCCCGGTTTGTTTGGTGTTCCCGAGGCAGAGAATTCCGTTGTGGCTCCGTTGGCTGAACGTCTGCGGCCGCGAGCGTTTGCGGACTTTGTCGGGCAAGAGGACATCGCCGCGCCGGATCGGCCGTTGCGGCGTGCGATCGAGGCAGATCAACTCTCCTCCGTCATTTTCTGGGGGCCGCCCGGTTCGGGCAAGACGACGCTGGCACATCTCATTGCGCGCCATACCAAAGCGCAGTTCGTACCCTTCTCGGCGGTCACAGGGGGCATTCCGGAGCTGCGGGCCATTATCAAGACAGCGGAGCAACGCCAAGCAATCAACGGCCAGCGGACTATTCTCTTTGTCGATGAAATTCATCGCTTCAATAAGGCACAGCAGGATGCCTTTCTGCCTCATGTCGAGCGGGGAACGGTCATCTTAGTCGGGGCAACGACAGAGAATCCTTCATTTGAAGTAATCTCACCGCTGCTGTCTCGCTCCTTGCTCATTGTGCTCAAGCCTCTTTCGGATGAGGCCTTGGGGCATATTCTGAACCGGGCACTCTCGGACTCTGCGATCGGGTTGGGAAAGTGGAATGCCCGTCTGTCACCTGATGCCAGACAGCGGCTGGTTGCGTATGGCAACGGGGATGCCAGGGCACTCCTCACAGCATTAGACTTTGTGGTGAAACAGCAACCAACCGGGTCTGACGGCACGCGCCTGATCGATGGAGCGGCGCTGGAAGCCGGGCTGATGAAAAAATCAATCCGGTACGACAAATCCGGTGAAGAGCATTACAACGTCATCTCTGCCTATATTAAAAGCCTCCGGGATTCCGACCCTGACGGCGCCCTCTACTGGCTCGCCCGTATGTTGGAAGGGGGGGAGGACCCGAAATTTATTGCCCGGCGCCTGGTTATTTTTGCCTCAGAAGATGTGGGGAATGCCGATCCGATGGGGCTCGTGGTGGCGACGGCGGTCGCGCAGGCTGTGCAGTTTGTAGGACTCCCCGAGGCGCAAATCAACCTAGCCCAGGGGACGACCTATCTCGCGACCCGGCACAAGGATAATGCCTCTTATGTCGGGCTGCTTGAAGCGATGGAAGATGCAAAAACCCATGGAAATCTCGGAGTTCCGCTCCACTTACGTAATGCCGTTACCTCCTTAATGAAGGGGCTTGGATACGGGAAAGGGTATCGCTATGTTCACGACGATCCCCAGGCCAAGGGGCAGGAACACCTACCGGAATCGCTCAAAGGGCGTCGATACTACAGGCCCAAAGATACATGACTGGGGCCTCATTGGGTGATGGACAAACGTTTCTAATCGGTTATACTTAGGCTTATGAAACGTCAGCATTCGAAAACGCCTGTATCGATTGCTTCCACGAACGAACGGCGCAAATTTGTGCGGGCGACCTTGGTCGGGTCGGCGCTGATTTCACCGAAGAGCGGAGCCAAGGCGATTACGGCCGTGTTGGATAACGTCAATAGAGTCGGCGCAGGGTTGCACACGAAAGAAAAGTTGGCATTGGCTCAGACGGTGACTGTGTCGCTGGCCTTTCTCGATTCGGATCGCGCGGAACAGATGGAAAAGCTCGATGGGAAAGTTGCCTGGGTCAAGCCATGGGAGAAGGGGTTTTTGATCGGCGTGATTTGGGAAGAGCTGGTCACGAAAGAGAAGAACCGCTGGCTGTATTATTATTTGGAAGAAACGGTCAAATCCTCCGCCTAGCAGGATGCTGAAAAAGCCCGCCAGCGTCGTTCTCCCCTCGAAAGCATCCTCAACGTACCCCAGAGGGTACGCCTCCGGTGCTTTCTTCGGCTGCGGCCTTGCTGACAGTCTTTTTGAGCATCCTGCTGTTGATCTCTTGCCCTAAGATTCCCCACGCAATCTTTCAAGCGAATGCTGTGAGTTTCTGTTTTACCTCTTCGAGTTCAGCCGAGAGTGTTTCCCACCGGGCGGTGAGGCGGGCTAGATCAGTCTTCCACCCGTCGTATTCCGTTTGAAGCACGTCCCACTTCGTGGATTCATTCTTGTAGAGCGCAGGGTCGGCGAGCTCGAGGTCGCGCGCTTTGATTTTGGTTTCGTATTCGGCGATCTCGGCCTCAGCTCGCGCAACCTGCTTCTCCAGACGGGCCTGGGTCTTGTTCAAATCGCGGCGATCTCCGGCTGAAGGTTTGGATGGGGCTTGCGACGCCATGGCTTTGGTGGGCCCAATCTCCTTCTCACGATTCACACCTTTTAAATCGTCACTCGTTTCCTTGATGGATTCGACTTCCTGCGCTTTCTTCCACAAATAATATTCATAGTCTCCGGAGAAACTTCTGGCCTTGCCCTCTTCGATTTCAATGACGCGTGTGCAGACTCTGGTCAGAAAGGTAGGGTCGTGGGAAATAAAGATGATCGTGCCCGGGAAGTCCGACAGCGCATCGGTGAGCATATCGACCGAAGCGGGGTCGAGATGGTTGGTCGGCTCGTCGAGCAACAGAGTATTGGCCGGCTCGACGAGCATCCGTGCGAGCGCGACGCGATTGCGTTCCCCGCCGCTCAGTGCCTTGATCGGCTTCTTTTGATCGTCACCGGTGAATAAGAATGCGCCGGCAATTCCGCGGAGAAAATTCATTTCCGCTAGGCTGGACACCTCGGAAAGGGAATCGAGAATGGTATGTTCGGGGTTCAACGTGTCTGCCTGATGTTGGGCGAAGTAGTGCAGTGTGACCCCGTGGCCAACCGTTCTCGTGCCTTTC
>DATENE010000140.1:0-4194 GCA_035275205.1 Nitrospiraceae bacterium
CATGGCATCCCCGCGTCACTGCCGAAACGGGGTTGATGCGTCTTTCAAAATCGTCAATTCAATGTGTGCAGTGTTCTCTCCATCCGCCATCCAAATCTGTCCTTCTTGAACGGTGCATTGCAACTGCATACTGGGCTGCACAAGTGTTGCCAAGGCGCGGCTCCCATCCAGGGGCAGACTCATCACGCTCAGATTATCCAACCGCTCCAGTGCGACCAGGTTTTTCTCCCACCATTGGTCGGCGCCCCGACCGCCGTACGTATAGATGCAGACCTGTTTCGCGCGACCGCAGGCTCGATGAATGGTTTTTTCCTCCGGCTGGCCTACCTCGATCCAGAGGTCAATGGCGCTCGTCAAATCCTTGCGCCAGAGAGCAGGCTCCTCTTCGGCGCTCAGTCCCCGGCCAAATGACAAGGATTCATGCGCGTGCAACACAAAGGCCAGCAGACGCACCATCATGCGCTCGTCGGTTTCAGAAGGATGACGGGCCAGGGTGAGGACATGGTTCTGATAATACTGGCGGTCCATGTCGGCGATGTGGATTGTCGCTTTAAAAATGATGGCGTTTGAAGCCATGAAGCCGTGATTCCTGTGATTGTCGAATGATTCAGTTGGATGAAGCCGACAGTCCTCGCTCACTTGTCGTGATACGCGATGTACCATCCTTCGACTCGCTCCCGCGCCCAGGGTGTTTTCCGAAGGAACGTGAGACTGGATTTCACGCTGGGGTCATGGAGAAAACAGCGGATCGGAATGCGACGCCCCATCTCGGCCCAACCATACCGCTCAACCAGTTCCTTGATGATGGTTTCCAGCGTAATTCCGTGCAACGGATCGCGGGGATGGGAAAGACTCATGATCGTACTGCAACTGGCATGATCTGATGGCCGAAGTTCGCAGATCGATATCGTATAGCTTCGCACGTACTTTCTCAATCCCATTCGCGCATGATTCCCTGCCAGGGTCTCACCCAGTAGTCATATCGTCACATCTTGCCAAAATATGACACTGGGGTAACCAGATCAAACATGTCTGAGAATACTGATCAATGACACGCATAGTTTTCACTATCAGCTTCATGTTGGTCATCCTCACCACCGGCTGTGGGGGCTCGAAGTACGTTCCGGCCATCACGCTCACACAGACTGGGCCGATCATTGATGCCATAGCTGAGTTCCATGATCTTTACACGGCATACCCCTTGTTGTCGGGAAAGGAAACCTTCGGCGTCGACGCGCCCAAGATGAAAAGGATCGACCCCAGTGAGCTCACCCGCCAAGTCGAGAACGAGCTCCTGAAAGAACTCGATGCTGCAGGGCTGTTTTCACGTGTAACCAGATTTGATCCACACCCTGACGTGATTCTGTCCGGGCGGATCACTGCCTTGCATGAAGAGTATAGGCCTCAGCTCTGGGCCCAGATTCCAGACGCCATTCCCTACGTCGGAATCATTGCGCAACTGCTGAGAATGAAAACACACGTCAGCAGCGGGGAGGCCCGTCTGACCCTCTTCGTCTTGAAACCGAATGGCGAGGTTCTCGGTACATACATAGGAAAATCCACCTTCACAGAGACCTTCAATCCCACAAACGACGTCCCTCCAGGTGCCCGCCTCAATCGAGCCTTATCCGAAGCCGTCCATCAAATTCAGAACGAGATTTCACTCGACGCGCAGTTGAGAAAGCTAGTCTCGCGGCAAGGTTCCCGGCACTCGGTGTATCCCTTGCAGACATCGTAGTCTAGGACCGCCTGTCGAGGGTCACACCCCCTTTTAGGTCTTCCGTTTGAGCAAGTCTGCAAGCTGGGCAAAGGGGGTAAAAGTTGACGGTTGCTCTGGCGCACGGCTGGGCGGCGCCTCACCGGATGGGTCCGGCACCTGATTCCGCTGGTGCTCGTTGTCGTGACAATAGAGACAGAGCAACTCCCAGTTGCTCCCGTCGGGTGGATTGTTATCGTGATTGTGGTCCTTGTGATGAACCGTGAGTTGGCTCAGCTTCTTGCCGTCAAATTCGCGTCCGCAGTGCGCACAGATCCACGGAAACATTTTGAGCGCTTGCTCTCGATAGCTCTGTTGGAGCTGAGCCTGCGTGCGCCGTGCCATGCGAGCCTCGGGAATGATGGCGAGTTCTTATAGAGGAATTCTACAACAAGTCTCAGCAGGATGCTGAAACTGGGTTGTTTTGTTTATCTGGTCTGTCTGGTTTAACCAAACAAATGAGACAAACCACATAAACCAAATAGTAGCATTCTTCTGTTGACGGGCCTTTTCAGCATCCTGCTAAGTAATCTGTGTGCAAGGCCAGGAAAATACCCGAATAGCTGGCTTGACCCATCCTGAGTGCTGCGCCTCTGCGCACCAGGCCTTAATCGCGCCGGCAACTTTATCTCGTTGAACTGGTTCGAGGGAGGCCATGATCACGCTGTTTCCTCCGGCATAAAACGAGACCCCTTCCGTTGTTCCCGATTGTCCAGTCCCAGTCGCCTGTGGGAATTCGGTGTAGGCCATAACTCCGCACAATCGTAATATCTCATGCACACGTTCATTGAGTGACGTGCGAAACACGATCATCAACATGTCCATGGGTGACCTCGAAATAGGTGAGCGAACAATATAGCAGGTTCCCAATCGATCTTGGAGTGCGTAGACAAGGGCCCCTCATCTGCGCTACCCCATCGCAGCCCAGAGTCTCTGTGCGTTCTCGCCTGTAAACGTCACATCATCCTGTGACGAGGCACCCCGCTCAAAATAGATGTGTAGCAGGCCTCCCCCAAAATGAGCTTCTCGCACCAGGTCGAGATTGATCGCAACGTCGCCTGCACGTTCCTCATCCTTTACTTTAACGAATCGCATTGCCTTTTCCTCCTGTTGTGGTTGTGATGAGCATGTTCACACCTGACCAGTCGATCTAGTTTTCATGAAAAGGTACGCCAGGGGAGTGTTGCACTGTCAAGTCGGCCCTTAATCAGCAAACAGGGTCAGAGTCTTGCCATCCACCAAAGGGAGGCATTGCCATCGCGGGATTTTCCTTGCTCACGATCATGTTACTTCGTTGGTTCCAAATCAGCCGAGTATTCCGTGCCCTCTTTTGTCGCCCCCTCGACCTTCAGCATCCGCCTTCCGCCCTCTTCATAGAGCGTGCCCACGATCCGTCCGTGCTCGGTCTCCGATCTGAGCTTCCCGTCGGCGAGCGTGAATGTTCCCTGCCCCTGCATGATGCCGATCGTCCGAACACTCTTAAATTGGTACGCCCCATCATCGTGGATGATCACTGTCACCCAGTCATCATGTCGTAATCGAGGTGTCGCCTTCAAGATTCCGGCCCACTTCCCCGCAACACTTGTGAATGCCGACACGGAAACCGGGGTTGACGGGGGAGGCGGCACCGGTTCCATCGGCGCGCATCCGAAAGACCCGGCGAATACCCCCACCAACATTCCAAAGCAGGCAGCGCGAAGCCATTCCTTCATCATGATCTCCTCTTTGTCGTCACCGACGGTGAATAGCATTTCTGTGTTCGGCGAGCGCCCTTTCTACATCACTCTTCCCTATGCTGTCTATCATAGGATGGCTATTACCCTTCGCGCCGAAACATGGTCGCCATCTCCCATCTCGCTCACAGCCGTCCGGGCTCATCACTGGTTATCAATAGAAAGAGGACACGCTTTTACCGCAGTGCTCGCGCTTCGAATCGGCCCAGCACGTTTCCGCCTGCGTCGTAGAATTCGAGGTGCTCCCCGGCGATACGCCAACGACTCACTTGCCGTAATGTAGCGAGGAACTCCTTCTCTGTGTCCATGCCTTCCGGACACGCCATCATGGTTCCTGCAAGTTGGCTGAAATGCACGTCGTTTCCACTGACTTCATAGCTACCCAGTAGACGATTGCAGCCACCAGACCCGGTAACGCGCAAATTTTCCGAATGGAGGACGAGACTCGGCTCACGTTGCTGTTCAGCAACAGAAACAGGCTTACCGTTGAGAGCTGTGAGCTTCCAGTAGGTGTTTTGGAGGTCAGAGGTGGCAAAGCGCGCGCCACAGGTCTCACCCGGCCACACGCCGATGAAACGGTTCACGACCAGTGTTGGCCGCCGGCCCGTACCTTCCATTGGCGGCAACAACTTCACGGAGCCTTCGACGCTCACCATCAATTCCTCACCGGGTGCGCGCCGCACCTTGAGATATTCGCGTTCAAGC
>DATENE010000141.1:0-4805 GCA_035275205.1 Nitrospiraceae bacterium
TTCAGTTGCGCCAGATGCAATACCGTCTTGGCTACTTCCTCTCGTGATGGTGGCCGGCCCAACGCATGACCGCTCCAATTGTCACCTACCTGGATGGCCTCTTCAGAAAGCCCCGTCTTCTGCCAGCCAGGCAAAAGGAGATTCACACGAACATTACCTGATCCCCATTCTTGGGCTGCAGTCTGCACCAGGCCAATGAGACCGGCCTTTGACGCCGCGTAGGCGGCTTGCCCCATGGAGCCATGGAATCCGGCATGCGATCCAATCACGATAATCGACCCGCCACCGCGAGCGAGGAGGGGAGGAGCCATGGCGCGGAGGCAGTGAAAGGTTCCCGTCAGATTCGTGGCCAATACCTCCGCCCAATCTTCTGCACGTTGTCGAAGCAGAAGATGGCTCCCTCCGATTCCCACATTGCACACAAACACCGACGGCACAGGCGTCCGTCGGCAAGCGGCTTCCACCATCTGTTGCACTGCATGCGACTCGCGAATATCGGCTTCGTAAAGCGCCCCAATTCCACCGGCGGCCACCACTTGGGTGAGTGTGCCGTCGGCCGCTACCTTGTTTCGATAGTAATGGACCCCGACAGACCAGCCGGCACCCGCAAAGGCCAGGCTGATGGCTCGACCAATTCCTCCAGACGCACCAGTCACAAGCACCGCACGTTTCTGGTTGATTTGGCTCATTTGGTTTGTTTGGTTGATTTGGTTCATCTGGTTGGTCTGGTTCAACCAATTAAAGAGGACAAACCAGACAAACAAAATACGGGTTCAATTATGTGTGGGATATCGGGGGAACGCAAGCCTGCTGGTTTGAACGTCCCCTTCCCTTGCCGCCTCCAGGATTCCTATGGTACGGTCATCGCATCGCTAACCAGTGGAGGTCCTGCGCATGCCGCTGAAGAAATCAGGATACCGACGAGTTGTCATTGTGGGCACGGCTCTGCTGCTTGGCTGTGTTCCCTGGTCAGCGCTCCTCGCTGCGGAAGATCCCAGTGTCATTGCCCAATCCGCTGACTATTTCCCCGATCAGGTCGGGAATACATGGCACTATCGCGGCCAGATTACTGAAGGGCCTCTGCAAACGATCGAGCATAAATTTTTCTCCAACGTGTCCTCGGTCACCGGCACGAAACCCATTAAGGGAACGACGGTCACCATTTATCACGATACCAATCCAGGGAACCATGGCTCTTCGGATAGTTTCTATCGCCGCGACAGCGTCGGCATCGTCTATTACGGCTCGGAACCTGGTACGCCCTTTGAACGACAACTTGTGCCCTATCAAATCATACGTTTTCCAATGATGTCCTCATCGTCCTTCCCGCAATTCAACCGCAAGGGCCTGGACTTTGGCACTGATTTGGATCGAGACGGCATCGACGAAAAAGCCGATGCGCAGGGCGATGCCACAGTGCTGGGACTGGAATCGGTTACCGTGCCGGCCGGTACATTCAAGGATGCCGTGAAGGTAGAAGCCCGTATGCACATGCAGATTCATCTCTCCGCCACGAAGAAGACAGCCGTCGGGACTGATGTAATGACCGCCTGGTTTGCGAAAGGCGTGGGCTTGGTCAAGTATGTCGAGCGGCAGGAACTCTCACGGTTGGAAGACCGGGGCGTGGTCACGGATATCATAGAAGAACTGGAATCATACGAGATTAAACCACCAAAGGCTTCACTCGGGCGGCGCGAATCCTCGACGGAGGGTCTGCTCGCTGACAACACGGGTGACCATGAATTGCGTCAGGTACTCTTCACCTCCGGCCTTCGCTCCGACTCCGGAGAGTCGATGCCCTCCAAACGGCTGACGGCCCACTAACGCGCCTGTGATTGGACGATTCAGATAGAGATTTCCGACATCGAATTGCCGGCGGGCCAGCTCCAGATTGTTCGGGCTTCGCGAATAGACCCCGCCGGTGAGCGCGTAGGCCGTCGAATTCGCCAGGGTCAGCGCTTCTTTAAAGGAAGCGGCTTTCATCACTGAAAGGATCGGCCCAAAGATTTCCTCCTGAGCTATTCGATGCGTCGGCGCCACATCCGCAAAAACCGTCGGCCCGACGTACCAGCCTGGACCAGTCACAGTTCCTTCTACCAACAAACGAGCTTCCTTCTTTCCAATCTCGATATAGTCCTGAATCTTGGATTGCGCTCGACGATCGATCACCGGCCCGACCTGTGTGCCAGGCTCTTCAGGATTCTCAACCCTCAGACTCAGCACAGCCTCTTTGAGACGCTCCAGAAAACTATCATAGATCGCCGTGTGCACGATTGCCCGAGAGCAAGCGGAGCATTTCTGCCCCGCATAGCCAGTGAACGATGAGACCACCCCGGTGATCGCATCATCGAGATCCGCTGTCTCATCGACAATGATCGCATTTTTCCCTCCCATCTCCGCCAGCACCCGTTTGACCAGGTGTTGTCCCGGCATAGGAGTACCGGCATCTTTCAGCATGCCAAGACCCACATCTTTCGAACCGGTAAAGGCAATTGTGGCAATATCGGGATGGCACACCAACGCCCGTCCGATGTCGGGTCCACCCGGCAAACAGCAGAGTACCCCTTCAGGCACACCTGCCTCCCGCAGAATCTCGGTGAGCCAGTACCCCATCATTGGTGACCGCTCGGAAGGTTTGAAGATCACGGGGTTTCCGGTTACGAGCGCCGCTGACACCATACCGGTGGGAATCGCCAGCGGAAAATTCCATGGAGCGATGACTGCCGTCACCCCGCGAGGGCTATAGAGGCGCTGGTTCAGTTCACCCGGCGCCTGTCCTAATCTCCTTGGGAGCGCAAGCCTGCGCCAATCTGCCGCATAAAACTCCAGAAAGTCGATCGCCTCCGCGAGATCCGCATCCGCCTCCCGCCACGGCTTCCCACATTCCATGATCTCCCATGCTGCCAATTCATCGCGCCGTTGCCGCATGAGTGAAGCGGCAGTACGCATGATGTCCACACGCTGTTCCGGTGTGGTGTCACGCCAGGATTTCCATGCCTGAACCGCCCGGCGCACCGCCTGTTCGACATCTTCCGAACTCGCGCTGGACAACCGGCCCACGACTTCATCCGGACGTCCGGGGTTGCGGGACTCAATGGGAGGCCCCGTCAGGCGCAGTCCCTCTGACGACCAAGCCCAATGACGACCCAGTTGTGACCGCACAGTCGCTAAGGCCTGCTGCATCGCCACACGGCTGTCGGCCTGCGAAAAATCCCGCTGCGGCTCATTTCGAAACTCTTGCATAGCAGCCGGCTGAGAGACGAGTGACGGCTTTTGACTCAGCCCTTCAAGAACTGGCGGAGCCAACAACGTACGCAACGGGTGAGACTCCACATACTCCTTGCGTAGGAATGATTCGTTCGAGGTATTTTCCAATAACCGCCGTACGAGATAGGCCATGCCTGGAAGCAGATCGCCCACCGGGGTATAGAGCCGCAATCGACGCCCATACTGCGTCACGGCATGCTGAAAAGGCTCGGCCATCCCAAAGATCATCTGATATTCCCAGGTCTCTGGCGAGAGCCCGAGCGACTCTGCAACCGCCTCGATATGCGCCAGCGTACGGAGATTGTGCGTCCCAAATGCCGGCCGTATCAGAGATGTTTGAGATAAAATCTGCCGCGTGAGCGCTTCATAATTGGCATCCGTCTCCGCCTTGTGCTCAAACAGAGGAACAACCCAGCCTCGTTGCCGATAGCGGATCGTGTCCGAATCCCAGTACGCTCCCTTCACCAATCGAATAGTAATGGGTGTCCCACGCCGGCGAACCCAGGTCAGAAGCTCCTCGATATCTCGTGCTGTCTCCCGATGGTAGGCCTGCACCGCGAGCCCCGCATGGGGATAATCCTTATAGGAGGCCTCCGCAAAGAGTCTGGTGAATATCTCCACCAGCAAGGTTTTCGTATCGGCTTGTTCCATATCGAAAATTAGCGAAGCGGGGAGGCGCATCGCCAAATCGAGGATGGGCCGAAGCCGCGCCGCCACCGAACGGTAGCTTCCTTCCGGATCGATCGGGTCGAGATGAGGGGAGAGTGCGGAGATTTTGATGGAGAGTTGGACTCTCGGTATCGGCCCGAGATGGTCGTGCTCCAGGCGTGGAGCGGATGGCCACGAAGCTGATTCGCGTCCGAGCAGGCTCAGGGCTTCTACGCAACGATCGCGGTACCGATCGGCCTCACGATCGCTGATGGTGGCCTCACCCAGCAAGTCTACCGACCACGCTCGCCCTTGCTGCCAAAGATCGGTCAACTGCGGCGCCGCCTCTTCGACTGTTGCACCGGCGATGAAGCTGCGTGCCATATGCTCGACCTGACTTCTGATCGCCTTGCCGCTAAGCCGAGCCCCCAAGCTGGTGGCAGAAAGAATGTTGAGCCCCCATTGACCGCCGAAGATCGGTATGCCTCCATCGCCCAAATACTCGCGAGCCAGCGCAACCACTTCCTCATCGTCTGTGATCGATGGCAGAACATCGATGAATCGAAACAGCTTTGTCTTGAAGCCGCTGTCCTGCATGGCCATGTTAAGAGCCGATTGCGACCACCAGCGGCGCTCGAAAAGAGTCGGTGTCCGACCTGCAGAGAGACGGGCAAGTTGTTCACCAATACGGTATACGGTGGGTTCGAGAGTGGAAGACATGTCTGGCATCTGCACCCCACTGGCAGTGAGACGGAAGAACCCTGTCAGTATACACTGCGGGGGTTCACTTGAAACATTTGAATAAATTCGGTATGCTGTGGGAGCGAAGTTTCTTATCCCCTAGCTTTACCCAAGAAATGAAGTGAGAGTTGTGCGCCCGAAGGAGAGCT
>DATENE010000142.1:0-4514 GCA_035275205.1 Nitrospiraceae bacterium
GTGGGGCGTGGAGCTGGGCAAAGTGCTGGCTAAACGGATCACGCCGGAATTGACGAGCGGGACGGACCCCGATCTCCGGCACGATAGCTCGACCAATGCGATGATTCGGCGATACCGCCGGTTTCGCTTGCCTGGCTGATACATTGTTCCGCCGACAACGTTCTGGTGGACGCACTACGTGGCCCAACTGGCACCATCGTCGGTATGACGACGTTCGGGGCGTCGGCTTCACTGAGGTCTTGCAGAAAGAGTTTGTCTTCACGAAGGATCGTATTGTCGAAGCCGCCATGCAGCAACTGAGACAAGCGAGGTAGTCGATGATGAGCGGCTCGACTACTCACAAATGGAAGTGGACCCGTATTTGGAGGGACGACAGTGAGGCCGAGCCTGCAGATGATAGGAAACAGCGCTCCTCTCGGCGCGACCGTCTGTCATGGCGGCGTTAATTTCAGTTTGTTCTCCCGTGACGCGACAGGCGTAGAGTTGCTTTTCTTCGACAGGCCGGATGACGCAAAGCCTGGTCGCGTGATCGGCCTCGATCCGGCATCCAACCGCACCTACCACTATTGGCACGTGTTCGTACCGGATGTGAGGCCGGGACAGCTATACGGCTATCGCGCTCAAGGTGCCTGTGATCCTGCCAAGGGGTTGCGCTTTGATTCAACCAAAATATTACTCGACCCATACGGCCGCGGCGTGGTTGTGCCGGCAGGCTACAGCCGCGATGCGGCGAGGCGGGAAGGAGACAATACAGCAACGGCAATGAAGAGTGTGGTGGTGGACCCGTCGACGTACGATTGGGAAGGTGATGCGCCGCTGAAACGTCCCTCCGCTCAGACCATCGTCTATGAGATGCACGTGCGCGGATTCACCCGCCATGCCAGTTCCGGCGTCACTGAAAACGCCCGCGGCACCTATGCCGGTCTGATCGAGAAAATTCCCTACCTGCAGCAGCTCGGCATCACGGCCGTCGAACTGCTGCCGGTGTTCCAATTCGATGCTCAGGACTGCCCGCCGGGAAAAGTCAATTACTGGGGCTATGCCCCGGTCTCGTTCTTTGCACCTCACCAGGCCTACAGCTCGCGTCAAGATCCGCTCGGCCCGGTGGACGAATTCCGGGATATGGTCAAGGCGCTGCACCGGGCCGGTATCGAGGTCATTCTCGATGTCGTGTTCAACCATACGACGGAAGTCGATCACCTCGGGCCGACGCTGAGCTTCCGCGGTCTGGACAACAGGACGTACTACATACTTGAACAGGCCCGCGCCCGGTATGCCAATTACACCGGCACGGGCAATACGCTGAATGCCAACCAGCCCATCGTCCGCCGCATGATTGTGGACAGCCTCCACTATTGGGTGGAGGAGATGCATGTTGACGGGTTCCGGTTCGATCTCGCATCAATCCTCGCTCGGGACGAGTCCGGCAAGGTGATGACGAATCCGCCGGTGCTGTGGGATATCGAGTCAGACCCGACGTTGGCGGGCGTGAAGTTCATTGCCGAAGCATGGGACGCGGCCGGGCTCTACCAGGTGGGCAGCTTCGTGGGAGACAGTTGGAAAGAGTGGAACGGGCGGTTTCGCGACGATGCCCGCAGTTTCTTCCGCGGTGAGAATGGCACGGTTGCGCGTTTTGCCGATCGTCTGGTCGGCAGCCCGGAGCTCTATGGACATAAGCAGCGCGAGCCTGAACAGAGCGTCAACTTCGTGACCTGTCACGACGGATTCACGTTGAACGATCTTGTCTCCTATGACCACAAGCACAACGAGCAGAACGGCGAAAACAATCGGGACGGAACCGACGACAACCGAAGCTGGAACTGCGGCATTGAGGGCGCCACGAATGATCCGGCGGTGGAAAAGCTTCGGAACCGGCAGGTGAAAAACTTTCTTACCGTCACCATACTGTCCGTAGGGCTGCCTATGATCCTGATGGGCGATGAAGTCAGGCGCACCCAGCAGGGCAACAACAATGCCTACTGCCATGATGACGAGACCAATTGGTTTGACTGGACACTGCTCGCCACGCATGCCGGCGTGCACCGGTTTGTCACGCTGCTCAACGAGCGGCGAACCATGCGGGGCGTGGAGCATGAGCGTCAACGCATGAGCCTGACCCAGTTAATCGGGCAGGCAAATAAAGCCTGGCACGGTGTCAAGCTCGGACAACCGGACTGGAGCCCGCATTCGCACAGCGTGGCGTTCAGCGGCGAGGTGCGCAAGGATCGTATCTTTTTTTACCTGATCCTCAACGCATATCGGGAGCTGCTGCATTTCGAATTGCCCCCGCTGAACAATGGCAGCGATAATGCCTGGCGGCGGTGGATCGACACAGCGCTCGACTCGCCCTTGGACATTGTTCCATGGCACACAGCTCCTTCGATTTCCGGGGACACCTACCGCGCCGAAGCGCACTCGGTGGTCGTGCTGTTCGCTGATTCTGCAGAGGAGTCAGGATGAGCGATGGAGATGACATCTTGATACGCTGGGTATTCAGTCCGCTGCTTTGATACGTGCATAGAGGGGGAAGATGATGGCAAAAGACAAACGACAGAAAGACGACGATACGTCAAAACTGAAGCGGAAAGAATACGAGAAGGAGTTACGCAAGCTCCAGGCTGAGCTCTGCCACCTTCAGGCCTGGGTGAAACACAAAGGGCTCCGCATCATGGTGGTATTCGAGGGTCGAGACGGCGCCGGGAAAGGCGGCACCATTCGCGCCATTACCGAGCGCGTGAGTCCTCGCGTGTTCCGCGTCGTGGCGCTCCCGGCGCCCACCGACCGCGAGAAGACTCAGATGTATATGCAGCGTTACATGGCACACTTCCCAGCGGCAGGAGAAATTGTCATCTTGGACCGTAGTTGGTACAACCGTGCCGGGGTCGAACATGTCATGGGTTTTTGCACCAAGGAACAGTACGAAAGCTTCCTTGAACTCTGCCCTACAGTCGAAGGTTATGTTACGAGGTCCGGGATCCTCCTGATCAAGTACTGGCTCGAAGTGAGCAACGATGAGCAGGAGCGGCGGTTCGAAGCCCGCGTTGAGGATCCGTTGCGCCAGTGGAAGCTCAGTCCCATGGACCTGCCGTCACGCAAGAGGTGGTACGACTACTCCCGCGCACGCGACAGGATGCTGGACGCGACGGACTCGAAACATGCGCCGTGGTACATCGTGCGGTCGGATGACAAGAAACGCGCGCGATTGAACTGCATTACCCATTTGCTGTCGCTGATTCCTCACAAGAAGCTACCACGTCAACACGTAAAGATTCCTCGCCGGTCGAACAAGGGTAGGTATGACGATTGCGCAACCTTGAAAGAGAGAACCTTTGTCCCGGAAGTCTTCTGAAATCGAGAAAATGGCGACAGGCAGGGCTAGGACATACCGATCACGCAAGTCGCACACAGCGCGCATTTCTCGCTTTGCAGGGGCGGAGCTCCCGCCAACCAGCCATCCTCGCTTCATTGCAATCTGACAGCGTTATCATGTAGCTTCTCCCCGTACAGAGGCTTAAATGGGCAAGCACAAAAGATTGCTTGGCTGCCCGAAGGCGGCGCTGGTCTTGGCATTGAGCTTGTTGCCCTCCTTCTTGTTCACTGCAAAGACGAAACCGCTTTTGCGCCACCCCTATACTTCAAGTGAAGGTGGTAGAAAACTTACCAGAGTGGATCGCGACAAAGTGCTGAAACAGGGAGTGAATCTCCCCGATGTCTATCAGACGCTCCAGTCTTTCATGGGCAGGGTGATGGTGAACTTCTTCGACCGCTTTGGGCGTGTTTGGCAGGACGATGTGCAGGCTGAGGGAGAGTTCCGCACCCAAGCAGAAAACGTCGGACAATTTTATGTGCGAAACGCCAACAGCGATATGGTCCCGCTGACCGCGCTGGTGACGATGGAAACCTTCCACGGTCCGGAGTTCACTACGCGGTACAACGAGTACCGCACCGGATGGGTCCGCACCAGGCAGTTCCAGGAAAACCGGCGATGGGGAATTTTCACATCCGACTCCACGACAAGCACTGCCGCTGACAACCATACCTGACGGCGGAAGCAACGGAGGAGGGCCCTGAGATGAACTATGGGCGAGACGGGCGTGAAAGGCGTGAAACGCGAGACGTCCAAGAAGCCCGGAAGCTAGGAGGGTATCTTACGCATCGCGCGCTTCGCGCATGTCTCGCGCTCCACGCAGCATGGTCTGTGAATGCTCGCCTATATATAATGGTAGTGCTCACAAGTGTGGCGTTTTTGCTGACCGCGTGTAAGATGGGCCCCGACTACACCCGCCCTGAAACCCCGAAGGCAGAATCCTGGAAAGTGACTGCTGCAACCGCAGAGTCCATTGCCAATCTACCTTGGTGGGAGCTGCTGAAGGATCCGGAGCTTCAGCGATTAGTTCGTATGGCGGTTGAGGAGAACCTGGATCTGCAGATCGCCGCGGCCAACATCGAAGAGTTTCGGGCTCAGCTCATGATCGCCAAGTTCGACCTCGTTCCGTCGCTGGATTACTCAGGGA
>DATENE010000143.1:0-13177 GCA_035275205.1 Nitrospiraceae bacterium
AATAGGGTCGATCTCCGCCGTGGGATATTCGAGTGCCAGGACGTCCTTTCTGATACTCGTCGGCACGATACCGTGCTTGGCATTGTAGTCAGCCTGAATCGCACGCCGGCGCCCGGTCTCGGCGAGCGCCATTTGCATTGAGTCGGTGACGGCATCACCGTACAGAATTACATGGCCTCGCACATTCCTCGCTGCCCGACCTGCCGTCTGGATCAACGCGCGATAAGATCGAAGATACCCTTCTTTATCCGCGTCGAGAATCGCCACCAGAGTGACCTCTGGAAGATCAAGCCCTTCTCGCAGGAGGTTGATCCCCACCAGCACGTCGAACACCCCACGCCGGAGATCTTGTATGATCTCAGCCCGCTCCAACGTCTTAATGTCGGAATGCAGATACCGCACCTTGATGCCGAGATCATGGTAGTACTCGCTTAAATCTTCCGCCATACGTTTGGTCAAGGTCGTGATCAGCACGCGTCCACCATGCGCCGTTTCTGTCCGCACTTCGGCAAGGAGGTGATCCACCTGTCCCTTGGCCGGACGCACCTCGATGACCGGATCCATCAGGCCGGTCGGGCGAAGAATCTGTTCGACGATCTCTCCGTCCGCATGTCCCAACTCATAAGAGCCCGGCGTCGCGGAAACATACACGGCTTGATTGAGACAACGCTCGAATTCCGCGAATTTGAGCGGCCTGTTATCGATCGCCGAAGGCAACCGGAATCCGTACTCGACCAACGTGCGCTTCCGCGAATAGTCGCCCTCGTACATCCCGCCCACTTGGGGAATCGTCGCATGGGATTCGTCGACGATCAGCAGAAAATCTTTGGGGAAGTAGTCGAGCAACGTCGGAGGCTGCTCACCGGCTGCGCGGCCACTGAGGTGCCGTGAGTAATTCTCTATACCATGGCAATATCCCATCGCCCGAATCATTTCAAGGTCGAACTTGGTGCGCTGCGCGATCCGTTGGGCTTCCACGAGTTGATTCTGCTTCTTGAAATAGGCGACGCGTTCGTCCAGTTCTTCTTCGATGCCCGTAATCGCCCGCTCATATCGATCCGGCGCGATGAGATAGTGCGTGTTCGGATAGATCGCGACTTTCGGCAGCTTCCCGAGCGACTTCCCTGTGAGCGGATCGATTTCGTGAATCGCATCGACCACGTCACCGAACAACTCGATCCGCACAGACACCGCGTCATTCGAAGCCGGAAAAATTTCGATGACGTCGCCGCGGGCGCGAAAGGTGCCTCGGTGAAAATCCATGTCGTTGCGCGCATATTGAATTTCGACGAGTTTTGCCAGAATCTTTTCCCGCCTGATTTCCATCCCCTCTTCGAGAAATATCACCATCTCGTGATAGACCTCCGGCGATCCCAGGCCGTAAATACAGGACACCGATGAGACGATCAGCACGTCGTTCCGTTGGAGCAGCGCCGTTGTGGCGGCATGCCGCATCTGATCGATCGCGTCGTTGACGGATGCGTCCTTGGCAATGTACGTGTTGCTTTGGGGGATATAGGCTTCCGGCTGATAATAATCGTAGTAGCTGACGAAATACTCCACCGCGTTGTGGGGGAAAAACTGCTTGAACTCTTGGTAGAGCTGACCGGCCAGCGTCTTGTTATGGACCAACACCAATGTAGGCTTCTGAACCTGCGCAACGACATTGGCCATGGTGAAGGTCTTGCCGGAGCCGGTGACACCGAGCAACGCTTGGTGCTTTCGACCGGCCACAATTCCCGCCACCAACTTGTCGATGGCCTGGCCTTGATCGCCGCAGGGCTTGAATGGAGCTTCGAGTTGAAACAGAGGCATGGGACGACCTTTCGGCCGTTATCTTACCATCGGAAACAACCGTGCGCGCAACAGAAGGCGACGGTCGAACTCTGACAGACAGACGAACCGCCACCGGCCCTGGAAAGGGGCCGGTGGCATCAGCGTCTTTTAATATCGCGAGTACCGAGACCGACCGATGGAGGCTTCAGGCCTATGAACCGATCCTCGGCTTTCACCCTCACGGGATCGTCGAGCAGATGGTTCAGCACTTCGGCGGGGCCGATGGTGGCGAAGGCGTTCTTCGCTGGCCGGTATAGGGGCTGGAGGCGGGAGAGCGACAAGTACAGGAAGCGCGAGTTTTTTCGTCTCGATTCGCAATTGTCTCACCATTCGAAGATATTCTCGCTCTTCTGACTGAGACAGAATTAGGTACGTCGCGCCTTCCTTTTCCGCCCGGCCCGTTCGCCCCGTCCGATGAACGTAGGAATTTGGATTGGCCGGCAACTCATAGTGAATCACCTGAGCCACATCCTGAATGTCGAGGCCTCTGGCAGCCACATCAGTCGCCACGAGCGAACGGAGTCGGCCGGCCCGAAAGGCGCCGAGCGTTCGTTCCCGCTGCGCTTGGCTGTGATTGCCGGTCAATGCACCAACCGAAGCCGGTTCTCCACCCAAATGGGCCGCCAAGCGTCGCACCTTATACTTTTGATCACAGAACACCATCGACCGTTCATTACCCCTAACGGTCTGCAGCAACGTATGGACAAGTTGCGTACGCGCATGATCCCCCGGTACGACATAGTAGGCATGCACGATCGTGGTCGGAGTGCTGATCCCAGGGTCGACAGAGATGCGAGCGGGATCGCGCTGCATGGTTTGCGCAAGCGTCTGAATGTCCCCCGAAAACGTCGCGGAGAACAGCAATGTCTGCCGCTCAGCCGGGAGAAGACGAATAATTCGTTGAATGTCCCGCAGGAACCCACGATCCAACATCTGATCGGCCTCATCCATCACAAGAAACGTCACGCCGCCCAACTTCAAGTGGCCGGAGCCGGCCAAGTCAAGCAACCGTCCTGGCGTACCGACCACCACCAACGGCGGTCGTTGCAGCGCGCGGTAGTGCCGCTCAATCGGCGTCCCGCCGTACACTGATAAGGATGTCACGGACATCGGAGCATACTTGCGTAGCTCCATTTCAATCTGAAGCGCCAATTCCCGTGTGGGCGCCAATATCAAAAACTTCGGTCCGGAAGCCTGCCGTGGTCCGGACTTGGCATAGGGGCCAGACGCGGGCGCAGAAGCCTCTCCTCGCATGACCTGATCGATAATCGGCAATAAAAACGCCAGTGTTTTCCCGCTCCCGGTCTTGGCTTGCGCCATAATGTCCCGGCCTTTCAGCACCACTGGAATGGCTGCCTGTTGCACCGGCGTAGGTGTCGTCAAGCCCGCCTGTGTCAGGCACTGGACAAGGGACTGGGGCAAATTCATCTCAACAAACGTAGACATAAAACTCCTTGTATAGGCACACTTCCTGGGACTGCGCATGATCCGGCCCGGTCAGAGGGCCGAGAAACGCATCGAGTTGATGGGCAATTCTAGGAAGGAAATAGCGGGGCTGCCGGATAGGCAGCCCCGACGTGTAAAACACTTGTTACAGCTTAGTACCGATCGCCTCCACCACCACGGCCACCGCGACCGCCGCCTCCACCACCGGTACGTGGCTCCTGCGGGCGCGCTTCGTTGACGGTCAATGTGCGACCGCCCAACTCAGTGCCGTTCAACGCAGTAATCGCCGCCTGCGCTTCTGAATCCGAGGACATCTCCACGAACCCAAACCCGCGGGACTGGCCGGTAAACTTATCTGTGATAATCCTAGATGATGTCACCGCTCCATGAACAGCAAACAAATCACTCAGCTGCTGCTCAGTTGTAGAATACGGCAAACCACCGACATAGATCTTCGAACCCATTGGGCTCCTCCTTTGAGAATATGTGTTGTCTTGGACTCGAGAACAAAGTGAGGAAGGGATGGGCCGAAGATGCAAACACCATGGCGGCTCAAGGCTGGCTTCCGATCAAATTCCCGTGCAGAACCAAAACAACATCTGACTTAGGCCTTGTCTCTCTCCATGGTATCACCACCAGGCCTTTCGCGATGACACACGAGAGGTACTCTACTCTTTAGCCCCTTCAAATGCAAGCAATGACGGAATCACTTGTGGGCCGCGCTCTATCTAAATCTAATAGGCCGCGGGGGCAGAAAGCGGGCGCTGAGAAAAAAGCGGAATGGCGTGCAAGCTATCGAAATCCATCGCTGTCTTTCCCCTAACCAGAAGCCCGACTTGACCGATTGCTAGAGACTGATCTTCAACTGTCACAGCAAGCTGTCCGTCAAAGAAGGTTTCGATAAAGTCCTTACTGACAATGGTGTTCCGCTGGATCCGTAGCGTATGCCAGGGGACCGCTTTGGGTATAATGGACGACCGCCCGAGGCTCGTCTCCTTTCCATCCACCACCCGGCTCACTTCCAATGTCTTCGTCGACACATCGACCACCGCCGCATAGAAATGCGTGGCATCCTTCACTCCAAATACCACTCCGCCCACTCCCGTCGCAGCATCGACGGAAAATCGCATCCTGACCGACACATCTGGATATTCGTACTGAAACCCGTCGGCGACGATCAAGCGGTAACAGGTCACCGCCTGGCACGATACATTCACAGCCAGAATGTTAGGCACCGAGGGCGCATCAGCGTCCGTCTTGATCATCCAGTCCGCAGCCGGCCCCTCGCCAAATTCCAGCATTGAGAATCCGGCAGGAGCCTCACGAGGCTTCTGTTGGTCGAAGGTCCACCGATTAAACAACCCTCCTTGGGCCTGACCTTTCAAGTTGACTTCTTTTTCTGTCCGGTTCTCTGCCTGAATAGCGTGGGACCGCTCGATAGAGAAGCCCCACCCACCGGCGATCACGGCCAATGCAACGACAGAAACCCTGCCGATATCCCTAGACTTCACGCGTATACCACGTTCACTCGCGTCGATCCTCTCAATCTCTTCTTACTTCGGTGCCTGCTTCTTGATATCGAGAATGTCCTGCTGGAACCGGTCACGGGCGGCCATGATCGTGTCTCGACGTCGCCACCGACCCCAGGTCCACCATCGAAGACGATCCCGAAACGTGACACCGGGTGTTGGAGCGCTTCCACTGGGGGCCTGCTGAAAATCATAGCCCTGCTGCGACTCGCGACTCTCGAAGAATCGGCGGTAAAGGTGATCGTACAATCCTTTGCCTGAGTCGCCCACGCCCATGGCACTCTCCCTACAATAACAAGTCCAATTGATGACTTTGCGTCACCGGAGCCGAACAGGTCTGGCGTTGGCAAACATATGCCGTTGGCTGCCCGTTCACAGTTGTCTTCCCTTCGGCGAGTGGCAAGTCGGACTCTCCGGCACGACGAACGGCTTCGACCACCTGCACCGTACGATTCGGCAGATAGCGTCGATGGACTGTTGAGAGCAACGATTCGGTCATCGCATCGCCACGAGTCCCGACCACGACAATCTCGTGTGGCGTCGTCAAATACCAGTCCAGCGCGCAGAGCATAGCCGATGATCCATAGGCGTTGTGCTCCATCGTACTCCGGAATACCCGGAACAGTTGCTCGACGCGGTCATAATACCTCTGCTCCTTTGTGAAGGAGAACAGCCTCAATAAGACCAAGGCGACGATGGCATTACCAGATGGAATCGCGCTATCGGTCCCGGACTTCATGCGATGGAGGAGGACTTCGTGGTCTCGGCTCGTGTAAAAACACCCTCCCGCTGCCTCATCCCAATATCGCTCCAGCAAATGGTCCGTTACCTCGCGGGCTTGATCCAGATACCATCGATGCGACGTCGCCTCAAACGCGTCCAGCAACGCGGCGGCGAGGCAGGCAGCATCGTCTAGATAGCCGTTCAAGCGCCCTTTCCCCTCCCTGACCGTACGATACACTCGCCCGTTCTCGACCGCATAGTCCAGCAGAAACGTGAGTGCCTGTTCCGCAGTCGCCAGATACGCGGGAACCCCGAATGCGTGATAGGCATCGAGATAGGCGGACACCATCATCCCATTCCAGCTCGTCAGAATATTGTCGTCCCGCTGCAGCTTCATTCGCTGCTCGCGTGCGGCAAGCAACTGTATCCTGGCTGGCCGCAACAAGGATTCTGCCTCCGCTTGCGCGTCGGGGTCGAGTTGAATCCCACCGAGCCGGTTCAACACGTTCTTGCCTTCAAAGTTGCCGCTCTCCGTCACCCCATAAAACCGGCAGAACTCCTCAGCTGTTTCGGCCCCCAGCACCGCCGCAATCTCTCCCGGCTCCCAGACGAAGTAGCTTCCCTCATGCCCCTCACTGTCTGCATCCTGCGCCGCAAAGAACGCGCCGTCCGGATGTGTGAGTTCACGACGAATGTACTCTAATGTCCCTTCCACGACTTCACGAAATCGGTTCTCCTTCGTGAGACGCCATCCATCAAGATAAATCCGAACCAGCTGCGCGTTGTCGTAGAGCATCTTTTCGAAATGGGGAACCAACCACCGGCCATCCACTGAATAGCGATGGAACCCCCCGCCGAGATGATCGTAGATGCCTCCGGCCGCCATGGTTCTTAGCTGTAAGAGGACCTGTTCTTGATGGGAGACATCCTTTGTCCGAGCTGTCTGGCGCAGCAACAGGCTAAGCGGGGGAACCGTCGGAAATTTTGGTCCCTCACCGAATCCGCCATGCACCGGATCGAAAAACTGCCCTAAATTCTTGGCTGCCTCGTCGAGCAATCGATCCGTCAAGGGATCGTCAGACGGCTGCGGCGTTCCGACCCGCAGCAGTCCGGTTTTCACCTTCTCCACATTCTTGCGGACATCGTCTTGATGATTCCGATAGGCCTCGACGACACCGCGCATGACATCGGGAAATCCCGGCAGGTTGTAGCGGGGCGCCGGCGGGAAATACGTCCCCCCGTAGAACGGCTCTTGGTCAGGCGTCAGAAACATCGTCAAGGGCCACCCGCCCCCTCGTCCTAGAAATACCTGCGCGGACTTTTGGTAGATATCGTCAAGATCGGGCCGCTCTTCTCGATCGACCTTCACGTTAATGAAGTCCCGGTTCATGAGCCCGGCAATCTCGACATTTTCAAAACATTCATGCGCCATGACGTGGCACCAGTGGCACGCCGAGTAGCCGATCGACAACAAAATCGGCTTATCCTCTGCCTTTGCCCGCGACAATGCTTCCTCGCCCCAGGGATACCACTCCACCGGATTCTCCGCATGCTGCCGAAGATACGGGCTGGCTTCCGTGAGCAACCGGTTCGGGACACAGTCTGCTTGTGTGGTTGGATCTGTCATCGATTCTTCACCCTCACAATTCGGCATACTACCTTGGCCTGGAGCCGCTCTGCAACGGACCTGTCTGTCTATGTTATAGTTCTGCGCTACCTCGAAAGGTTCACGGCATGCACAGCTCGACACGTAGCTGCCCTTCTTCCTTTATAGTCGTCGTTCTCCTGGAAATCATCCTCATTCTGCTCCCGCTCGGGGCCCAAGGCATCGCGCAATCAGAGGAAGACCAGCGTGCATGGCGTCATTCGTTCGACAACCTGTCAACCCAACGCATGCTCGCCGACGTGACGACGCTCAGCAGTCCTGCATTCAACGGCCGGCAGGCCGGATCAGAAGACGATCTGAGATCTGCACAGTGGTTCGCGCAGGAATTGACCTCGGTAGGAGTAACACTACCGCTGATTTCCAACACCCCACTCATGTTCCCATTTCCCACAACAAGGAAGGGTGTGCCTCTGGGCGTCATGGCATCAATAATCCCCACCCCACTCATCGCGCCGGACCCGGTCCTTCGCACCGGCACAGCAGACCAGTTTGTCACAGCACAATTGAGCAAGGACTACCTCCCGGTCTTTGACTCCCCCTCTGCCGATCTCCAGGGTCAGATCGTCTTCGTCGGTTATGGCATCGTCGATCCCACCCAAGGAATCAACGATTACGCCGGCATCGACGCGAACAATTGCATCGTGCTCTTCCTCCGTGGCAAACCGGACCACTACCAAGGCTCCGTCAGCCATGCCGATAAGGTCCGCTTTGCGCGAGATCGAGGAGCCTGGGCCTACCTGACCGCGACAGGACCGATCCTCAATCCATATGAAGTTCGACGCGGTGTGACGGGAAAACCCAGCGCGTTTTACGGACAGCTCCCTGCTGACAAGGCTCTCCCTGGCGCATGGATCAGCACAAACCTCGCGGAGAATCTCCTCGCCGGAGGCAGTGAGGAGGAATCCAACCCTGACCGCCTTCGCACCCTCCAAGAGCAACTGAATAAATCTCCATCCGCACGTTCTCATCAAACCAACCGATACGCATCTCTCCATTGGGAAACCGCGATACCGGACGGCTTGCTGACGAATGTGGTGGGACTGATCCCCGGCACAGGGCCGGATGCCATCATCATCGGCGCCCATCGTGATCATTTCGGTCGTCCGGCGGGTCTCTGGTTTCCCGGCGCTGACGACAACGCATCTGGAACAGCCGTCATACTAGAGGCCGCACGGGTTCTTGGGAAAATTGGGCTGCATCCCCGGCGGACGATCCTCTTTGTCTCCTTTAGTGGAGAGGAACGGGATCTACTCGGGTCACGCCTATATACGTCGAGACCTGTCGTCCCCCTCGGCTCCACGAAGGCCATGATCAACATCGACCATGCGGGAATCGGAAATGGACGACTGACGATCGGTGTAACTGGACTGGAGAAAAATGTCGCATTGGAAGCGGGACAGACAGCGGGGCTCACAGACAAGCTCGACGTGTACGGATTTTTCCCCGGCGGCGATCATGTGCCCTTCAAAGAGGCGGGTGTCCCGACTATCACCGTTGTCAGCGGCGGCATCCACCCACATTTTCATCAGCCCACCGATACCGCCAACACCATCAATCCGGAGATTTTACTGAGCGTGGCCCGGTACGTCCTTGCCCTTACCTGGCAATTGGCGAATGCTCCTTAGCCCGGAATTGGAACGCCATTACAATGAATCCGGAAATCGACAACGGGCATATCTGCGGTTACAATGGAACGCCGCGCGGGATCACGAAGCGAGACACGCGAGACTGGCGGGAAGAGCGAGACTGGCGGGAGTCCAATCAGAACAGGTCGCGCCTTTCGCGCGCGTCTAGCATGTCACGCGCCACGGTGAGTGGCGCTGGCGGACTTTTTCAGCATTCCGCTAGGGGATCTCGTCGAGAATAGTGGATTGGATCGATGGCAACGGCGCGGTTTGGCGTGGAGGACCGGGAAGAACGATTGGTGAGCCGACCTGGTTGGCGCCTTGGATGAGTCCGATCGAAAGTTGTGGCCCGAGCGTGCTCACTGCTCCGCTCCATGCTTGACCGGTCGTGGGATTCCGAAAGCTGTACGATTGGAAATTGTTCCCGGGGTTGTACAGATACCCCTGCGTGCCCTGGTTGTCGAGATAGAGACTCCCTGTGCCGGGCGACCTAAACAGTGGAGCAACCCCCCCATCGAATGAGCGAACACTGGAAATCGTCGACTGGCCCCAAGCTTGCGAGGTCATCGACGGGAGCGCAAATAGGAGCAGGCCCAGCACAGCCAGCGCTGCCGGAAACGCTGAGACCGGTAGAAGAATTTGCTCGACCCGATGCCTTTGAAATCGCATAGCAGTTAGTCCATGACAGGTCCGTCCGACACCATTATAGTATGGAGAAAGATTCCTTGTCGATCAAAGGGGGCGTTATGAAGCAGAATCTTGCAGCATGTGGATGGTGGCGCACATTTGGCTATGCCGTCGGAGTCAGTCTGGTTCTGTCGCCCGGACTTAGCTGGGGACTGGAGATCGACAAGGCGCCGCCCACGGAAAGACGGGAAACCATCTCCCTCGCCGACGCGGCGCTTCGAGCGCTGAAACATAACCTGGATATTAGCATCAGCCGCCATACGAAAGAGAGTCGGCTGGCCGATATCATCATTGAGCAAGCCAAGTTCGATCCGACTCTGAGCGTGAACGGTCAATTCAACCGATCGGTGGTCCCACTCAACCGCCCTGTATTCGGCTTTTCACGGCCCACGCTCAATGAGGTCCAGGTATTCGACCAACAGAACCAATCCGTCACGTTCGATGCGACAGCAAACTTGCCGACCGGCGGCAACGTAGACCTGAACTATAGCCCATCTCGAACGAACGTAGCAGGAGCACAAGGGTGTTTTGGGCAACCGGTTCTCACTCCTGGATGTACCGGAGGATCTTTCTTGTTCAATCCATCGTGGACCGGTGGTCTCGCGCTTACCCTCACGCAACCTCTTCTCCGCAACGCCGGCATTGACGTCACCAAGACCTTTATCCGCGTGGCACAGAATAATGCCACAGTGGAAGAACATGTCTTTCGCGATCGTGTCCTCACTGTCCTGGCTACAGTGGAACAAACCTACTGGGAAGTTGTCTTCGCTAATGAAAATCTGAAAGTGGCAGAGGCCGCCATGAAAGCGGCTCAGGAGCTCTTGGCCAGCAACCGCGCGAAGGCAAAGGCCGGCGTCATGTCCATCGTCGATGTCTTGCAAGCCGAAGCCGCTGTCGCATCGAGGGTCGAGCAAGTGCTGGTCGCGGATAAAACGATTCGAGACCAGGAAGATCAGCTACGCCGACTGCTCAATCCTGCTGAAGAGGATCTGCGTCAGGACGTGCGATTGACTCCGCTCGATCAGCCTGTGGTGGTCCTCGAACCTATCAGTCTTGAGGAAGCCATTGACACGGCGATCGAACAGCGGCCGGAAATTTTTCAAGCAAAGAAGAACATGGAGTCGAGCGATCTCAATACACGGTTTGCTAAGAATCAGCTCCTCCCCACTTTGTCCCTTCAAGGCACCGTAGGGGCTGCGGGGCTGGGGAAGGACTATGGCGACATGATGAACAGAGGCCTCAGCGGCGATTACTATAATTATGGCGCAGGCCTGGTCTTAAGCTATCCACTCGGCAACCGCTCTGCCTGGAGCACCTACAGCAAACGCCAGCTGGAGGAGAAGAATGCCGAAGCGTCGTTCGTCAGTGTGCGGCAGCAGATCATCGTCGGTGTGCGCGAAGCGGTTCGACGCGTCCAAACGGATTTCAAACGAATCGAAACGACTCGATCGGCCAGAATCATGGCGGAGAAACAGTTGCAGGCGGAGCAAGAGCGTCTGAAGGTAGGACTCAGCACCACACGCTTCGTGCTCGACTTCCAACGAGATCTCGCGACGGCGCAAGGGAATGAATTGCGCGCCACGGTGGACTACAACAAATCGCTCTCGAACCTCGCGCGGCACAAAGCCACCACACTTGACCGTTATAATCTCCAATTAAACTGATCTCCATGACGGCGCCTGAGTCCGGTCTGCGCGCGACACCGACTCAGGCCAAAGAATGGGGAGCAGCCCAGGCGTTGCTTCCCGTCGCCGCGACGCTCGGCTACTACGCGCTCCCGCCTTCGCTCCAAGAGCAGACGCTGGTTCAGTTCGCGCCACAGATTGGCGCTTATCTCGCCTTGGGTTTTTGGGCCGCGCGCAACCGCGACATCGTATCTCGGCTTGGGCTGGAGAACGGAAAAATCCGAGATGGTCTACGCTGGGGACTCTTGATAGGCCTGGTTCTCGGCTGTCTGAATACGTTCGTCATTCTCTCGGTCTATCCACATTTGGGCTATGACATCAGTTTCCTCAAAACCACGCCGCATGGTCGGCTGCCCTTCTTGGTCATGCTCCCCTGGTTCATCTGCGGCATCGCCATCCTTGTGGAACTGAATTTCCGTGGATTTCTCCTCGGACGGCTGGCCGCACTCGAATCGAGGCTATGGAATTCAGGCTTGGCGCAACGCCACTCGCCTCTCGCCCTCGTCACCTGCGCGCTGACATTCGCGTTCGACCCCTTCATGGTCAATACGTTTCAACATCTCCACTGGATCGCCCTCTGGGATGGGCTCATTTGGGGAATCATCTGGCTACGCACACGTAATCTCTACATCACGATCGTCGCGCACGCGGTCGAAGTCATCGTGATGTACAGCGCAGTGAGAGCGGCGATTGGATGAGAACCTGCCACAGACCCTACCATCTGATATCGAGGCAGCAGGACTCCTGACTCGCAAAGCTCAAGCGCGTGACCTCGTTGTGTTTCATTTCTCACCACGATATACAAGGCAGGGCAAGGCGATGGAAGCGTTTCAATGAACCTGAGGAGGAGGCAACGTGAGTGACTTCGTGAAATATACCTTGTACTTTCTGCTGGGCGGAACGATTGTGAGCGTCTCCACCTATCTTGGGTCGCAAGGAAAATCGTTTCTTGCCGCCTTTGCCAGTACCTTCCCCGCCATTACCGGCGCCACGTTCGTGCTGATCTATCTGAACGGCGGCACTGATGCAATCGTCAGTTACGCAAAAAACTTGCTGTGGTTCGTCCCGCCTTGGACGGTCTACGTCGTGTCCATGATAGCAGCCGTCCCCCGATTCGGCTTCTGGCCCTCCATGATCGGCTCGCTCGTGCTGTATCTGGGCTGTGTGGCGGTCGTAAAGGTGGCGTCGAGATAGATCTTCGGTTGGCGCAGGTGTCTCGTGACCAAATGCTCGGGCCGCTTAGCTGAAATGAAGCCGATTCATTTCGCCGAGGGTCGACACCATCTGATCGAGTGCTGCAGTGACAGAGCGGCTCGCGGCTTGAGACGGGCCATCGGCGCCGGCCCAAATATTGGGAGGGTTTTCGACCTCACGCACGTTCTGACAGAACCGGACGATCGTCTGTTTCCAGTGGATGGGACCTGACCCTTCATCAAGAAATTGGACTCGATCCCGCGAGAAGGGCTGGTCGAATTGCGCAGCCCGCAGCTGCCACATCTGTTCCATCGCCTTCTGCCGATCGGGACTGAGTTCCAACCCGCTGGCCCGCTCATTGAGCGCCGCGAACAATCCCCCGACAATGTGGTCGACCTCCGATTCAGGGAACACGCCGACGCACGATTGCATGAGCAGATATTTGTGAAACAGGAACACCTCGGCGCTGATACGGGCTTCGTTCGCGGAAGGATCGTAAGCCCGAGCCAGCTCTCGCAACCCATCGCCCGACGCTCCTTCAAGGCAGGCGCCCAGCAAGCGGGCCAACTGGCGTCCGAGCCCAAGATACTCTGCCTGAGGCAGGCGCTGCATGACCTACTCCGGTTCCACGACAACGGCTGTGCCGCTGGTGCTGACCATCAACATGCTGGCATTGGCGCCGATCGTTTCATAGTCGATATCGATGCCGACAATGGCATTGGCGCCCAGATGACGAGCCTGCTCGCGCATTTCGCCGAGCGCAATATCTTTGGCCTTGCGCAGCTC
>DATENE010000144.1:0-11387 GCA_035275205.1 Nitrospiraceae bacterium
CAGAAACAATCGTTTCATCCTTCCTGCCCAATCCTGCCCCAACGCGCTTTACCTGGTTTTTTCTTGTTGATCGCGTACGTGCTTTCCCCATCCTGGTTCAGCGTACAGGCAGGCATGTCTTCAGAGTTGCAATTCGCTGAGGAAGCGATGTCGTCGTCTGCGTCGCCAATCACCCTGCTCATATCCCCCCTTGTATACAAGCCAGGTGTCGGAAGAACTGACGATGAGGAACCGTCCATTCCTCTTTTTCAACCGGCAGGTCCAACCTACCTCGAACTCTCCTTCGTCTCTCGACGCGTGTCCATTCTATCTCCCAACGAGTAGGAATCAGCATCTCCATCAATTGGGCTAAAAAGAAAGTAGTTGACGACAAGAACGAAGCAAGTCCAAGCACTTGTTTGTGATTTACGCAGATGCGCCGAGCTTACTTCCCTCGTGCGAACAATCGGACAGGGCACGATCGAGCTCCACTAATGAATCTTTGAGTGCAGAAATCGACCAGAAAGTTAAAGCTAGTTGATATACATTTTCGGCTAAGGTTTGTCGCAACTGAGGATTCTCGGCTAGGCGGATGACTGCACCGGCGAACCCTTCAATGTCCCCTGGTGTAACAAGTAACGCCGTCTTTTCGTGGATTAGGAGACCATGAACCCAGTCTCGATCGTAAGCAACAACTGGCAGACGGCATAATGCGGCTTCTCGCAACGACGTGCCTGTCAGCGTCGAGGCAAACATGTCAACACTCACTAACAGTGCTGGAAGCTCAGAGTTGCCAACTGAGCCGTGAAAAATTACTGAAGACACTATTCCAAGGCTTTTCGTTATTGCCTCAAGCTCGGCCCGATGGGGTCCGTCTCCCACAATGTGCAATCTGATTCGTTCGTCACCATAACCCTTTCTCTTCACTACATCCATTACCCGGAGAAGGTGATCAACCAGTTTTTCAGGATGTAAGCGGCCTACATAAATGACTTGAACCAAACCTCCTGCCTGATTCGGGTGTTTAAGACAATCGAGTGATGCCAGAAAGCTGGGCGTCGGAAGCGCATCAACCAGTGTCTTCAGAACAATCAGTTTGTCCTTCGCTGCAGGCTCGTTCTCCAGCCAATTCACAAAATCTCCGAATGCATGCGCGGTGAGAACCTTGTAAGCCGCTCTATAACTGGCGGCGAGACATTGACGTTCGAGGAAAATTGGCATGCCAGTCTGGCTCACACCACGATCGCGGTAGAGTTGTTCAGGCATGGAAACGGGCATCAGGACTACCTTGGCTCCCATCGACCACCGCAACATAAGCCCAGTCCACCAGGAAAGAATTTGATCTGCAGTCAAGTAAATGGTCGGTCGGAGCCTGCGGGCCAAACGATACAATCGTAAGGGCGCAAGGGCCAAGTTAAGCCATCGCGAGCGCCCTGCGAGTGATATCAATGTGGTATTTCCTTGTGTAAGAGTGCTCCTTTCTTTTCCAAACAAATATGCCACGTAGACTTCGTCAAAATGGTTTTCGTAGTGACGCACGTACCAGATGTTTCCCTTGCCGACAACGTCCTCAAGTCTGCTAAGAGTGAAGATCAGAAGGCAACGCGCTCCGTTTTTCTGGAGATCGCTATTCATCTTGGGAGGCTCGCGACTGCATGATCACTCGGACCGCTTCCCCTTCTCCATCCACTCTACCAATGACTTCAGCAGGCGATCCTCCCACTACCGTCCTATCCGGCACATCTCGGTTGACAAAACTGTTCGCGGCAATGACGCAACGGGCACCAATTCGAACTCCTGCCCCAATAACGCACTGGCTGCCCACATATACGCAGCTTCCAATCTCTACCCGTGCTGTGCGCTTCGAACATTCGCCGCCTGAAAGAGCCCACAGTACTGTGTCGTGCGTATAGACATGAACTCCCGCCGAAATAGAACAGTAATCCCCGATGGTAATCCCTCCCCCTGACCCATCCAGTATGGTGTAGGGACCTATCCAAGTCTTCGCACCCACCCTGACCTCTCCATATACGAGAGAACTGTTGTAGATGCTGGCACCGTCTCCGAATCCGAGTCGACGCGCGCGCTCCCAGCGGTCAAACAGCGCATCACCGAAGGGCAGGCTTCTATCAAATCGGAGCTTCAGTTCATCCTCACGGTCACGATACGCCGCTTGAAGCAAATGAACAAACTCAGGCAATTCCACGATCCATCCCTCCGCGGTCCCCACCAAGGAAAGTCCGACACCACTGTTCCACACTGAGCAGCGACCAGATCAGAAGTCGCCGGTTGACCTTTCCCTCAAGATGGTCGGACACCAGAGACTGAATTGTGCTCCGATCTAAAAAGTTAAAGAGGGCGGCGTCTTTCTGCATGAGTTTTCGTCGCACGTAGTCAATACTCTCTCCTTTGAACCAACTTGAATCCGGGGCTGAAAAGCCCTTTTTCACGGCATCTGTGATCGTGGCCGGTACATATCGTTGCATGACCTGACGCAGCAGCAACTTGCCGTCGCGGGTTTTTTCAAAATACGCTCTGGTTTTGGCGCCAGGCTCGTTCTCGTTGAGCTGGACGACTTCACCAAGATTGCCAAGCTTGGTGGCAACCGGGAGACGCATAGCGAAATCTACGAGATCGTTGTCGAGAAAAGGGACTCGATTTTCCAGACCATGCGCCATACTTAGCTTGTCTTCGACCACGAGTAGACCGTGCAGGAAGGTCTTCGCCTCAAAATACAGCGAGTGATTGATATAGTCTTCCGGCCTGGTGAGATTCACGGCGTGACGGCTGAATACCTCGCGGAAGATATCGCGAGTCCACACCTTCTCGACTTTCGGCCAGACCGGTCTGAACACATCGCGGATCACGGTATTGGGAATGAGCCTCTGCCAATAGCCATAGTACTTGTCGACATAATGCTCAAAGTCGTCATTGACGACAGCCCGGTAGTAGCGCCAGGGATACCCCCCGAACAGTTCATCGCCTCCACTGCCAGCCAGCACCACCTTGCCGAACTTGCTGGCTAATTGGGCAGCAAAGAAATTCGGATAGCTCTGGCCAACCCGCGGTTCTTCCAGATGCCAAACCATGCGTGGCAACACTCGTTCCATATCGCCAGCCTTGAGGACCATCTCATAGTGTTCCGTCTTGAAAAGATATGACATGTGCTCGGCAGCATCTCGCTCGTCAAAGCCAAGTTCGATGCCTGAAGCAGAATGGAGGTCGAATCCGATGGTGAACGTACGAAGATTCTCGATCTGTCGTGTTGCAATCGCCGTGATTGACCCAGAATCCATTCCCCCGCTCAGATATGCTCCGACCGGAACATCGCTCACCAACTGGCGGTTAACGGCCTGTTGAAAAAGTCTGTCTAATTCTTCGGCATATTGATCAGTTGAATCAGGGGCGCTTGGTTCAGTGAACGCATAATCCCAATACCGCTGAATCAAGGATTGCCTGTGGTCAAGCTTCAGAGTGAGCCAACATCCTGCCGGCAGTAGCTTCACACCTTTGAAGAGGGTTCGCTCGGTAAAAAAATTCTGAAACGTCATGTACTCTAACAACGCTTGCTCGTCCATCTCAGCCCGTAACGATGGATGGGCCAACAATGCCTTCACTTCTGAACCAAACAAGAAAGCATCAGACGATTCAGCATAGTAGAGTGGCTTAATGCCATAGCGGTCACGGGCTAATATCAATTCCCGCTCACGCCGGTCCCAGATGGCAAAGGCGAACATTCCATTGAAACGATCGATGGCCTTGCTGCCCCACGCTGCCCATGCGTTGAGGACGACCTCGGAATCCGTGCGAGATCGAAACTGCCATCCCATTGCTTCCAACTCGGCCCGGAGTTCTTGAAAATTATACACTTCACCGTTATAGCTGAGCACGAATCGTCCATCAGCTGTTAGCATGGGTTGATGTCCAGCAGACGACAAGTCGATGATCGAGAGTCGTCGATGACAAATCCCCACTGGTCCATCCGTGAAGAACCCTTCGCCATCAGGACCGCGATGGGCTATGGCATCCGTCATTCGACGAAGCAAGACCGGCTGCGCAGAATTGCCATTCAGATTCACAAGGCCAGCAATACCACACATAGTTAGTCAGTTCTCTTTTTCGCAATGATGGTAATGCCGGCCTCTTCCACTCGTTCCCGCTCAATGGTGAATCCTGCGTTTGCACACCAATCGCGAACTTCTTCCACGGTCTGGCGATGAGCGTTGCGAGGCGCATACCAATCAAAATTGATGTGATTCATTTCGTCCAACGTGAGTTCTGGCCGGTAGAACGCTTTGAGGACGTGCCAGTAGAAAAGTCGCTGGAGGTTAATTGTTCCGGCCGGAATATTGAGAAGATCAATCGGTTCCGGAATATCGATCTCAACATTCAAATCACCCAGCGACTTCCCAAGCTTGGTGAGCGGCATCACGGCGTTCCAGGCCTGTTCAGGCGCCATCGCCCGAAGCTGTTCACGGATATAGTCATCCGTGAACTCTCGCACAGGGCCTTTTTTCCGGTAGACATAGAACAAGAATCGGCCTCCAGGCTTTAGAAGTTCCGCAAGCGCATAGAACGCTCGCTCCGTTGAATCGGTATGGTGGAGCACCCCTTCCGAGAGAATGATGTCGACAGACCGTGGGGCAAGGGGGAGATGGTTCACGTTCGCTTGAAGAAATCCGCCCGGCAGGCCGCGCTCGATAAATCTCGTTGCGGCCACGTCAACGGCGGTGGAAATGTCCACTCCAAGATAGCGCGAATTCCGCAATGTATGCCCAAACAACTCAACTGCTGACATTCCTGCACCGCATCCCGCATCCAGAATGAGCGGATGATCTCCATGCTCGCCCAACCAGCTTGCTTCTCCTACATTGCCGTATCGCTCAATGAGCCATTCCCGCACCCGAGCCAGCGCGGGCTCGCTTTCGAAGGTGTGCCGCTGATCCCACTTAAACCCAAACGACCTTTCGGTTTGCCCTTGCGCTTCAGATGCTGTTCCTTCCAAACGCAAGATTCCGCCGCGCATCACAAAGGATTGACCGGCTATTTTGACATGCTGTCCCTCCGATGGCACCGTAATGCCCAAGTACTCGGCAAACCAAGCTGGGGCTATGGAGATTGGGGGACTAGAGGCTGTGGATAGTTTTGACGAGATGGGTGACGTCATCTTCGGTCATCCGATTGTGGAGGGGAATGGCCATGCTGTTCTGATCGCAATCGCGGGCACCGGGAAAGTCATCGGGCTTGAAACCAAAGCGCTTTCGATAATAACCCAGCATGTGGACGGCATGGGTGCCCGGACGCGTGGAGATCCCTTGTTGCTGCAACGACTCCATGATCTCGTTGCGCGGGCGAGGGGAAGTTTTTGGATCTACATAGGTCACGAATGCCTGCCAGGCGTGACGCCCTTGCTTCGGTTCCTCTGGGGCACGAAGCCACTTTATATCCGCTAACGCCGAGCTGTAATGAGCCGCCATTCTGGCGCGCTCGTCGATGAATTGATCCAGCTTCTTCAACTGGACAAGCCCGACGGCCCCTTGAAGATCGGTCATCCGATAATTGAATCCCAGCAGATCAAACTCCGGGAGAAGGTATGGGCGGGGCCCGCGGTGCCGTTCTTCTTCCGAGACTGAAGCCCCATGGTTACGCAACATCTTGACACGTTCCGCGAGCCTATCGTCATTGGTCGTCACCATTCCGCCTTCACCGGTCGTGATGGACTTGCGTGGGTGAAAGGAGAACACTCCCAGATCGCCCAGTGCCCCGGCGGATTGCCCCTCCCAGGCTGCTCCGGCAGCGCAGGCAGCGTCCTCAATGATCCTAATATCCGGTCGAAGAGATTTTCGGATCGCCTCCATATCGGCGCAAAGACCGAATAGATGCACCGGGATAACGGCCTTCGTTCTGGGAGTTACGCGTCGGGCTAGATCCTGCGGGTCAATGTTGAAGGTGACTCGATCGACATCGGCGAACACCGGAGTCGCACCGCAGTAGACCACGACGTTGGCCGTCGCGACCCACGTAAACGCCGGGACGATCACTTCGTCGCCTGGGCCGATATCTAACGCGGCGAGCGCAAGATGTAACCCTGTCGTGGCGGAGGTCACTGCAATAGCATGTTTGACACTATGTCGAACAGCAAACGCCTTTTCGAATGCAGCAACTTTGGGCCCTTGAGTGAGCCATCCGCTTTCTATGGGCTCCCGTAAGGCCTGCCACTCTTCTTCCCCCAGGCTCGGTGTCGCGATCTGAATTTGCCGACGATCAGCCATTCGAACTCCTTATGCACGTGCCGCTGCACGACGTGCCGCAACTTCTTCCTTATGCGCTGCCCTCCAGGCAATCAATCGCGCCAAGCCTTCAGGCAAATCGACCTTTGCGGTAAATCCGATTTCCTCGCTTGCTCGTTTCGCCGAACCGATCCGGTTTCGAACCAAGGTGGCTTGGCTTCGGGACGCGTATTGGATAGGCCGCTTGCATCCAGTCAATTCGATCACCATCTCGGCCAACTGCTTGAGAGAGGTTCTTTTACCAGTTCCAACGTTATAGAACCGGTCCGTGGCCTCAGCCTTCATGGCACAGACATTGGCTCGCCCGCAATCGCCAACTGCGACAAAATCGAACGCCTCGCTGCCATCACCAAGGATCGTCGGCCCTTCACCCCTGTCAATAGCGTCAAGCATTTTCATGATGACGGCGATGTACGCGCCCCGATAGTCCTGTCGAGGACCATACACATTCATATACCGCAAACCGACGAAATCGAGGCCATATCGGTGGTGAAATGCGCGGGCCATGGCTTCGCCACAGATTTTTGTAGCTCCATAGAAATTCTTATTGAGGAACGGATGGTCTTCGGTCATCGGTTCTTCGACCGCGTCTCCATAAACCGACGCAGACGACGAGTACACAAGGCGTTTGACCTTGTTCGCAACACACGCCTCCAAAATATTAAAGGTGCCACGAACGTTCACGTCGAAGGCCGATCGTGGAAATTCATGACATTGGAGTAGCCATAATGCCGCAAAATGAAAGACCCCGTCCATCCCCTTCATGCCAACATCCAGGATATCCGCCTGACAGATGTCTCCGCCGACGTCGAAGATCTTCACACGGGGATCTCGCAGTGGCTCCGCAAGATTCTCCTGAGTGCCACGCACAAAGTTGTCATAGATCCTGATCTCAGCCACATCCTCTTTGACAAGTTCATCCACTGTGTGCGACCCGATAAGCCCAGCCCCTCCGACCACTAACACTTTCTTTCCTTTAAGATCCACTTGGCCACTCCTCTGAATAAGATGTTCCGGTTCGACTAGGCGTAGAATGCCGCGATCGCCTCGACTACCTCAGTTTGTTGCCCGGTAGTCAATTCGGGATAGATCGGGATTGCGACGGTCTCTTTGGCCGCACGCTCCGACTCTGGAAAGTCACCTTCTTTATGCCCAAGGTATCGAAAGCACTCTTGCTGATGGAACGGGACCGGATAATAAATCTCGGCTCCGACTCCTTTTTGCTTGAGAAGCCCCATGAGGTCATCTCGCTTTTCGACTCGAAGCACGAACTGATTATAGATGTGATAGTGCTTGGTTCCCGAGTCACGATAGACCGGCGCAGGCAGTTGGACCTTCCCTTGCTTTACCAATCCGCTCTGCTGAAAGAGCGTTTCATACCGTTGTGCATTTTCCTGGCGCCGCCTGGTCCAATCGTCCAAGTAATTCAATTTCACATTCAACACGGCGGCTTGAATCGTATCAAGCCGGAAATTTCCACCGATCATCTTATGGTAGTACTTCGGCTTGCCCCCATGGACGCGCAATACCTTTATGCGCTCAGCCAATTCCTGATCATTCGTGACTACCATCCCTCCATCGCCCAACGCCCCCAAGTTCTTGCTGGGGAAAAAAGAGAGACACCCAATCGTTCCCATGCTGCCAGCCCGCCGGCCGTCACGATACTCTGAACCGATAGCTTGTGCTGCATCCTCGATGACTTTCAGATTGTGGCGCTGCGCAAGATCAAGAATCGGCCCCATGTCTGCGCACTGCCCATAGAGATGTACAGGAATCATGGCTTTGCTTTTTGACGTAATCGCTTTACTGACCTTTGATGGATCAATGTTGTATGATTCGGGATCTATATCGACGAGAACCGGTTTAGCACCGAGCCGGGAGACAGCCCCCGCTGTCGCAAAGAAGGAATAGGGCGTTGTGATCACTTCATCCCCAGGGCCTACCCCTATCGCCATCAATGCGATGAGGAGTGCATCAGTTCCCGATGACACTCCAACTCCGAATTGTGTCTGGCAATAGGAAGCTACACGTTCTTCCAATTTACCCACTTCTGGCCCAAGAATGAATGCTTGGCTCCGAAACGTCTGTTCGATCGCAGCCATGACTTCCTTATGAAGCGGCTCGTGATGTGCCTTTAAATCAAGTAGTGGAACCCCCATAGATTCTCCTCAGTGTGTGTTAACCGGTTTCATTCCGTTTGCAGTCATCCCGTATTGTTTTTTGCAGATCGGACTAGCTGCCTTTTTACCTTTGATGATGAGCTTCACATCACAGACACACATCCACCCGGTCTGCCGACCTGAATTGCCTACGACAAGCGCATAATCAGGTACGTTCTTGGTCACCACGGATCCGGCCCCTATTAAGGCATACTGTCCAATCGTGATGCCACAGAGGATTGTTGAATTGGCCCCTAATGTCGCCCCCTTCTTGACCAGCGTCGACCGCAGCTCGTTCATGCGTGGGATTTCGCTCCGAGGGTTAAATACATTGGTAATGGCCATGGAGAGCCCGCAAAAGACAAAGTCTTCCAGCATCACGCCCTCGTAGGCTGTTTGAACGACTCTACCCGCTCCTGATCGCTGTCGCACACAGTTCCCAACGCATTGAGATCATGGAAATTACGTACAAGATTCTTCCCCAGTAGCCGGCCCCGACGACGTCAACGTTTTGGGTTATGGATTTTCCTTTATCCTTGCTGGTCATCTCGCCTTCCAACTTAATGCCCTACTGCTTGCTCAAAACCTATAGCTTTCATCGTCAGTCTTTCAAATTCATCAAGCTGACGACATGCTCAGCAAATGGCGCCGAAGAGGTAAACGCAGGGGACACGGCGTTGAGGACGTGGGTGGAGCGATGCCCTGGCTCAATCACAAAATCATTGAGCAACTCAGCTGTTCTTGTATCGACCAGCTGAGCGCGAATTCCCGGCTCCTTGCCGGGAAGCAGATCGCCGGGCTCAAACCCTACCGCCAAGCCCTCTGCTTCTCGATAGAATCCAGCGCGCGACATTTTTGCCAATTCTCTCCAGACAACGGATCGAAAATGGTCTTGATTTCTCCCGAACAGCCTCAATAAGTATGAGACCATGGCTAACCCATCTGATGCGTTGGCTCCAGCCATGCCCCGATACTGTTCTCGTCCTAGTAATGGAAGCGCAGATGGCCCTACAGTCACCTCTCCCTCGGGCCGACGGGTGAAGTGCACACCTAGGAACGGATTTCTCAGGTCAGGCACAGGGTAAATATTTCCGCGCACCTGGACCTTCGAGTCTGGTCTGAGTCGGTAGAATTGTCCGCGAAACGGCAAGATACGATACTGGCGCCCCACATCGAACTGATGAGCGATCTTGTCTGCATACAATCCCGCACAGTTCACCAAATGTCCATAGGCAATGCGACCCTGTGAGGTATTTGCGACATCCTGCTCTTCCCGCGCCCGCCATGCACAATTAAAACGAAACTCGATCCCCTCCTCCACTGAGTCCGCCACCAGCGCTTCCATCACGCGTTGAGGGTTCACGACAGCGGTATCCTTCACATACAGCGCTTGCTCCACGGTTTTGGCACAGGGCTCAATTTCTTTCAACGCGGATGTATCAACGAGCTCTGCGCATACCCCATTTGCTTGCGATCGTATATACAGCTCTCGCAATGACCGCAACTCGTGATGGCTTCGTGCGACGATGACCTTTCCGTTCTCGTTGAGGGGAATACTCTTCGCCACACAGTACTCACGCATCCGGCGATTGCCGTCGACGCACAACCGTGCTTTTAGCGTTCCCGCCTTGTAGTAGACGCCCGCGTGGAGCACTCCGCTATTCCGACCACTCGCATGCCGGCCCGGTAAGGGTTCTTTTTCGATCACCATCACTCTAGCCCGATATCGTCGGCGCAATTCCCGTGCAATGGAAACTCCCATTACCCATGCTCCGACCACGACAAAGTCCCACACTAAGTTGTTCCTACTGCCACCCAGGCTGCAAGGCGATTCCGTCAACAACCTCCATAATCCGAATAAGGAGATCCTGTGCGACTGATCCGACAGGCATCTCCTTCCCTTCCATCATGCATCATCCTAATATCTATATTAGACTGATGTAACGTCCGCGACATCAATCTCCACCACTGCCGCTTGCTGAATGAGGCGAACACCCAACACCAAGCGGTGACGCTTTTCTTTGCGCAAGAGAATCCCGCGCACTCCTTGCAGCGGACCACGGATCACTTCCACGTGCATGCCTTCGTGCAGATAGGGATGCGGGTCGTAGGGCAGCACACTCGTCATCAAGGTCTTGATCGCCGCAATCTCCTCGTCTGGAATTGGCTCCGGGCAATGGTCGGTGCCGACAATATCGACCACGCCGATCGTCTTGAGCACCGGCAGCTTCTGCTCCAATGCAAAGCGGACGAAGCAGTACCCTGAGAAAAGAGGAACTTCTATTTCTTTCTTTCGATCCTTCCATTGACTCAGACGCTTGACCGTCGGCAATAACGGCTCAATGCCTTGATTGGCAAGCTGTTCGCGCACGAGCTTCTCATGCCGCGACCGTGTCCGTAACGCATACCAACGGGGTGCGCCCATGAACTCGTTCATGGGCCACCCCGTGCGCGATGCGCAGGAAAGGCGAGAAAAGCGCGACTAGCCAAACTGACGGCTTGAATGAACATGAGAGCAGCGCTACATTTTTAAGGGTCTGATCACCTTTCTCGCAAGTCCCACACGTCGTGCTTGTCGCGCGCCATGCGGGCACAGCTCCGCCCTGTCACTTACAGATCCGCATCGCACGCCCTACGCCAAATTCCTATCACTCGTAGAAGCGCCGGGCCTTATCCGGGCAGGCCGAGTCTCAGGACCTTTTCTCGTGGCACTCCCGACTGAACCAACTGTTCTTCACAGGCTGCCGCGTGTTCGAGATCGGTGATCAATACCCAATCAAACTGCCAGCCGACGATCCTATCCGTCGAAGAAACAGGGCAAGAAAGAAACGACTCACGCAAGCCTCCATCGATGAATCCCACACAGTCGATATTCATCTCTCGAAGCGACAGATAGGCCAATTCGGCTAACTCGGTCGTCCCGTAAATCACAACCCGATGGCCATCAGAGGCATCGAAA
>DATENE010000145.1:0-20579 GCA_035275205.1 Nitrospiraceae bacterium
GATCATGAACTCATTCTCCTGGCCCGGCGTAAACCCGGTCCGCACCGGCTCCCAGGGGCCGCGCGCCCCGATCCCGCCGTCCTCGGCCTTCGTGATCCGGATCAAGCACTCCTTCGGCACCGTGTTGATCGCATGGTGATCGACCTGATAGCCCCACTTGAACTTCCAGGCGATCGCGTGCTTGCCCGGCAAGCTGTCGGTCTGGTGCATCGGCATCAACCAGTTCCGGGTAAAGGACTGCTGCGCCCCGTACCGGAAGTTGGATTGATAGCCCGTATCCACCGCAATGGCCCGGCCGTCCGGGCGGGTCTCATGGCCTTTCACCGACTTCGGCGTCGAGACGTAGGGCGCATGCTTCGCCATCGTCACATGGTACGGATAGGCCGGATTGTACTTGGCTCGGATCATCAGCCGCGCCACCTTGTAGTACGGATCACTGGGCTTCCAGCCCCGATAGGGCCGGTCCACCGGGTTCCCGTCCACATACACGTAGTCCCCGTCGTTGATGCCGCGGTCTTTCGCCGCCTGCGGGTTGATGTGCAACTGATGCTCCCCCACTCCCGGCGTGCGTTTATCCATCCGGTACGGATCCCCGAAGTTCGATTCGTAGATCTGCACCCAGTCGTTCACCGACCATTGGCTATGCACCCGATGCCGGGTCTTGGGCGTCACGCAGTAGAACTGATAGCCCTTCTCCCACAAGGGGTTCGCATGCCGCTTGATCTCCTGCCACGGCAGCTTGATGTTCCGCACGGTTTTATCGTCGTGGTGCTGCGCCGTGATCGGAATGCCGTAATCGTCCGGACGGACATACGCGTTCGTGGTCATGATCGCGTTCGGCAGATAGGGGGTCGCTTCCGTCCCCTCGCGGTGCGAAATGAAGTTCTCGCCGTATTCGATGGCTTCCGGCTCCGTACGATAGTTCTCGTACCGCCCGGTTCGGGTCCACATCGGCTTCGATTCGTTCGTTTCCTCCCAGAACGGCGTGCGCGGGTAGGTCCGCACCATCACCATCCAGCCCTTCTCCGACTTCAGCATCACATCGGCGCTGTAGCCGTAGAACGTGCTCGAGGCATCGAGCATCCGCTGCGCATAGACGTCCACCCGATTCTCATAGACGAACTTGAAGTAGTCCCGCATCCGTTTATCCCCGGTCATCTCCGACAGCTTCGCGGCCACCCCGGCAAAGGTGTCGAGGTCGTTCCGCGTGTCGTACAGGGGCCGGATGCCCCCCTTCCAGATCTGAATCCAGGGGTTGGAGACCGTGATCGTCATTTCGGGATAGGTGAACTCCATCCAGGAATTCGCGGCAAAGGCGATGTCGTTGTGGTTCACATCCGAGGTCATCTCGATGTCCTGACAGATCAGGGTCTCGATGTTCGGATCCACATTGCGCACCATGTCGTAGTGGTGCTTGGCGTTGTTGAGCACGTTCACGTTGACGACCCAGCGGAACTTGCTCGGCGTCGGCATGTGCGTCTTGCCCGTGAACACCTTGCGCCCGTACTTGGGTGTGCTCACGATCAAGGCCGTGTCCCCATGGTTCCAGTAGCCGACTTCTTCGCCGTAGTAGTAGGAGTTGGTCTTGATCTCCTTGCCATGCGCGTTCGGATCGAGTGTAATGTTGAAGGGATCTTCGCCTGTGTGTACCGCCAGCCCCGCCCCGGACCAGGGCGTCGCCGTCCAACATCCCGCCTTGTAGTTGCCGGCCCAGGTATGTTGCCCGGTCCCGAACTTGCCCACGTTGCCCGTCACAATCAGCACCATCGCCGCTCCGCGGGAGTTGATGGTCTGATGGAAATAGTGACAGGTCCCTTCGCCGTTATGAATGGCGGCGGGTTTGATCGAGCCGGAATCCCGCGCCCAGCGCACCAAGAGATCTTTGGGGGTCCGGCAGATCTGATGACAGGTGTCCAGATCGTAGTCCTGGAAGTGCACCAGGTACAGCTGCCAGACCGGCATCGCATCGACTTCGCGCCCATTGAGCAGCTTCACCCGGTAGGTCCCCGTCAGCGCCGCGTCGATCCCGCTGGTCTGATAGTGCCACCCCACCTGCTCCCGATGCAGCGGCACCGCCTGCTTCTTGTTGAGGTCCCACACCATCATCCCCCCGAGCCGCTCTACTTGTGGAGGCTTCAGCGACTGCACCCGGCCCGAGTAGCTTTTGGAGAAGTCCGGGAACTGGTAGTCCGCCACCACGTCGCGCGGATCCAAAAACTGCAACGTATCGGTCCGCACCAGCACCGGCGAATCGGTATAGCTCTTCAAAAAATCGGTGTCATGCATGTTCTCATCGACAATGATTTTCATCGCACCTAAGAAGATTGCCCCGTCCGACGCCGGCCGCAGCGGCATCCAGTAGTCCGCCCGATAGGCCGTCGGGTTATACTCCGGCGTGATGACCACCACCCGTGCTCCCCGCTCGATACACTCGAGCTTCCAGTGCGCCTCCGGCATCTTGTTCTCGACGAAATTCTTGCCCCAGCTCGTGTTCAGCTTGGAGAACCGCATGTCGGATAGGTCGATGTCGGACCCTTGGGCCCCGCACCACCAGGGATGCGCCGGATTCTGATCGCCATGCCAGGTATAGTTCGACCAGTAACGGCCGCCCTGGGCCTGCTCCGGACTCACCTTGCGGATCCAGGTGTCCAAGAGCGCGTTGACGCCCCCGTTCATCCGGGTATTGCCCATCTTGCCAATGATCCCCAGGACCGGCATCCCCGCGCGATGCTTAAAACAACGCGTCCCCGCGCCCTTCATCATCTCGATCATCTCCGGCGCATAGCCCTGCTCCCGCAACCGCCGCGCGCCCGCTTCGCCGCTATACCGTGTGGCAATGATGATCATGGCCTTCGCGGCATACGTGAACGCCGTATCCCACGACACCCGCAGCATATCGTCGAGAAACCGGCTGTCGAACTTATACTTGCGCTTCGCCTCCGACGTCAGCTCCGGGGAGCCCGCATCCATCCACTCCTTCCACCCCTTGCGCATCAATGGGCCCTTCAACCGGTAGGGGCCATAGACACGCCGGTGGAAGGTAAACCCCTTCAAACACATGCGCGGATTGTGCGCAAAGGTCCCGCGGTTGCCGTAGAGGTCCTCATAGGTTTGGTGGTCATAATTCTGCTCCACCCGCATCACCACACCGTTCCGCACAAAGGCCCGGACGCGGCAGGCATGGGTATCGTTCGGCGAACAGACCCAGGTAAAGGACGAATCGTAGCGATACTGATCGTGATACACCCGCTCCCAGGACCGGTCCGGATAGTCCCCCAAGGGGTTCCCGACTTCGATCACCGGCTGGAGCGCCGTCAACGCCAGGACGTTGTCCGCCACCGCCACCGCCGCGACGGTCCCGGCCGTGACTTTTAAAAACTGCCGCCGTGACAAAAACATGGATCCCACCTCCCCACGGTTGAGGGCTTGACGCAAGCCCACGCGACATCTCTCACTTAACCTAATTAACTTAATCCAGCGAAACCTCTGACCCTTCTCTCACCCCAAAAGAGCTGCCTATCAGCAGGACGAATTGCACATGCACATCGGCTGATGAGTCATAACTGCTGTCGTTTGTTATTGAATTTCTGTGCATCACAGGCTCTCCACATACGCAATATGCGCACCAAACTCGATAGATCTACTGTAGTTAGGCGGAGCATAATAAGTGATTGAATAGTAAGCTGTAAAATGCGTTGACGATGATGATTGAAAACAATCGCTATCATGTGTCACTGAGTACCTGCTGTATCACTCGGTAAACGCTCATTCGATTCCGTGAATCAAACACTCAATAAGTCAATGGCTTGGCAGAAATATTCCCTGGTTACCTTTTGGTAGCGCTTCTGATCATTGAAACGAAGGTAACAAGACAACAATGATTAAGTGTGGTCTACCAGATCGCTTGACAGCTTCGTTCTTGCCTCAGTAGAATCCCACCCCTCTGACGGGTCGTGATTGAGCGGGAATAGCTCAGTGGTAGAGCATCGCCTTGCCAAGGCGAGGGTCGCGGGTTCAAATCCCGTTTCCCGCTCCAACGTCAGTGTTCTTCTCAAGATGCCTTCCTCTCCCCATGCGTTTGGAGACCTCTACTCGGTTTTCCTGATAGTGTGTTTCTCTCCGCCAATCGTGCTGACCTAGATATATTACCGTAGCCTTTGCATCGGTCGAATTGACTATTCATACTCTGTATGGCGTTGTGTACCGCAGTTTGGTACTGATTCAGTTGCCAGCGTGAGGTGCTACGCGGCGCACGGGTTTTTCTCAAGGATACAAACTTCCAGCGCGTTGGCTACTTAGATGCGATGGATTAGGTCAAGCGGACTCGTTTCGTTCCCATGCCAAACCGAACCGGCTTACCGATGGCCCTCGAAGGAGCCTTAGTGAGCTGACCCTCCCAATTCTCCGTCGGCATGTAGTGGGATTTTTTGCATTGAGAGAAAAGAAAATCGTACAGACCCTGCAATTCACCCATGAATGACTCAGGCTCATGATCAAACCCTCAAGTGTGGTGGTTCTGTTCCTCAACTCAAGCAAGAGCTTCAACTTGTCAGCACGCAGGTCGGCGTAGGGCTTACTTAAAGGCGCCATATGGCGTGGTTGTGGCCCTAGCCCACTGGATAGGACCGAGACTATGCAGCGATGGATAGATAGTAGCGCCGTTAATGGACCACGTGTATAAGGGATTGCAGCCGCCCCACCTGTTCAGCTGCGCGGGAAAGTTCGTCCGGGGTGAGTGGGGTTCGACTAAATCGTCCCTGATGGTAGAGGGCGATCACATCAGCCACTATCGGACCGGCCGATTTCCATTCTTGTTCAACCAGTCTGGCAAATTCACTGGCTGTAGCAGTTGGAGACTTGTTCACCCCGTGTTTCTCCACCGTGCGAACCATGCGAGCATAGAGCTGGACAATCGCGAGCTGCTGGTGCGAAGTCGGAAGATGGATGGTGGCCCAGAGCCCTATCCTATCCCGAAGCATGAGGAGAAGTACGGCTAGGCCAACCACGATCACTCCTGTGACGAGTCCCAGCATGCCAGGATGAAACGTTCGAGCCATGCGAGCCAGACGGCTGAGGGCCTGGCTTACGGGGGCACTCAGCAACGAAACCCATCGACTCACTCTTTCACGCAACGCATCACTGCCTTCTCGTACTCCATGAACGACTGCCAGTTGATCCTTCGCACTATAGTGGACGAACAGGCGATCCCACTTTAGCCGAACAGATTCTCCGAGTTGGCTGAGTGGCTCCCAGCGAGAAGTGGCCACTGCTGCACTGACGGTGGGGGTGGGATCCATGGTGATCCAGCCTGAGTGAGGAAAGTAGACCTCAACCCAGGCATGGGCATCCCGCTGGCGTACGGTGAAATAACTCCCGTATTCATTCCATTCCGTAGCCAAGAACCCTGTCACAAGTCGAGCAGGAATGCCGATAGTTCGCAACATCACAACCATGGCAGTCGCGTAATGTTCACAGTACCCTGTTTTTCGCGTGAAAAGAAATTCCTCGAGCGGATGGCTGAGTGTGGTCGTATCGGCTTCAAGGCTGTAGCGATAATTCTCCAAGAGATGTTGCTGGATCGCCAGCGTCCGCCCAAATGGGGTCGTGGCCTGTTGGCTGACACGATGCGCCAAGTCTGCGACCTGCTGTGATCCCATGGGAACCTGAAGATAACGGGAACGGATCGAATCTGGATAGACCAGGATCGAGGCGATTTGCTCGTCCCCGACGAGGTGTGGAGCTTGAGAGGTGACGGAGTATCGGATGCGGGAAGAAGGAGGAAATGGCAAATGGAGCCCGCTCATGGCATCGGCTTGCACAGTGAGAAACTCGCCGCTCACAAGTTCCGCGATTGGGGCGGCAAACAGGACAGCAGTGTCGAGTGTTTCCAGCAGGATGTCTTGACGAATTGGTGTGGACTGGCTGTCCGGAAGTCGGCTACCGGCTGGGCGAGCGAGAAATGTTCCATCAGCCGCGAGATTCAACGAGCGCCGACGGGTTCCACTGTGGCTCCATGATCGTCCATTGTACTGATCGTAGGCAAGGCCCCTCAGGTAAAAGCGATCTTTCTCGACAGCAGGTTGGTCCGGTAATTCAATCCGCATGACAATCTGAGGATCTTGTTTCACTGAGCCGATCGTGCCGAGGTCAACTCGATCGGAAAACCCTGTCGTTCGTAGCGCCTCCCCGCTCGTCTTCTGTAGTACGCCTGCGCCGATGCGAGGGATAAGAAAGAAAATGGCGAGCGTCAGAGTAATCGTCAGGACAGCGGTGCCGTTCGTCAACCAAAAGAAGCGGTGAGTGATGCGGCCCGGGGACGCCATGAGAGAGGCCGCCGTGCTTGAGGGTATGACGAGAGCGGGAGTTTCGCCCGTTTCTTGAGTCAAGTGATACAACAAGAGTGTCCAGACAGCCGCGAGCAGATACAACAGAAACACCGGGACATACCAGGCATCGGTCGTCAGCGCTGCGGAGGCTAGAATTGCCATGAGACTAATCGCGTAGAGATGCCGATAATCACGGCGCTGTTGAAGGGTGAGTAGCTTGATATCCAGCAACACGACTAAAAAGTGGATACCTGCCGGGAGAAGGTCTCGTGAGACCATGGTGAGATCGATCAGCAGTATGACGAAGGCGCCGATCAGGAGGACATTCCACAGGGTTGGTGAGAGCGTGACCTGTGCCATTGCCCGTCGGATGAACAGGACCCCTCCTGCGTGAAATAGCGAGATCATGAGGATGATCACTGTGGGGAGGGCGAGCCAGAGTGGGACGCTCTGCGAAAGCACGAGTCCGCTAAACGCTGTGGCGGCGAGGAGGACGGAGCTGAGGACAAAGGCCTGCTCAAAAGGCATGTGTCAACTCTTCGAGTTGCGTGGCATGGAGCACCCGATCTGCGTGCGCCGCGCTTGTGAGTATTGTCTGGTCCGACCAGGGTACGACCGCCACAGTGTAGCCCCGCTCACCTTCGTGCGTGGGGGGAGAATGCTCGCCGTGATGGCCGACACCACCAGTTTCAGGTGACTGCCGTTCGCACAATGCCAACAAACGCAGCATCGCCAAGAGATGAGCGGATCCCGACCCAAGTCCCGAGTCTTCTGTCCCTACGATGAGTCGCACTGGGTAGGCCCGCTCCGTCAGTTGCCAGAGCAGTGATGCCACGAACGTCACACTTCGTTCAAAGAGAAGTTCGCGTTCTTCGGGAGCCACAACTGAGAGAACAACGGTGATGCGTCGTTGATCCTCCGCTTCAGTTTCCCGCACGATCAACTGAGACGTGCGGGCAGTGGTCATCCAATGGATGGCTCGCGAATCATCTCCTGGCTGATACAGACGGAGGTTGTACAGTTGCGCCCCGTGTCCTCGTCGTGGGAGAGATTCTCCTTGTCCTTCGCTGACCAATTCATCCACGAATCGCAACGTAAGCGGCTTGATGGGAGGACTGACGAGCAGATGCGCTTCTGTAGCGTAGCGCCCTTTCTTGAGGAACAGCCCAAAGGGAAATAGCGTCTGCGCCCCAATGCCTTCGAACCGGATCCAGCCCCGTTTTGTGGCAAGAAATGGATAGGACAGGAGCACAGAACTCTGCGGAGGCAGGAGGTGAATCGCGAGACCTCGGTCGACATCTTGGCCATCGACGACATCGAGTAGACGCAAAGAAAAGCTGGGCAGGTGCCGGTTCCGGTTGGTGACTGAGAGTGTCAGAGTGGTCGGCTCGTTGGCCATGATGAGATCGGGCACATGACGATGAAACTCCAATCGCCGAAGACAGTGCTCCGAGAGCAATCCGGATATCACAATGAGACTGAGCATCATCGCGAGGAGTAAGTAAAACAGATTGTTGCCGGTGTTGATGGCGGCGAGCCCGATTCCGAATGTGAAGAGGAGAAACCTGGTTCCTTCAGACGTGAGACGAATCGACCGCCGCCGGGATAGGCCCCAGACAAAGGAAACGGCTGGGGAAGCACGGAGGTTGAGGAATGAGTGTTTCACACGCGTAGCTCATCCAGTTGGCCAGGGCATCCATCCGGGACTGGCTAGACAGGAACGGGAACCGTTTCGACGATGTCGATCACCATACGCTCCGCCTGCTCGAAGCTCTGAGTCCGCATGCCATGGGTCCGGTTCAGCATGACGCGATGAGACAGCACAATCGGCGCCAGTTCTTTGATGTCGTCGGGAAGGCAATAGTCACGTCCGCGGACGACCGCCAATGCCTTGGCTGCTTTGCTCAACCCCAACGCTCCGCGTGTGCTAACCCCCAGGGATAAGAGCTCGCTTTGTCGAGTCGCTTGCACGATCGCGAGCAAATAATCCGTCACGCTCTCTTCCATGTGGACCTGATCCACGCGGGCCTGCAACGCGAGTACTTCGCTGGCTGACAGCACCGCGTCCAGTGTTTCAGCGGGACGCAACGAAGGCGGACGGTCGAGCACCTTCCTTTCTTCCTCGAGCGTGGGATAGCCAATACAGAGGCGCATCAGAAACCGGTCGAGTTGGGATTCGGGAAGGGGAAACGTCCCGTGATATTCTGCAGGGTTCTGCGTGGCGATGACCATAAAAGGCTGCTCAAGCGGGTGCGTCTGATTATCAACGGAAATCTGCGCTTCACTCATCGCTTCCAGAAGACTGCTCTGGGTCTTCGGCGTGGTGCGATTGATCTCATCAGCCAACACGACGTTGGCGAATATCGGACCCGGTATGAACTCAAACCCCTGTTTTTGCCGGTTAAACATGGAAACCCCGACAATATCGGAAGGCAAGAGATCGCTGGTGAATTGAATCCGCTTGAATGAACAGTCAAGCGATCGAGCCAAGCTGTGCGCCAGTGTAGTCTTGCCGACGCCAGGAACATCTTCGAGTAAAAGATGGCCACGAGCCAGAAGGCAGACCACCGCCATCTCGATAACGTGGGTCTTCCCCTTGATGATCAGCGCAATATTATCCTGGATCGACCGGATGGTGTGAGCTGAACTCATGTTGGGATTAGTGGTCCTGGTAGTTCAGGAATATCTGGTGATCTGACACGTTCAAAGTCTAACAAAGGGTCTGGAGATGGTCAATTTTCACATGAGTTCTTGCATCAATCCGTCTGAAGATGGCGATTAGTACGGTTTTGCGCCGGTGGGTTGCTCGCGTTCAGCTTTACCAGGCGCGAAAAGGTTATATTCTGCACACGAGAACGATGGTGGCTCGCTCGTGTGCCACAACAACAAGACCCTCTCGCAGGATGCTCAAAAAGTTCGTCCAGCAAGGCCGGAGGCGAGTCGAAACCGGAGGCGTACCCTCAGGGGTACGTTGAGGATTTCGATGAGCCGAGAACGAAGCTGGCGGGCTTTTTCAGCATCCTGCTATTCCGGCACGAGGATCAGCATCCAAGGAGGGCTTTCTTCAATCATGTCAGAAAAGCGTCGGGCAGTACTGCTGGCGGGAACTCCTGGGAAGACGGCTCCACGGCGAATCTGAACGGACCGGAATCGATAGGACGGATCCTGCATCGGGAGAAGGGGAAGGACGTGTGGAATCTGCCTGCGTAATGGGCCGCAGTCTGACAGGTGCAGGGTCTCACCGAGTGCAAGGCGCGAGAGCTGCTCGAAGATCTCGCCGAATATCGTTGGGAGATTGTCTGATGTGAATGGCTGATTGTCTGGTCGATAGCGGACATCGTCGAGGAGTTGTGCCAGAATTTCCCAGAAGACCTGGGTATCGACAGCTCCGAAAACGCAGAGGAAACCTCGGCGCGCCAGTAAGTCAAGCAGGGCAAGGGGACCTCGAATTTCGAACTTCCATGGTGGGAAGAGGAGTGCACGATCCTCATGCTGGACCTCCAGTGCGGGCTCGCCGGAAAAGTGGATTTGTCGAAACGCGCCTTTGGTCCGATAGAGCTCTTGAGTGATGATCTGATCAGACAATCGAGTCGGTTCATAGGCAAACGTAGGTGTCGCAGGGGCCCAGCAGGTCGCAACTGTATAGCGGGCTGCGAGCTTCCCAGCTTGGTCAAGATTGCCCAGGTCGAACATATCCTGGTTTCCGTAGAAGTGAAACGAGAGACCGGTCCGAGACCGCAGGCCGTTGAGCCGCTCCCTTTCCGGATGGAGTGGACCACCCAGCTTTGAGCCTGGCTGAAGCCGATCGAGGCTATGAAGAATCAACTCACGCTGTTGCTGTTGAAGGGGGGCCACGTATTGCTCGACCAGTTCCGTGGCAAAGGAGAGATCGCCGGCCCCCAATTCGAGTAGGGAGGCCACGTCCACATCGAGCAGCAGGTCAAAGGGATTAAAGTGAGAGTGCGCAAATGCCTCAATCGCTTCGCTTCGCATGGAGGTCACTGGCCACTGGGACATCGGACCCTCAACGATGCCGAACCACACACAGAGGGCTCGCACGGCTTTTGTCGGGGGGAGCCCTGTGAGTTCTTTGAGTCGGGGACCGGGGAGATCTTGAATTCGTGCGGCTTCTGAGTTCCCCAACGCCAGGGTGATCGCGTCTCGGATGATGACGGGAAGATCGATGCGGCGGGCTTCTTCGATCAACCGTTTCAACGTCGCAGTGAGCTGCGTTGCCTCAACAAGTTTGCGTGAGGCCTCCCATTCCTTGTCGCGTTCCTGCAAGAGCTGCGTGACCTGTGAACGAAAGTCTGCAAGGATCTGCGCGGGAGAATTCATGAGTCGGTTGATGCGGGGTGCGTGATCGTAGATCTGTCGACATCAGTTGGTGAATGTGTGGCAGCATACCGACCTGGTCCATGAGCGTCAAGGTTGCCGTCTTGCCCATCTCGAGAAACCTGTGTATAGGTAGAGGCTATGTGCGAGACACCAGCGACGTTCGCTAGACGGGCCATCTTCGTCACATTCAAGGCTCTGGTGATTGTTGGGGCACTGTGGTTCACCGTCGCCTGCACGAGTGGAGGAGGCGCCAGATCTTCTGCCGCCTCACAGGATAGGCATCATGCGCTGTTCAAGGAATGGCAGATCATTGATACGGCGACGGGCCAACCAGTTTCTCTCGACCAGTGGACGGTGTTGTTGCTCCAGCAAGAGATCATTTATCTAGGGGAGGAACATCACAATCGGTTTCATATCGATGCGGCGCTGACGGTGCTGCAGAGTCTGAAGGCGAAAGGGCGTACACCAGCCTTGGCCATGGAAATGTTCGGCTGGGACGGTCAGTCTGCGCTGGATCAGTACGTTTCCGGGTTAGAAATGAACCGCCAGGAGTTCCTAGAAGCCGTCCGGTGGCGACAGAACTGGGGTGGCCCGTTCGAGGATTATGAGCCACTGATTCACTTTGCAAAAGAACATCATTGGACTGTGGATGCCATGAATCCTCCGAAGCCATTGGTGCGGATCGTCGCGAAGAGCGGTTTGGCTCAAGCGGAATCTGACCCAATGATGGCGCAATGGGGCATGAAGGATGAAGTCCTTGTCGATGATCCGATCTACCGGGCTCGTATTCTCGGACAACTCCAGGCTTGTCATGGCAAGGGGGACGACAGTCTCTATCAGATGATGCTCGACGCCTCTATGTTCCGCGACGAAGGGATGGCCAAAATACTAGTCCGTCGCCTCAACCAGATTCGATCGAGGAACGATACGATGGATGGGCCACTGGTAAGCTATACAGGGGCCGGACACATTCAGTATAACCTCCCGGTTCCCAAGCGAGTCACGCGACGCCTGGCCAATCAAGTCCGCCAGGTCAGCGTCTATATGACGTCCTTCGAGGTGGGGCGCTTTGAGGAATTTCAAGACATGATCCGCGAGAAGATCGCCGACTTTCTTTGGCTGACACCGATGAGTGCGAAGGGGCCTCCTCGTCGATGTTGAAAACTCTGTGAGGCGTACAAAATGCTTTTCTGATGATTGTTGGACGCCCTACCCTCTACGTCTAACCAATGCACAAAGGAGAAATCTGAAGCCAGAGAACCCATTGCATGCGCGATGTCCATCGCACGGGGTCGAGCGATGTACAGGCATTATCCTATTAATTCGGGTGATCGAACACGCAGGCGTTTGCTGATGGACCTCACCCGCGAATCCACACAGATACCGGGCAACCAGTGATGGTGCCCTGCTTAGCCTCGACATGGTAGGGGTCGCGGCAATAGGACCGCCTGTTGATAACCGACGAACCCTTGACAGTTGCCTGGACCTATCTCAAACTACAGTGCAATATTAGTCGGGGTTGTTAGCGATTGGGAACGCACCGCATGCGAAACAAGATCCCTTGCTCTGCTGAGCGGTTTAGCCTTCTGGATCCTCCCATGATCCAGGCCGTGGTTGACCGCAATGCCTTTCACATCGGCAATCAGTACCTCTCTGAAAATCGCGTTCGGATCGTCGAGGCTGATGATACCCAGATTTCGTCCGCTGTCATCGGGAATTCCGGCCTCTACGAGCAGACGATCCGTCTCAAGGAGGGGCATCTCATCTCAAAGTGCAGCTGCGCGCTACCGGAAGAGCCGATCTGTCGTCATTGCATTGCGGTCCTGTTGGAATATCATCGCTGGGCACAGCCGAGAAATGGTCAGCAGAGGAAGGCAAAACCGTCCGCAGCTCCTCAGCCGGCGCAGGCCTCTCCGAACCATGACAGCAGGCCAGAGCCAAGTCCTACCTCGACAACCGATCTGAAGCTGGGCGAGGTGATGGCATTTATCGCATGGTTGCAACCTGCGTTGTATGCGCTGGAGCGTGGACAGCCGTTGTCTGACTCACCAAAGCTCGGAGGGGATCTCGCTCTCTGGATTCAGGCCATTCGTAATCTGGAGGAACGCCGCAGGGAAAGCGAAGAAGTGCGGCTCAACCTGGAATCAGACATCCGTGACCGAGAAGCCTATGCCGGCCGATTGACGCAACAGTTGCAAGCCTCGATGGAGGAGATCAAGACGACCCAAGCCAGTTCTCAGCAACTGCAGCAGGAACTGACTACTTGTAAGGAGATGCTCGCGAAGGTTTCCGAGGTTGCCTTCGAGATTGGGAGCTATGACAGCCAACTCAAATCTATCGCAAGTGAAGTGACGTCAAAGGGATCCCAACTCGACAAGCTCGCTCAGTCTTTCAAGGAAATCTCGTCGGCTTTGAAAGCGTTTTCCAAGACCTCCTCCACCTCCTAGCCCATCTCGCTCAGCCTCTCTTCCAAAATGCCCCGAATATCTTGAGCCTATTGCGTCTAGTCCTGCAATTTCAGTATGATACGGCCCTTGTTTATCCATTTGATCCGAGGAGGCTTAAGTTATGAAAAGGATTTGTGCAGGGATTGTCACGGTCGCGGGTACGATCCTGCTACCTTGTGCATCCTACGTTCTAGCGAATGAGCCCAAAGGTGAGGGTCCGCCTGATTATAGTGGGATCTCCAGCATATATTACATCTTGATCGGGTTGATTCTAGCTTACGGCGTCTACGATTCATTCTTCAAAAAGTCCTAACAGAATGATGAAAGTTTCCGCCAGCAGCGCTCGCTGTTCGTCGTACCAGGCACCGCACGCAGTTCATTGCAATTATATTATTGGGCAGTGTGAACAACGCTACGCTTCTGTCCACACTGCCCATTTGGCTACTTTCTAGCCTGAATCGCTTTGGCAAATGCTGTAGTCTGCTTAAGCGCGCGCTGAAGATACTCGTTAATAGCCTGCTCGGCTCCGCCTATCCCTTCAGAAATAAGGTCTCGGGCAAGCTTGTCGTGCGCCTTCTCCAATAGACCTGCCAGCTTTTCTTCATCCGCAGGCAACTTGTGTGCAAGCAGGTTCACCACGGACCCAAGAATCACGCGTCTCATATCGTGCAGTGGCAGCAAGGATGGCTCGGCGCGCTGTTCCTGATCGTCGCTTTGTTCGTACTGCTGTCCCTTCAGCAGTCGCGCCAATGTGAGCGTCACATCGGTGCTGCTCAGCATTTCGTCGACAATTTCTGCCAGCGCACCGGGTCCCCAATGTCGTGTAATCACCTCTTCCGCAATGAGACCAATGCGTATGAGTGGATACCACGGACAAGGGTGTGGTTCCGGCAACCGAAGTTCAGCCATTTCGAAGTCGAACCGCACGAGTGCTACCTGCAAGAATGGCCAGCACAAGCGGCGACCACGCGGTGCGAGCCACCGCGCGGTGTTGAGGTAATAACGTTGAATCTTTAAGTATTCCGGCGTCGGGCTACCGAATGCATATAAGCCGGTGCGCGGCAAACCGTTCATGGGATCGAGACCAGCCCCAGAGCCATTGAGGTTGATGTTTACGAAATGGTGCCACGTCGCATCACACACGATGCGACCCACCTGGGCAGCATCACCATCATAGGCAGATACAGCACCGAAACAGCGAGGTCGTACCGGTGGCTTCAGTGTATCGGTGATAAAACGACCCGCCGAAATCGAAACTGCGACAATGTGTGCTGGAATGCGCGCACCGCCGCCGACCGGCGCGGGCCACTCTTCCACGCCAGCAAAGTTTCCCGGTGCAGGCGTGGGTGCGAGGCACTCACTCTCGTGTGGATGGTCGGGCAAGTAATCCACCGCTCCGGACGAATGAAGCAGAGCGGGATGCACATTCCAACTTGAGGCTACGCTATCGGGACCTCCGTTCGAGAAAAAAATCGGGTAGATGCGTTGCGGAATGGCATCCGCCTGGTCCTGAAACTGTTTGACGTTATCCGCACCCGGATCAAGCACAGTATCGTGGCGATTTGGATTCACCATCGGAATGGTCGACCAATTGCGCATGGTGCGCACACGAGGAATATTGGCACCCATACCAGCACCGATAGTTTCGTGATCACCGGTTGCGAATACACCACCACCGGACTGCATGAATTGCGCAATAGTCGCCTGCTCCGGTGCGGAAAGAGCCGTAGTGCTGAACGCAAACAGCCAAATCTGATCGTAGTGTGCCGTCGTCACCGCCGTTGTCGCAGTCGTGAAATTGAAGTTGCCGGCGATAGTCAAATTAGGACCGCTCCCGTTACGATGCGCGGTGGCCACGGTATGACCCGAGTTCGTAATGATGCTTACGAACTCGGACAACCCAAACCCGCCAGTTCCGAAGTTGAGACTACTGTCTGTCACCATAAGAATCTTTTGTGGGCAAGGAAACTTCCAGATGATTTCCCAAAATCTGTTTCCTCTAAATTGCAATTCAAGGTTATGCATTCCCACCTCCTTTTATATGTTGGTTAAAGGACTAGGTGCGGTAGCCGAGTCCACAAATTCACGACCACCATCACTCGAAGGACGGATGTGAGTCAGGGATGGCCTGAGTGGCCTCCTCAGCCTGACGGGCTATCCCATAGCCGGTGACGCCGGAGCGAGGAGACACTTTCATTGTCTGACCAACCAATCGAGGTCGCCCTGCGCGAAGCGCGTTCTTTCGTTTTGGAAAGGGCCCCTGACGCAAGGACTCCATCTCTGCCAAGGAAGTCCGTAAGGACTGAGCGATCAGCCATGCGAGCGTCAAACTAGGACTCCAGTACACAGCATCGCGCAGACGGTCGACGAGATCACCAGGAAGACTGACGGTTAGCCGAACCATTCGAGGCTGTTGCTGCTTAGCTTTGCTTGGTCTTGAAGATGGACTAGAGCCCCTGCTGTGCTCATTCTTGGTCGAGTGACTCGAAGCGGCATGATCGGTCGACGACATGAGTATTTCTCTCCAAGGTTGCTCTGAAATGAATCGATCCCCCGAGCTATGGTCTGATGTCATGCGTCAACCGGTCCCTGTCAGATTGGAGAGCCGCGCCGCTGCTGAAGAGTAAGCAGGACGCGGCCCCGATGGCGGAAGCGCGTGGCGGTGGGAGGGCTCCGGATGGGCATAATCCAGAGGTAGTCCCACCTGCGTGAGAGGCATGAACCTCATGAGTGGGGACCCACCGGCCTTTCGCCTCGCCAAAAACTTCCAGCTTCAGGCCATTGGACTTCTCCCCCTTATGTCTGGTGATGAGAGGACTACGGCGGTACAGCAACCCCTATACCAAAAGGTTCCCGTTGAAAATATTCCATGGCCGCCTTGTAAGTCATTGACTGAATGTGATTTGGCGAGTGACGAGGAAGCGGAAAAGATGCGACTATCGGACAAAGGCGTATCTGTTTCGGTACGCTCCTTATATCCTACGAGATACAGACGCGGGGGAAATGCGGCAGCTGAGCGCTACGGAGAACCAGAACTGGAGTCAGATTTTACCTATCGGTGGAGATGTTTCATCGCGGAGGCACAGAGGAGGATGAAGAGACCGATCCAGAGCGCGGCTCGCTGGAAGGGGATCGCTTCGTAAGATTCTTCTCCGCCCTCTTCAGCGTCATCGGACTTAAAGAGCACCGTGTACAGGAAGAGCGTGAGAAGGCAGAGGACGAGAAACAGCTTCACAAAGAACACGGTCAGATATTTCGCATGGTGCTGAATCCCGCTGCCGGTTTGCGAGGTGATGACCTGATTCACATAGTGGAAATTGATGCCGCCAGTAAGCAGCAGAACGAGGAGCAAGATGCCCGCGACTTTCTTGTAATGCTGATAGAACGCATCGGTAATCGGTTTGATCTGCTCCTTGGCAACTGCCTGCTTCAGCCCAGGAGTCACAGCCATGACGAGGAACGCGAGTCCGCCGATCCAAACGACTGCCGACAACAGGTGGATCCAATGATTGATGATCGGGATCAGCGTATTGAAGTCAGTGAAGAGGCTTTGAAGATCGTCCATTCCGATAACCGTCAGGCGTGAAACGTGAGGTGTGAGGCGTCCCGATCGCGATCTGAGAAAGTACTTCTTACCACGCCTTACCCCTCACGCCTTACCCCTCACGTCAAAACTTGAAAACCGGGGTTTCGTTGCCGAATCGTTTCTTGCGGAGTTCTTCCATTAGCTCAATGGTAATCAGGGGGATACCATTTTCTCGTGCATGCTTTTCAACGCCTTTTTTTACCATGGCGCGCAAGAAATATGGGATCCGGTTGAGTCGTGTTTCTGAATCCTCATCCCACGCCACGTCGGTTTCTTCGGGCGTATTGAATGCGACCTTAATCTTCTCACCACCCTTCGGGGTATAGAGACACCATTGATCTTCGTCCAGCCAGTCGCCATGATCGACGTAAGGGCGGGCGCGACAGCCACCGCAGATGTCCGTATATTCACAATCACCACACTTGCCTTTTAGGTGCGGATAGCGGAAGGAATTGAAGACATCGGACTTTTCCCACAGATCGACGAAGCTTGTCTCGCGAATATTCCCGGCTGACAGCGGCATGTAGGGGCACGGGGTCAACTCGCCGTTCGGAGTCACGCGCGCATAGTTGGTGCCGGCGAGGCAGCCGCCGCCCATATAACCGGTCGCTTTCGTAATAGGGGAGTTCGGATCTTTCTCGTATGCCAGCCGTTTGAAGTGCGGCGCGCAGCGGGCCCGGACGAGCATGCCCTTGTAATTATCCTGACAGTTGACGAGATAGCCGAGCACTTCTTCGTACTGGGCCGGAGTGATGTCGGTCAGTTCCTCACCGCGGCCGGTGCAGACCATGAAAAAAACATTGAGCACCTTGGCGCCAAGTTGGTGCGCCCAATCGATCACATCAGGCAGTTCCTGATAATTCATGGGCTGCGCACTGAAGTGTACTTGGAAGGCCAGGCCGTTTCGCTTGCACGCCTCGATGCCTGCGAGAGCGGCTTCCCATGCGCCGGGCACGCCACGGAAGCGATTGTGTTTCTGGGGATCGAGTGAATCGATACTGATGCCCATGCCCATCACGCCGATCTCGACCAACTCCTTCGCCATCCGGTCATCGATCAACATGCCGTTGGTCCCGAACACCACCATGAAGCCGAGTTTCACGGCATGGCGCGCGATGTCGAGAATATCGGGACGGACGAGCGGTTCGCCACCCGTGATCACGAGGAGGCAACCCTTGTTGACCTCGGCAATCTGATCGATGAGCTTGTAGCATTCTTCGGTCGAGAGTTCGTCATCCCCGCCGGCGGACTTCGTCGTCGCATCGAGATAGCAATGGTCGCACTTGAGATTGCAGCGCTTCGTGAGGTTCAGTGCGATGAGATAGGGTTTAAAATCGTCGACGGTCCGACCATCGTGCGGCGCAGAAACAGCAGCTGACGGCGTGAAGAACTGCGTCATCTGTTGCTGGATGTTTCCGAATGCGCCAGCAAGAGACGCGGCACTGAACATTGGAAGAGATTTACCCATGAGTGTTAGGCGCTAGGTGTTGAGTCTTGAATGGGAAAAACGCGTGTCTGGACAGGTCGACCATTCAGCATTGAGAGTCCAACGCGTACCATCGGCAACGCTAAGAACGAGCCTTGCCGGTCAGGTTGGCAATCATGTCCTTCAGGTTGCCGGTCTTCATGGCCTCCGCCATATAGTCCTTGGCTTGCTCGATGCCTTCGTGGGCCACTTCGGCCGTGATGACCGAAACACCGAGCTTATCGGCATGTTTCTCGATGAGGGCGCGTGTGCACTCACGCATGAATCCCTCAGGAGCCCGTTCGAGGCGTGATTGGGCTTCCGGCATCCAGGTATAGGGAGAGGCAGGGACCGGTTCCGCCGTGTGACCGGTTCCGCTGCCGTGACCGTTTTCGTGCGAGGCGGTCGCGCCAACGGCGCCGTTCGTCGCAGCAGTGACGGTAGCCCGGGCTTCGGTCGAGGCGCCGGTTCCTTTATTTGCGAAGATAGGAGTGTAGTCCTCTGAAGCCGCTTCTTGAATCATGGGCGCGGCATACTCCAGCGTGATAGTAGTCATGCCGAGCTTGCGAGCGGTTTTTTCGATTTTGGCCTTGGCGCGCCGGCGTTGGAAACCGGCCGGAACTGCACGGATTCCTTCTTTGGCGTCCTTCGTCCATTGCATGGGAACGTCATCGTAGGCCAGGTCGGTTTCAAGAACCCCTTCAACATGCGCCGCTGCTTCAAAAAGCTGCTTGTCAACCAGTTTGAAGCGATCGCCTCCTGCGGCGCAGACAGGGCACTTCACGGGTGTCTCGCCCTTGCCGATGTAGCCGCAGCCGTCGCAGACGAAGTAATTTTGGTTCATCCGGTCCAAATAGGCTTGGGTGCTGGCACTCACTTTCGGCTTTTCTTCCATAACCTCGGTCATCATGCTGCTAAGCGTCGAACCCATGAGATCCTTCATCACGGATTCGTCAGCCTGCATTTTTTCTCGGTCGATGCCTGCGGCATCCAGACTGCCACCCAGCGCGCGCATGGCATCCATCGCCCCCTTGGGCAGGAGGTCTCCCACAGCTGAATCGACGACCGTGTTGCTGATGATGGTATGGCCCTTTTCGATGGCGTAGCGATGAATCGCGGTCTTGGCGACCCCTCTGGCAAATACGGGGATCTTTTCCATCCGGCGGAGGGCTTCTTCAGTCCAGGCGATCGTGTATTCCGCCAGCGTGTCGATCGGCGGCACATACTTCCGGTTAGACACCAGGATATTACAGGGCGCGGACCGCAACAGATTTTCCGTGTTGCTGCCGATGTCCATATCCTCGTCGCTGTGCACGCCGATCCGTCCGACGATCAGCAATGCCGGGATATCCTTGCGCACATATTGAATGATTTTCTCGAAGGCCTTGCCATCCAACAGGGTGGTCTTGACGTCAGTTTGCTCGGCCTGAGCGATCTCGCGACAGATGTCGAGGTGCGACTGGTAGATCTTCGCGAGGCCGCTGTCGATGATTTCCTCGTGCAGCTTTTCCTGCTCCTTGAAGCGGAACACTTTGCCGGCTTCCTCGTTGAGGACCCCGGAGATGCTATGAAATGCGGCATAGTGGAAATAGGGATCGAAGGCCGAGATGGCTTCAACCGGCATGTTGAAGGCCTTGCCCAGCGCCAGGCCGGTCATGAGTCCGCCGAAGGAATAGGGGCTCCCGTCTACCGCCACCACGATTTTCCCGCCGGTCATTGGCTGGATTTGCTTGACGATCAGCATGTCCGAATTCCGCACGCGACGAAGCACACGCTCGGTGTTGCTGCCGATCACACTGTCCTTCACTGCGCCGACGCCCAAGGCGCCCATGATGACGAGGTCGTAGGCATTGGTATTGATGTCTTCGGCCAACACCTTCCAGTTCCGGCCTTCGAGCGAACGACGCTCGATCGGCAGGTTGTTTTCCGCGCATTTCTTATCGACGTAGTCGAGGTAGGAGTCAGTGATGATCTGAAGTCCACGGGTAATCAGCGAATCGTGGATTTGGCGCTGCCGGTCGAGTTCTTTTTCATCGTGGTACTCTTCAGGCAATCCGGCTTCCATCTGCTTGAAACGCTTGTCATGCATTTTGGCCGCATACACATGGCTGCCAACGATCTTCGAGCCGAAGGCTTTGGCGAAATGAACTCCGATGTCGACGGCGGTGTTGGAATGGTCGGAGTTATCGACCGGGACATAGATCGTCTTATACATCGAGATGTCTCCTCAAGATGCCCTCCAGGCCAGGGCGAACGAGAGTAATTGTCAAAATTTCCAAATAGTTGACGAACCTCTACCCCTTCAAAGAAAAAGGATGATAGCACCGGCCTGAATTCGAATGCAAGGAGGAGGGACAGTATCAAACGAGGGGGGTGGTCAGCCGTTAGCCGTCACACGAAATGGAACTCGCCTATAC
>DATENE010000146.1:0-8236 GCA_035275205.1 Nitrospiraceae bacterium
GGCTTTGATTTCGTTGTAGATGGTCGTGCGCCCTGCTTGGCGAAGACGCGAGAAGACTCCTTCCACAATCACCTGGTCGCCTTCCCGAACTTCGATCTGACCGAGACTGATGACTTTCAATACGCCGGACTGATCCTTCAATAGAAATCCGTAGGCCGGTTGACCTTGCCGGTTCGTCGCAAGCTGGACATTGGTGACCTGGCCGGTTACCACGACTTCTTGGTGGTCGTATTGCTCGGGATGAGTGAGGAGCTCGGTGATTTCCAGAAGCCCTGATGCGTTAACAGGCAACGGTGCAGAGATGAAGGCAAGTAGGGGAAGTAGAAAAAGGAGGAAGCGTAGGGGCCGGTATTGCTGAAGCAATGGTCGGGTGCTGGATAATCTAGTCATGATGTGACGGTATTATACCTCAATCTGTTGAACAGTCGAATGTTAAATGCTGAGTTTTGAATGTTCGGAAATCATCAGATCGAGTCCTACCACTTATCGGAGGCTCTTCCGCTCGCATCTTCTCCCCTCATACTGCTGAGGATTTGAGCTTGCATCTCGCTCAACTCCTTCTGAGGCGGCTCGGTAGGGCCTTCAAGCGCATCCACTTCGCTCTTGGGTGTCGCCGTGGTCCGTTTGATCAGGTCTGCATCCACTGATTCGGGAGAGCGATCCATGTCGTTGATGATGGTGATAAGCCGCTGGAGCCCAAATAAGTTCCTGGTGATTTCTGAATGCATGGCATTGGAGCTCGCTCCAAAGACGAGTGAGGTCCAGAATTTGACTTCGATCTCCTCGGGCAGGTTGCCCCAGACCATGGCGGTCAATTTGTCGATGAGCGCTGACTCTGTTCTCTCCAACCCGTCGTAGGTCGAGAGCGAACGTTCGATGGGCTGCTCCGCGAGCACCGAGAAGGTTTCCTTCCACAAATCCAATGGTGATATCGCCGTGGTTGCCGCGCCGGTTTGTAACGTGGACTGGAGGGCCTGCAAGTATTGCGTGAGATACTTCACTTTCCTGGCGGCAAGGCTGCCGGCCGGAATGCCCCACACATGTGCGATCTCGTGGTCTTGTAGCGGCGCGGAGATGGCGCTTTGCCGTTCGCGTTCCGCCTGCTTGAGTCGTGTACGATATTTTTCAGCCAAGCGGAGTTGGGTCTGGAATTCGATGCTGAGGCGTTGCTGCTGATAGTCCTCAGCCGTGATCTCATCGGCATCCCAACGTTGCTCCAGTAGGCGGATTGCCGGCTTAGGCAGTGCGGTCCTCGCGGATGCGCGCAAGGCGTCAAGTGTGTCGGCGGAGGCGGAGAAACGCTCGAACAAGAGCGCGCGGGCGCGGTCGGCAAACGCTTCACGAAGCTGCGCGAGGCTCTGAAGACTCTCGCATTGCAGCCATGTCCGCTCCCGCTTAAGCCGCACCTGCCGGCGGTATTGGTCGCGACGATCCGTCACCACTTTTATCGATTCTTTGGTCATGGTGGTATTGGTGGGCTTCGTCCCGGCGACGCAGCGAGGGTCCGGTCGATCTGTCACGATGTACACAATTTCTTCGTCCGTCACGTCGAAGTACTGGAGCAGGATCAGCCGAAGCATAATCCGTCCTTGCATAGGCATGGCGTCGATGACGGAGCGGATCGTATCGATAGTCAGGGGCGATGCTGGTGAGGCTATTGTCGTCATTGTGCTGACAGGTTTTTAGGCATTGCCGGAATGATGCGATTCCAGATAGAGGGCGACATATTCGCGAATCTCTTGAACGGTCCCGCTGACAAACATGTCCCGAGGGATTTCCACGCGCGTGAGAGCGGCTGGATCTACTCCCCGCTCAATCGCATAGTCTTCATCAATATACAGGCTCACCGACCCGTCTGGAAAGCGGATTGCATAGAGTGCGTTGTTGTCAGCCATTGAACGTGTCGAGACGTCGATTTCCGAAAGGCCTGCCACTGTTCATACAGGTATCATACGGGTGATTTCGCTGTCAAAGCGGGAAACCCTTTCAGGGACAGTGGTTGCGGAAAAGCAGCGTCGTCGCCACAACCTGTTGATGGGAAAACCCTCCAGCGAAAGTCTCTGCAAAAAGGAACGGCCTTCGATCGTGAGATCGAAGGCCGTATTGACTGCGTCGCTTCGACGTCGTATCAGCCGCCGAGCGTGTCGAGCGTTTCTTTGAGACTCTTGCGAATGCAGGTGAAAATCGGTGTGTCGCGCAGGGTATAGCGGGACCCCTCGGTTTCGCGCAGCGCCATCACGAGATCCAGGAAGTCCTCCGGTTTATCGCTTTCAAATGCGACCACCCACTCCTGGTCGTCCAATCCGAATGAATAGGTCGTGTTCAGCTTCACCGAGGGGAACCGATGGCCGACTTCAATGTGCTCATCCATCATGCCCTGCCGAGCAGCCTTCGTGAGCAGGAACCAGTCGCGCGTTTTCAGGAATGGATAGACGAAAATATACTTGGCTTTCCCCGGCACGACGGTCAGCCGCTTGCTCTCTTGGTTTTCGTGGGTGTGATGATCCACGTAGACCGAACGCTTGGTAATCGCGAGATACGAGTAGGGCGTGGTCAGGTACTGTCCTAATCCAGAGGCCAAGATCTTTGTGGTCATGTCCTGGAAGAGTTCCATTTCGTAGCTGATCCGCCACAGCATGATATCGCAATCGCCCCTGATTCCAACTGAAGAGTACGCCACCACGAGGACTTTTCCGGCATAGTCCTCGACCGCACGCAGAAACTCCTGCTTCCCTTTGGTACGTTCACTCTCGGGCAGACGCCGCCAGGCTGGGTCGACTTTATAGAATGCGAAGTTGACATATTGGCGCTTCGGGGCTTGGGGCGCGGGGGCTTGTTCAGGGGTGGACATCGAAACTCCTCCGTAGATCTGCTTGAAAAGAACACGAACCCGGACTATTTATGGATGCTTGCTCCACTCGCCGATGTTCGGACGCGAAGCACGTGGCCACTGGATTCTAGAGGTTATCACGAAGGCATTCGTGAATAATCCTGGCTTGGCAGCGGCGCGATTTTTTTTATCACTTCGGCTTTGCCGTTGTCAACCGGCAGCGCAGGATCGGGCCGTTCGTTGACAGGAGAAGAGCGATCTGGTACTGGCTTGTCTATGTGGGTCGCGCAGACTCATCGGGTGAGAAGCCTCTCGCTCTGTGTGGGCATTGTTGTGATGAGTGCCCTCCTTTATGTGTCGGCCCATGCCATCGAGGTGCACCCTACCGCGAACCAGATTCAGACCGCGCTCGATCAGGGGAAAGCGGCGGCGCAGAAGCAGAGGCCTCCGGATAGTTTCTATGTACGGTTCGGAGTGAGAGACGAGGTCCAACCCCAAGGATTTCTGATCACAAAAATAGGAGCCCTCTCGGTCATGGCCACGCATATGGCTTTGCGGGGGTTGCAGCCTAGCCAAGCCGATGTGACCCAGGTGACGGAAGGTACGACGATGCTCATCAGCACCGTCATTGTCGGCAACACGCCGAACTTTGCGGTGGACAGTTACATGGTGCTCGATCAGGGTGGGAAGACGATCAAGCCCGTGACGGTGCGATTCGATGCACAAGCGACCCGTACCGTCGTGTATCCGAAGAGCCCTCGGTTCAAAGCGAAGGTCGTGGCCTCGTTCAACTATGCTGACTTCGATCCGAAGGCGATGACGTCGATTACTGTCTATCCGGCCACTGGAGGAGAATCGAGCTTCTCCGTAAATTTTGACGAGATTGACTAGCCCGACTATTTTCCTGCTCTCCATGTCCAAAGCATCCGCAACCCTGTCACTCACCGCAGAAACTATCGCGATCGGCTCTGAACTGTTGATCGGAGGCCGATCCGATTCCAACTCTCTTTTCCTCGCCGACGAACTTGGCAAGCTCGGGATCGCAGTTCGATTCAAATCAGTCGTCGGCGATGAGCAGCAGGATATCGTGATGGCTATCCGCACGGCCTTGAAGCGATCTCACGTGGTTGTCATGACCGGTGGACTTGGCCCTACTGTGGACGATCGCACGAGAGAGGCTGTGGCTCAGGCGACTGGACATCGGCTGAGTCGTCGCAAGGAGGCGTTGGAGGGTATGACGGCCCGACTCGCGCAATGGGGCCGCACCGCAAGCACGGCCCAGTTGCGCCAAGCCATGATTCCGTCCGGCGCCACTGTGCTGAAGAATCCGGTCGGCTCGGCGCCGGGGTTTTCCCTGACATGGAAGAAGGCGCTGATCATCTCGTTACCCGGTGTGCCGGAGGAAATGAAAGAGATGATGCGGCAGGAAGGCTTGCCATTGCTGCGCGCAGCACTGGAATCGTCAGGCCGGTCTTCTCAGTCGCCGATCGTCCGTCAGGTGTTTCATACGTTCGGATTAGCAGAGGCGGAAGTCGATGCCAAATTAAAAGGACTCATTCCGAAAAGAGCGCTCGTCGACTTGGGGCTGCTCGCATCACCCATGGGTGTACTGGTCTCGCTGACGACGAAGGGGAACCAATCTGTTCCGGAGAAGAATTGTGATGTGCTGCAGAAGCTGGCGAAGGACGTTCGCTCACGACTCAGCGATTGGCTCTTTGCCGAGGGACAGGACACGATGGAAGAGGTCGTGGGGCGGGAACTCACCAAACGGGGGTTCATGCTGGCGGTTGCGGAATCCTGCACCGGCGGACTGATCGGTCATCGGCTCACACAGGTGGCTGGTTCATCCGCCTATGTGGATCGTGGGGCGGTCTGTTACAGCAATCGGGCGAAGGCGGAGATGCTGGGAGTGCCGCTGGAACTGATTGCCCGACACGGCGCGGTGAGCAAGGAGGTTGCAGCGGCGATGGCTTGCGGCATTCGTGAGCGCGCCAACGTGTCGGTGGGACTCGGCGTCACCGGTATCGCCGGGCCGGGCGGCGGGACCGAGACCAAGCCGGTCGGGCTGGTCTATGTTGGGTTGGATGATGGAACCGGCCGGCCGATCGCACGGGAATTCCGGTTTCACGGCGACCGGAATGTCATCAAACAACGGTCATCACAAGCTGCGTTGGATCTTCTTCGCCGGTGGTTGCTCGATAAGACCACGCGAGACGGGAGAGACTTGCGGGAAAAGCGCGACTAGGTAGAACAGGGCTGACGCGTCACGCGAGTTTCGCTCTTCGCTCTTGTTGCGCGCCGCTGCGGCATTTCGTGGCGAACCGTCATGAATAATGCGGGCTTGAAATGATCCGGGCGTTCCTTGCCGTCGAACTTCCTCAGGAGCTGCGGGCCGAACTTGCCACTATCCAACAAGAGTTGAAGCGCAACATTGAGCCGGAGATGAAGCAAAGTATGCGCGTCTCTTGGGCACAGCCGGCGTCGATCCATCTCACGATCAAGTTTCTCGGCGACATGGATGAGCAGGTCATTGATCCCTTGCTGGTTGCGGTTGAGCAGGCGATCGGAAACCGGACAGCTGTGAATGTGCCGCTTGAACGACTCGGCGCATTTCCCCGTCCACAAAGTCCGCGCGTGCTGTGGGTTGGGCCGTCAGAGAATTGGGCACGAGGGGCAGAGGCGCAGAAAGTAACAGGCATCCATGGCGCGATCGAAGAAGCGTGTGAAGGATTAGGCTTTCTCCGTGAGACAAAACCGTTCAGTCCGCATCTGACCTTCGCACGGATTAGGGTAGGGGAACGGCACATTGGAGTGGCATTGGCACAAGGAGGAGTGCTGGATCGGCCGCTTTCATTGGGCGCACTGGCGGTAAAGTCGGTCGTGCTGATGAAGAGTCAGTTGCGGCCAACCGGGTCAGTCTATACGAAGCTGTGGGAGGTACGGCTGAGGGGTTAATTGTGCGCTCCGGTGGCCGGCGATGAGCGGCAGATTTTTTGGATTGCCTCGAAGGATACGCGTGACATCGCGAATGGTGACAACTGAGGTTTCCCTGATTTTCAAGGCTTCTCTTATCTGATTTCGGAATCATTCCTACCGCAAGCGCCCGTACCCCGTACGGTTCACACCTCATGCGTTACGGTTTTCTACTGTTGCGGAGGCTGCTCGCGCATGGTGCGGCAGAAGAGTTCGGTCAGTGCGGGCTCGAAGGCAGTACCGGCTTGCTGCTCGATCTGTTGGAGGGCTTCGTTGATGGAGAGGGATGTTCGTTCCGGTTTTTCGGCGGTCAGGTCGTCAAACGCTTGGGCGATCCCGGTGATGCGAGCGAGCAAGGGTGTGCTGTCTTCCCGTAAGCCAAACGGATATCCCGTTCCGTCCCATCGCTCGTGATGGAGGGCGATAATCTGCACGGCGTCGGCTGATAATCCCATCGCTCGGCCCATCTTGGCGCCGAGGTCTGGATGATGGATCTGCGGGTCGGATTCCGTGTTCAGCAGGCGATTGTTGGAGACGCTGATCAAGTCGAGATCGTGCACGAGTGCGCCGAGTGCGAGCGACTGCTGTTCGGCGATGGGAAGGTTGAGCCGATTGGCAACAAGCGTCGCATAGAAACTGACGCGGTTTCCATGATTGAGTAGGTGACGATCTTTAGCTTCTAAGAGGTCGGAGATCAGGGGAACCAAAGGCGATGTCTCATCGCTATGTGATGCGGAGAGCGCTCCCGTGCGGTTCATGGCAGTATAGTCGTCGACGAGGACCTGCCAAGCCTTGGTACAGCCAGGTTCTGGGCCCCAGAGTGTCGTCGAGTTGGCGAGGACTGGGCGCAGTTGGTCGAGCCGCAGTTTCTTCTGAGCAGTTTGCAGAGAAATAGTCAGTAATTCTGAGGCATTGAACGGTTTCAGGAGGAAACCGGCTGCGCCGTGGCGGATGCAATCCATCGCTGATTGAAGACTACCGTAGGCCGTGACCATGATGACTTCGGTTTCGGCATGCATGCGCTTGATGTCGTGCAAGAGGTCGGATCCGGAGCAATCGGGCAATTTCAAGTCCAACGTGACGAGATCGACCCCGTGTTCGTTGAGGACGGCCAGGGCTGCGCGCGCATTGTCCGCGGTGAAAATGTGGAAGTCCTGCCTGAGGATCTGTGTGAGTGCCGCACGGGGGGCGGCATCATCGTCGACAATCAGGACTGTTGGCTTAGGGTTGCTTGTGTCGGGGATGAGAATCGAAGACATGAGGTACTTGTATCTCTATCCCCTCTACCGGTCAATGAAATGATGGGAATAGGCTGATGATTAGGCTGAAGGTTTGAAGTGTTCGGAACTTCGAATCTGACCCACGATCTTCGGTTTTCAGTCGTCGACGTTCAGCCTTCAGCCTCAAACTCGGACTATGTTTCTCTCTCGTAACTTGGGTATAATCGCCTCCGAATCTCTCTATTACATGAGGAGCACCCATGGCTGAAAAAGACGACAAGAAGCGCGCGCTGGATCTGGCTTTGTCCCAAATTGAAAAACAATATGGGAAGGGGGCCATCATGAAGCTGGGGGGAGCCGATCCCTTGGTGGATATTCCGGCGATTTCGACCGGATCCCTCGGACTCGACATTGCCTTGGGCGTCGGTGGGCTGCCCCGCGGGCGGGTGATCGAGATCTTTGGCCCTGAGTCCTCGGGCAAGACGACGCTGACCCTTCATGCAATTGCGGAAGCACAGAAGGCTGGTGGCACTGCCGCCTTTATCGACGCAGAACATGCGCTGGATTTGACCTATGCCAAGAAGCTGGGTGTACAGGTGGACGATCTGCTGGTGTCGCAGCCCGATACCGGCGAACAGGCGCTGGAAATTGCCGAGACACTTGTTCGGAGCGGGGCGATCGATGTCATCGTGGTGGATTCTGTCGCAGCGCTTGTGCCGAGAGCCGAGATCGAAGGCGAAATGGGGGATGCGCACATGGGGCTGCAAGCGAGGCTCATGTCGCAGGCCCTTCGCAAATTGACGGCGGCCATTTCCAAGTCGCAGACGACTTTGATATTCATCAATCAGATCAGGATGAAGATCGGCGTGATGTTCGGCAACCCGGAGACGACCACCGGCGGCAACGCGCTCAAATTCTATTCGTCCGTGCGGTTGGATATCCGGCGCATTGAATCGATCAAGGAAGGGCAGGAGGTGACCGGCAGCCGCGTTCGCGTGAAGGTGGTGAAGAACAAGATGGCGCCTCCGTTCAAGCAGGCGGAGTTCGACATCATGTTTGCCCAGGGCATTTCGAAATCCGGCGAGTTGGTCGATCTGGGGGTGGAAAAGAAAGTGGTGGAGAAGTCCGGAGCCTGGTACTCCTATCAGGGCGAACGGCTTGGGCAGGGACGCGACGCAGTCAGAGACTTCCTGTTGAGTAATCAGCCGCTGGC
>DATENE010000147.1:0-5793 GCA_035275205.1 Nitrospiraceae bacterium
GTCAATTCCGGGACAGACGAAGGTTCTGTCCACGACGATCTTTAACCATGTGGAAGCGATGGAATATTCTCAGGCGCATGCGATTTCTGCATTCATGTTGATCTTTTCGTTTCTGGTCCTGCTGGGAGTGTACGTTGTGAATCGTCGATTTCCCATCCATGTGTCATGAGCCGCTTGCTTGCACGTTTCAATGTGCACTATCCAAGTTTTCATCTGAATGTCGGATTGGATGAGCCGGCATTGGGCATTACCGTGCTGTTTGGACCCTCAGGCTCCGGAAAGACCACATTATTAAGATGCTTGGCAGGACTCGATCGTGCCTCCGATGGATTCATGCAATTCGGCAACGATGTCTGGCAGGACGAAGCAAATAACGTATGTCTTCCGCTCCACGCACGTCCGATCGGTTATGTGTTCCAGGAACCTCGCTTGTTCCCGCATTATAGTGTGCGTTCGAATCTGCTCTACGGCTATAAACGCATACCTTCGCAAGAACGCCGTATTTCGATCGAGCAAGTGGTCGCTATTCTTGGAATCGAGCATCTCCTTGAACGCCGCATTCACAAGCTGTCCGGTGGCGAGCAACAGCGGGTAGCGATCGGCCGAGCGCTACTGACAAGTCCCAAGCTGCTGTTACTGGATGAACCGCTCGCCTCGCTCGATATTCAGCGCAAACAAGAAATTCTTCCGTTCATACACCGGCTTCACACAGAACTGCGCATCCCGGTGATGTATGTCAGCCATGCAATCAGCGAGATCCTCCAGCTTGCAGATCGTGTCATCCTCATGAAACAGGGCACACTCGTGGGGGCTGGTGCCCTCAATGAGGTGCTCACCTCTCTGGAATTTCGAGGAAATTTTGGATCGCACCGAATTGGCGCAGTCTTGGACGCTCATGTCGCAAGCCACGAACCGCAGTATGGTCTGACGCAGCTTGAATTTAAGGGACAATCTCTGTTTGTACCGCTTCAGTCAGTCGCCAAGGGACAATCCCTACGCGTGCATATTTTATCCAGCGATGTCAGTCTTGTCGTAGGCCGGACCAACTCTCCGACCAGCGTGTTGAACATCCTCGAGGCGACGATTGTTGAGATCCGTGAAATGGATCAATCCTCAGTAGACGTGCTCTTGGATATCGGCGCGCCGCTCGTCGCCAGTATTACCAGAAAATCGCTTGCACATCTCGGGTTGAAACCAGGCCAGCACGTGTATGCGCATATCAAATCTGTGGCCCTTAACGAAGAGCTGGCGGAATAGAGACCGGTGTTCTCTGGTGTATTCATCGTGTCATAGCTGAAGTGTTCCAACCCCAGGATTGAAGCCAATGACATTCGTGCTTTTCATTCTGTGCCTGCTGCTTATTCCGATGACCACGGTGGCACAAACGGACCATAGCCATTCTCCTTCGAGTGCCGAAGACTGCGCGAAACTGTCCCCGGAATTGCAGGCGATTGTCGTTGCGATGAATGGACCCGGATCGAAGATCAATGCGTTGCCGAAACCTGAGAGCAGCCCGACAGTTGAAACGGGCATCCACAAATTGGAGGTGGCCCTTCTACCGCTGTCAGAGGTGGCGCTCGTGGGAAAAGAACGGAAGCCGAGTCAGAACGCGGAGAATCTATTTGGAGGGTTTGTTCGATTGACGGTTCCGAAAGATGCTGTATACCGGATTTCCACTGACTCAACCCTTTGGATCGAAGTGTTGGATGGAGAAACCCTGATCGAGCGAGTCAGGACCGTTCCTCGTATACGCTGCGGCCGGATTCACAAGAGTCTGGGGTTTCCGTTACAACGAGAACGATCTTATTGGGTGGAGATGTCGGAGAGCAAACGTACAGATGTGGGGTTGCTCATCACGGAAGAGCCAGAACATTAAGAAAGAGTAGACAACATGGCAAGGGGCAGTCGGCACCCTGCAGACTATGAGTTGATACCGCAATTACACAAACAAAAGGAGCTCACACATGGCTATCAGCGCAAGAAACAAAATCCAGGGACGGGTATTGGAAATCAAGTCCGGTGAGGCGATGTGTCTTGTCACCCTCGACGCGCAGGGAACAAAGATCGTAGCGGCTGTCACCAATCAAGGCGTAGAAGAATTGAGTTTGAAACAAAACGATCAGGTCACGGCCGTCATCAAATCCACCGAGGTCATGCTCATGAAGGGCGGTGGTCAGATCGCGTTGAGCGCCCGAAATCGTTTTGCAGGCCAGATCGAATCGATTCAAAAGGGCGAAGCGATGGGTCTGGTGACAGTTAAAAAGGGACAATTCCATCTTGGCGCGGCAATCACGCGTGAAGCCATCGATGAAATGGGTTTGAAGCAAGGCGATCAGGTGACAGCGGTGGTGAAGGCGACCGAAGTGATGTTGATGAAGTGAACAAGCTGCGCAGGAGCGCGTCAAGAGGGTCACGCAAGTGGCCCTCTTTTATGACCGAGCAGGTTCAAGCGCTCGACTGACCGGGGTGTACGCCTCAATCAATTCCTAGCAGACAGGAAAAATGGAGGAGGAAAGCAAAAAAAATGTACAGAAAGGTCAAGAGAAATTTTCAAGAAGTTATCTCCCCAGTCTCTGTGGATAACCTTGTTCATAAGTCTCTCCGTCGATGAAATTCCTTCCAATTTGGCTACTTCAAATACGTCTTTGCCTAGAATTTAGGCATTGGTTTCCTCGTGGATAGGACCACAATATCTTGTGGTCCTAAGGGTTAAACCTAGCAGAAACACCAAATACTAGATATTCATTGCCATTTGCTGGGTCGGCGCGATGGATTGCCCATTCTGCTGCGGTGTCGCGCACCTTGTTATACACAGACTCCTACGCCAGACAGCGTTTTCTGCTCCATTCTTATGGGCCCATCGTAGGGGCTTGACAGTTCCATGCAATGTGTGTAACCATTGGTTACATCATGAGAGCAACCGATCTGAAACGAATCCGAGAGCAATTGGGGCTGACCCAGCAGCAATTGGCTGATGCATTGCAGACTACGCGAGTGTCTGTGGGGCGTTACGAGGCAGGTATGCGGCGCATTCCCGGAATGGTGAAAGTGGCGATCGATCAACTCAGTCGGTCCCCGGAAGTCCCAATGGCGGGGATAGTGGCAGCTGGCTCGCCGATAGAGCCGGTCCCACAGTCTGAACTTATCGATGTTCCGCCCAGCATGTTACGTGGTGGAAATACTTTTGCACTCCGCGTCAAAGGGGAGTCCATGAAGGATGATGGCATTCTCCCCGGCGATCTTGTGGTGGTAAGGAAACAAGAAACTGCCAGGAACGGGCAGACTGTCGTGGCACTGGTCAATCATGACGCGACGATCAAGACCTATTTCAAGAAGGACTCACACATTGAGCTGCATCCTGCGAATGCGGCGATGCAGCCGATCATCGTGAGACCTTCGGATACGTTTCACATTGAAGGTATTCTCATCGGTGTAATTCGGCATTGTACGGGTTAATGAAAGAGGGAGGACATAATGCCCACAACAGGAAGATCTATTGGGACAGACCGGCTCTTTGACTTGGAACAAACGGTGGACTCCTTGAACGGAGAGTTGCGCAAGATTCAATGGGATTTGTATCGGGCCAAGGCGGAGCCGCTTCCTGCTCGATTGTGGAGGAATCTGGTGAGTCTCAAGAGCAGGCAGGAATTTATGTCAGCCGTTTGCAATCGGCGTGCTCGTCCAAATACAAAGATGGTGTCCCATGCTGACCCACGAGCGTAGGACAGACATGGGACTCGCCGGTGCCTGTTCTGACTGTGGAACGCTGGTCCCGCGACGAATTGCCTGCGTTGATGGGATGACCCATTCAACTGTCGAACTGTGTGAACGCTGTTGGAGTGCCTCTCAGCAGCGGCAGGTCTTCGCAGGCGGGTGCTGTGGGTAAGAACGCCGGAGGTCGATACCCGCAAGCTTCGCAGGATTCTAAGAAGAGCCGCTACCAACTCTTTTGCTGGATGTGGATACGGTAGTAGGTGAACTCGCCAGGCGTGACTAGCGCGACTCCCACAAGGCAGATCACATGACCATGGAGGATATCCTCAGTGGTCATGGTGGATTGGTCGCAGGTTACAACAAAGGCCTCATTCCCGTTCTTCCCTTGCAGGGCGTCTGACATCCATAAACTATTGAGGTAGCCGCGCAGGTGTTGGACGATTTGCGCCCAGACGAGAGGCGTATTGCGATCATATACGGCCCATTGGAGTTCATGGGCACACCACGTTTCGAGCAAGACGCTTGTGACATCGATTCCAATGGCCGAACTGGAGGGGATTTCTGTCCCCAAATTCTCGATGGTCACGTAGGGGGAACAATACGTGCACACTTAGTCCTCCAGCACAACGGCGATTTGATCGCCAAAGAGCTCGTGGAGTCGCTCTAGGCTCTCAAGTGCAATGCACAAGAATTCGACTCCCAACCGGTCACCTTCTACCCACTTCACACGCACCAGATCCCAAACCGGGGTAGTCTTCCCGGTCTCGGGGTAGACTTTAAGCCAGAGATATTGCCCTTGAAGGAGGCGTTTTCTCAGTCGCAGCCCACATCCACCAAGGGAGAGGTTGAGGATCTGGCCCTCGGCCATTCCCGACGTATCTGCCACCGTAATACGGAGACTGACTGGCTTCCGATCATGCCGCCGAAGGTCTTTTTTAGGCGCGCAGTAATTGGGTTCAAAAACAATGGGAAGCCCATTTTCCATGAACAGTCCTCCTCTGTTCGACCTAGCGTTTGAGTGCGAAAGTATCAGCAACCCTCATGCCGAAAGTATGTCGCTTGTTGGGATGCAGATACGCGAAGAGTTTTGAGTGAAGTGAGCGTTCGCAGTCGGTGTGAGCGTATCAGTACAAATACGAAAGAGAAGGAAAGGATACAGGCCTGGAGTTAAGAAGGGGGCTTCCCGCCTGAGATAGAGACGTCTGTTAGGAGAGTGCCACCTCGCGCGATGTCTCTTTTCAACGTATTTTCGACTGACGATGAGTTGACAGGATTGCTGGCAAATCAGTAGCCTGGCGCTGTTTCCTGTGGGACAGTTCACCGATGAAGGTTATTGCATGAGTGATCCTAAGATGAGCAAGCCGGATACCGGCGACCTGATCAGAAAGATACACGAGCGACCACAGATCCCTTTGGTCGAGTGGCTGCGAGCCCCTGCACACGTGCACTACAAAGCGTTTCGCATGGTTGATCCACCGGTGCAGCGGCCGGCGAGCCGTGACGAATTCAGGTCTCTTCTGGAGGCTTTCCAGGTATCCGCCGACATGATGGCCATTCATGAGACGTTTGGCTATGGCGTGAAGGTAGAAGCGACCGGCGATCGGTTGATTCTGATCTGGGAAGCACACACGGAGTACTACAGTTATCAAACCTGGCATATTCCTTCCGACCACGCTGGGGAGGTGACCTTTGGTCCAATGACCTTCCCGCAATACCGCTCACCGGTCACTCCGGTCGGTGCGGAGGTGTGCCGATTGGATATTCTACTGATGATCAAACCGTTGCCGGACGGTGAGGCGTTGCGTTCCCAGGTTCCAGGCCCTGTACTGTACGGTAGCAGGGTTCTCGATGAGGAGACCACGCTGGTCACCAGCTTCACACCGGACGAGCATGGACGCGAACGTTATTGGGTCAGCGTCGGATCAGGCCGGTCCAGCAGTTCTCATTTAAAAGACATCGTGGACGCCATTGTCAGGATCGAAACCTACTACCACATGTTGCTCATGCAAAAGCCGTTGTTTTCTGCCGCGGTCGATCAGGCCTACAAGTTCGAACAGGTGCACTTGAAGCAGCGGGAGA
>DATENE010000148.1:0-10940 GCA_035275205.1 Nitrospiraceae bacterium
TGTACGGTTCGGAGGAGAGGAATTGCTCAAAGACCGGAGTGAGATCTTCCGTGACGGGAGCGATCAATTGCGGATGGTCCTGTGCCAGATAGCGGCGACAGGCCTGCTCGATGACGGGATAAATTTCCGTACGAGGCTGAGTGAAGTCCCACCGTTCGAGTACCGCATGGGCGCAAATTCCAACCATGCGGCCTAGTTCGGCGTCACGCTCTATAACAGTATGAGGGGGACCGGCCTTATGCTTGCCTTCTGCAAGGCTTGAAGGGGTCAGTCGCCGTGGAGTCGTTCGACGCCGCTCCCACTCGACCTGCCTTATCTGGCGGCGACTGAGAATGGGGCCGAGGGTCGGTCGAGGGGCCACCTGGGACAGGATTTCCCATCGGTGCCGTCTCGTGATCACCGTGGAAGGCGTGATGACACGCATGAGCCGGCTTGATCCGATGCAAATCTGGTCATGCGTCGAAGACGTTCCCTCGTCCGTAATCGCCTCCCCGAGCAGGGACAGGACGGTGTCATGTCCCGGTTTGGTGGTCTGCCCTCCAGATAAGATCAACAAATCGCGCGCCCTGGTCATGCCGACATAGAGGAGTCGCCGCTGTTCCGCCTCTTCACGCGCCGCCATCTTCATATCTACGAGCAGGGCTCCGAGGTTCAGGCGGCCACCCATCTGCAGGCCATAACATCGGCTTGACCAATCATGATGAATAGATGGCCCCTTGCGAGGATTCTTGGACCCCTGGTGCAGACCGGGAAGAATGACCACTGGAAATTCCAATCCCTTGGCTTTATGGATCGTCAGCACTCGGACGGCATCCAGTGATTCTTCAGCCAGGGCGCTTTCCGCTTCATCAGGCTGCTCTGAGACTCTGGTTATCATGAGATCGACGAATCCGCTCAACGTGAGATGGGGACGATCGGCCAGCGCTTCAGCCATCTCTCTAATTTTTCGTAGATTGGCTACGGCTTGCTCGCCATGGAGCGATGCGGCGGCCAATTCCAAGACGGGCAATGTATTGAAGATCAGATCGATAGCGTCAGGCACAGGTTGCAAGGGAGCAAGCTGATGCAACTCGGCCAAGCGCTCATAGAGCCGTCTTACCGTTTCTGCCTGTGGGTGGTTCCAGACAGATAACCATTCTCGTTGCTGGTAATCCAACCCCCCTCTCTGCTTGATAGCGAGCAGATCCCGGTCGCTTATGCCGCCCAGGGGTGAGCGCAAGATTCCGACCAGGGCAATCGTATCATGCTGGTTGTCGATGACCCGGAGGAGGTTGACCAAGTCAATAATTTCCTGCCGCCGATAAAAATGCTTTTCCCCGTCAGTGATATAGGCGATGTCATAGCGGCGAAGTGCATCCAGATAGACCTGTGCTTGGGTCAACTTTCTAAAGATCAGGGCTATATGGCCGGGTTGAAGTGAACCTTCGCATCGATCACGATCCGTAATCGTCGTGCCGTGGAGCAGTTCCTCTTTCAGCCAGCGCGCCAGCGCTTCCGCTTCTGCCCTCGTCGCAGCCTGCACGTCGAACTCCTCATCGTCCTCTCCCGGCGTGACAAGGCGAAGCTGGGCCCCTGAGACTGAAACCTCCGGCTTTCGCTGAGGCCTGGCTGACAACCGTTCATTAGCCGGCTGAACATGTTCTGCCGGTCGGAAAAGCCGGTCGAAGACATTATTGACGACGTCCAGCACGGCTCCGTCGCTGCGAAAATTCGTCACCAGAGAATAGACCGCTCCCCCACCCGCATGAATTTTCTCCACCACTCGCTCGAAGGCTTCGATGTCGGCTCGACGGAAGGCATAGATCGATTGCTTAGGATCTCCCACGATAAACAATTTGCCCGGCTCCAAATCTACGTCATGCCACGCGGTCTGATGGCTGCCTGCCCGTTCACCGAGGTAGAGGATAATCTCGTATTGCACCGGATCGGTGTCCTGGAACTCATCAACCAGGATCGCTCGATAGGTCTGTTTAATCCGAGATCGGACAGCCGGGTGGTCGCGCAAGAGAGTTTTGGCTCGCGCCAACAACCCATCGAAGGCGATCCACCCGGAGGTGAGAAACTCTCGACGTATCTGTTGGAGAAACGGCCGTACGAGCGTCACGACCTCTTGAAAGTACGTCTGGTCGACTATAAGCAGTTGTTGGGCAAGTCCGATTATGGAGGTCGCTTCCTGGAACGCTGCCTCATCCCATCCGGCAGGGGCTTTCCCAAGATCTTTTTCTAGGACAGTCCGTTCATCCTGAGATACATGCGTGAGCCCTGATGGTCCATGTTCCAACAAGAGTGCCAGCGAGCGCAGCGCAGCGGCGAGCATCTGTTCTGCCTTACGCCGTTTTGGTCGATCCTGTGCGGCAAGAAGAGTAGTGGCACGGGCATGCGTGGCAACAACCCACTCATGCAAGGCACCCTCAAGGGAAAGGGCTCGGCACTGACGTTCCAACTCATCGAGGTCGACAAAATCCCCGGCGAGGGCAGTGGTAAACTGTCGAACATCGTCGAGGGTAGCTCCAGCCAAGACTCTTCGCCATCGGGCATGTTGTGGTCCGGCTGATCCAAGTTCATCATCTAACCAACGGTCCCAACTCGAGTGAAACAATTCCTTGAATCGTGATCCGTCATCTTCTTGAAATAATGGATCAATTTCTGACTCTAGAGGATGGAGCCGCAAGAGGTGTGCAGCAAAACTATGCAAGGTGCCAATCTGGGCTTTTTCCATCTGCCCAAGGGCAGTCCTCGCTCGTTCGCCGACTTGGTCAGCCGAGAGATGGTATCGGGCTCGGAACGTGGCGATCAGGTCATTCGTTTGCTCGGTCAGGCGAAGGAGCTGCGCGTGAAGCCGCTGTTTCATTTCAGTCGCGGCTTTGTTGGTGAAGGTGAGAGCCACGATTTCCGTAATGGCCAAGGGGTTCGGTTCTCTCAGGAGGAGGTTCAAGATACGATTGACGAGGATCGTGGTTTTGCCGGTCCCGGCTCCTGCAACCACCACGACATTGCGATCCCAGGTGGTCTCTGCCAGGAGCCGATCCCGAGAGTCTATAAGCGCGGACAGATCACTCATCGCGTACTTTCTGTTTTCTCAAGCGGCGTAAGACTCGGGCCTGGGGCGATCGGTAGGAGCGCCACCAGGCCATGGCGTCGTGGCGGCGGCAGGCCCCTGAGAATTCGCAATAATCGCAATAGCCATCGGGAAGAATAAAGAACTCTCTGTTCGCAATTCCGCGAACCAATGTCGAGAGTGTTTCTCGAATCATGTCACCGGTGTGGCCTGTCCAAAGGCCGGCGTCAAAGGTTGAGCGAGAGATCTGCTGCGTCCACTCCGGAGCCAGGAAGAGCAATTGAACGTCGGTGACAGGAGGGAGTGATGGCAATGTCATCCGGGCATAGAGCGGCGGTTGCAATCGAAATCCACGCACAGCCGACAGAGCCAGGTTGCGATCCACGGCGGCGATCTCGCTCCCTTGCTTAAATTTATAGTCCACGATACGGAGCGCCGAAGGCTCAGCTCGAAAGTCGACACGGTCCAAGGTGCCATGAATCTTCAGGGAAGCCGGCGATGCATCGGGATCCAGTTGGACAACTCCTTGAGCGGTTGTTTCAAACGCGACCGGACGGAATCCGGTTGCGAGATACTCTTCCTGGTCGGATGAGACAGCCGCCTCGACCAATGCGGTCACCTGTTCGCGAGCCAGCGTCCACAGCAGGGCATGTCCTGTCCCCTGGCTTGCAGCATGGGCAATAAAGGTCTCGGTCACCGCGTCATGCGCCAGAGATTGCACCGTGGCCTTGGTCAGTTGGTTATCCGGCCACTGAAGCCGCAGCAACCGTTCGTAGGTCACACGAAGCGATTCATGAACCAACGTTCCAAGCATGAGGGGAAGGAGATGGTCGTCCTGGATCCGTCGTACCGGCTCCAACCGAAGAACTTTTTCTGCGAAGTATTGAAAGGGGCAGGTCGCATATCGCTCCAATGCCGTCGGCGAGAAGCTCCGCTCCGCTGTCGCCGGTTCCTGTGCGCCGACCATGCCGTCGAACGGACCAAGCTCGGGGGATTCTCGCTCGATGGTTTTGAGCGTGGCGAGGCCCTGCTCGAAGAGGGGCCGATCACGTCCCATCGCATCGAGTGCGAGCGACGCATCGTGGCCCTGCAACAGGCAGCCCAAGGCCAAATCCTCGACCGGCAACACGTCTTGAATCGACGGCTGTTCACTGATCTGCACGGTCAGCCGTCGAGGGATTGTCGCTTCAGGCTTTCCGATAAATCGAGAATCGCGCATGGCCATCGCGATAAAACCGGACGGCGCCATGACACGTCCGGTTTCGTCCGCTCGTTGGTACGACAGATACAGCCGATTGGTTGCCGAGCGGCTGAGGAGTTCGAACAAGAGTAATTCCTCCTCATGTCCGGCCAGTTTCTCATCGATTTTGTAGCCAAGAGTCGATTCCAGCACGACTCGTTGACGGTCCCGCAGAAAGGGATCTTCCCGCACATATCGTGGAAAGAGTTTTTCGTTCATACCAAGAAGAAACAGCGCTCGAGCTGTCTGGCCGCGGGCCGTCATAGCATCCAACACGCGAACACCTTGGTGCCGGTCCTCATCGATAGGGATGCTGGTCTCGTCCAAGACTCGTCGGAAGAGTTCGACCCATTCTTCCCAGGATAGGTTCGCTCCCAGTGAATCCAGTTGCTGTAAACGAGTCAGAGTAGAGCGGACCAGTGAGCCAACCTTTGTGAGATGGGTCGATTCGAGTGACTCGCGCGATGGTACGTCGAACAGATTGGGCACGTGCACATGGAGTTTGACCAGTTCGAGAAATGCATTGGTCAAGACCCCAATCGATCCTTGTGCGGGGAGAGCCCGACAATCGCGGATCAATTGAGACACGACTTCCCACAAGTATGTGAGTTGAGCCGCATCGCACGTCCCGGACATTCTCTGGTCATCTTCGTCAGACTCCGCTTCTGCATCACGAAGAATCGACGGGCTGGCCGGCTCTGCCAGACGCCTCCATTCCGTCTCCCCTTTTGTAATGCCCAAGGTATAGACAAGAAACCGCCAGGCATCGGGGCGGAAATGTGCTCTGTCGGAGCCGGCGCCCTGCGCATGATAAAAAGGCGACGTGACCACATCCAACATGACAGCACGGTCGAAGTCATGGAGCGGGAGCGAAGCCAGCCGCAAGAGGGTCTTGACCAGGGGTTCGCGCGAGAGTGGCCGACCGGCCGTTGTCGTGAAAGGCACCAGATGATGATCGAAGACCGATTGGAGCCGAGTCTGGTAGGGTTCCAACGCGCGAGCCACCACGCCGATCTCATCGAATTGGTAGCCATTGACTTCAACCAGGGTCAGGATTTCACGGCAGACCGCCGCCAACTCCTCTTCGACTCCGATCATGCTTGTGACGGAGAGTTCGACCAGCTCCGTCGTTGCGGCCCTCTCCTCTTCCCTACTCCGATCCTCGTGAGTGTCCGCCAGTGGAAGAAGATGACGCTCAAAAAATTGGCGGGCAAAGTGAAAAGCCGGGCGGTCCTGTAATGGAAAGTACAACGTGGTCGGCGCGACCCGGATCACCGATTCGAAGAACGAGAGTTGGACTTGTGAGAGGTCGTAGAAACCATAGTAGTACAGACGTTGCAGCCTATTGAGGAACGAGGAGCCTGAGAGATCCCGGCCAAGTGATGCAGCGAGGTCATCGGGAGAACCGACTCCGAGCAACCGCCCGGCTTCCACGATGGCCGCATGCAGGGTGAACAGGGAACGGAGCCAGGCTCGGTCCTCCTCCTCAAACACCCCTTCCGTGATGGCTGTGAAAGCCGTCGTTGGTGCGACTACCGCGTCCTTTAAGTCGCGCAGGGTTGCCCACAGGCCTTTCCAGGTCCCTGGTGAGCCAGGCAAGCGCGTGAGCGGTTCGAGCCCTGGCAGATCCCGCCGAACGATCTGCCGTACCAATTGTTCGAAGAAAAAATCGTCTACCAGCTGTAATGTCGGTTCCAGGCTAGGCTCAGGGATCGCCGCAAAATCATCACGCAGACGGAGGGCCAATTGATGGAACGTCAGAAAGTGAACGTTGAGGAAGGTGTGAGGCTCATGCCGGCTGAGTAATAGCTTCAGCCGTTCAACCAGGGAAGCTGAGGGAACGATGACGGCGAGCGGAGTAAAGGGATCGACGGCCTTACAGGACCGAATGTCCTCGATCAGGGTACGGTCAAGAACTGGATGAAAAGGCCCGGTGACGATGCGGAGCATCTAATCCCGAGTGCTAAATGCTGAATATCTAAGGACAGACACTTCACCATTCAACATCGCAGCGCCTACCCGGTTTCCGGCCCCATCAGCTCACCGTTACAATCGATACAGCCCCAGTCACCATCGATGAAAGCCATGGGGTCGCCGCACATTGGGCACTCGGGCGGGGGGCCCTTGTCGATCACGGGGAGCTCGGGTAGTTCAAAGTCATCGTCGATCATGGAGCAATCCTTCTGCCCTACTCACGCGGTTTCATTTTGAGTATCAAGGCTTTCTCGGCGCTCTCCCGGCTCGGCACCCCGACGAACGTCAGTCGCCCATCGATAATGGTGGCTGGTACCGCCCTGACCGAATGCCGGTCGGCGAGGCTCCGTCCATCCTCCGTGGTGATATCCACCTCGCGATAGCTAAAGCTATACTTCACCCGCAACTGTTTCCATAGACTCTTTGCCGACGGGCAGGCCCCACAGCTCGGCGAAACTAACAATAGAATGTTCGGCACCGGGTCCCTCCAACAACTGCGCGATCTTAACACCAGGTTGAATGAGGCGGCAAGCGACAGAAATGGTGCTGGTTGGACGGCGTTGGTCTTGCAAACTGACCGTCACCATGCTAGCGTGCCAAGGCTGTCGCCATTGAGCGATCGTCTCTTCTTCGCATAATCTCGTGCGCGGAGGAATAGTATCAAATTCATATCGACGTCACGGACGTCGCTCGACTTGAGAATAAGGGGGCCAGTCCCCCTCGCCTGCGTCAAGCAGGTGCTCTGCAAGTCTTGAGGGGAGGTGAAGGCATGGGAGTGGTTTCGATCAAGGAGTTGTTAGAAGCGGGTGTCCATTTCGGCCACCAGACGAATCGGTGGAACCCGAAGATGAAGAAGTTCCTCTTTGGAGAGCGAAACGGCATCTATATCATCGACCTTCAGCAGACACTGACTCGGATGGAACAAGCCTATGCCTTCGTCCGCGACACTGTCGCCGCCGGCCAATCGGTCCTGTTTGTCGGAACCAAGCGGCAGGCCGCTGAGATCCTTCAAGAAGAAGCCTTGCGCGCCAACATGTTCTTTGTCAATCAACGCTGGCTCGGCGGAATGCTGACGAACTTTCAGACCATCCGGAAGAGCATCGAAAAAATGAAAAAGCTGGGGGCCAAGTTGACAGATCCCAGCCAATACGGGTTGAAGAAAAAAGAAATTATGAAGATGCAGAAGGAGATTGTGAAGCTGGAAAAGTATCTGAGCGGTATCAAGGATATGCGCGGCGTTCCAGGAGCCGTCTTCGTCCTCGACACACGCATTGAGCACATTGCCGTGCAGGAAGCCAACCGGTTAGAGATCCCCGTGATTGCGATTCTGGATTCGAACTGCGATCCGGACCACGTCACCTACCCAATCCCCGGAAACGACGACGCCATTCGCTCCATCAAGCTCATCACGTCCCGCATTGCCGACGCCTGCATTGAAGGCGCTCATTTGCGGACACAGCGAGAAGAAGCGGATTTCAAGCCAGTTCCGGCAGGGGGAGACAAGGCCGCCGCTGTCAGCTTTGCGAGCGCGCCGGCTTCATAACGCCCGATATCTGTAGACATCGACGACTACACCCACTGTTAATCGAGAAGGACCGTCACGTATGGCTGGATCAAGTCACCTTGTCAAAGAACTGAGAGAGAAAACCGGCGCCGGCATCCTCGACTGCCAGAAGGCGCTCACCGAAAATGGCGACGATATCGAAAAAGCCATTGATCACCTGCGCCAGAAAGGCTTGGCCGCTGCGCTCAAAAAATCGGGCCGCGAGACCAACCAAGGCCTCGTACATGCGTACATTCATATGGGCGGGAAAATTGGTGTGCTCATTGAGGTCAATTGTGAAACCGACTTCGTCGCTCGAAATGACGACTTTAAGACGTTCGTCAACGATTTGGCTCTCCAGGTGGCTGCTGGGAAACCCTCCTATGTCAGGCGGGAGGATATTCCCGCTTCTGTCATCGAAAAAGAACAATCGATTTATGAGGGACAGGCCAAATTATTGCTCAAGCCCCCTGCCGCATGGCCGAAGATCGTCGAAGGGAAGCTGGAAAAGTTCTTCCAGGAGACCTGTCTGCTTGAGCAGTCCTTCGTCAAGGACCCCGCTGTCACAATTAAGGATCTCCTCGCAATGAAGATTGCCATCATCGGGGAGAACATGAACATCCGCCGCTTCACCCGGTACCAATTAGGCGAAGCATGAGTTCTGCCAACTATCGGCGCATCCTCCTCAAAGTGAGCGGAGAGATGTTGGCCGGTGAGCAGGGCTACGGCATCCAACCCTCCATCCTTGAAGGCCTCGCCTCGGAAATCGCCTCCGTCGTAGCGCTCGACATCGAAGTCGCTGTGGTCATCGGCGGAGGCAATATCTTCCGCGGAATTGCCGCCAGCGCGTCCGGTATGGAACGCGCCTCCGCCGACTACATGGGGATGCTCGCGACCGTACTCAATGCCTTAGCCCTACAAAACGCACTTGAGCGCGCCGGCATTATGACGAGGGTCCAGTCTGCGATCGAAATGCGCCAACTGGCGGAGGGCTATATCCGCCGGCGGGCCATTCGCCATCTTGAAAAGAAGCGTGTGGTGATTTTCGCCGGTGGCACGGGAAATCCCTACTTTTCGACCGATACCGCAGCGTCGCTCAGGGCGATGGAGATCGGGGCCCAGGTCATCATGAAAGGGACGAAGGTCGACGGCATCTACGACGCCGATCCCGTCAAAAATCCCTCTGCCAAGAAATATCAGACGATCTCCTTTCTCTCAATTTTGAATCAGGATTTAAAAGTGATGGACGCCACAGCCATCAGCCTCTGCATGGATAACAACCTTCCGCTCATCGTATTCAACCTGAAAGAACAGGGCAACTTCAAACGCGTCGCCATGGGCGAAGCGATCGGAACCGTTGTCACCCCCGATCGCCGCTAATTACCTGGGGAGTGTCTTATGTCCAACCCTGCCGCCATCCGCCACAAGGTCACGGAAAAAATGGATGCCGCACTGGAGCATCTCAAACGCGATTTGGCCGGTCTGCGCACGGGGCGAGCATCGGTTGCTCTCCTCGACGGCGTTCGGGTCGATTATTACGGCACGATGACTCCGTTGAAGCAGGTGGCCAATATTTCGACACCGGAAGCCCGCCTCATTACCATCCAGCCTTGGGAGCCGTCTCTGATCAAAGAAATCGAAAAGTCGTTGGCTGGGTCGGGCCTGGGCGTGACGCCGTCTAATGACGGAAAGATCATTCGTGTGCCCCTTCCTCCGCTCACCGAAGAACGGCGCAAAGAACTCACCAAGATTTGCAAGAAACACGGCGAGGACACAAAAGTCGTGATCCGCGGGTTTCGTCGAGATGCCAATGAAGAGTTGAAGAAATTACAAAAGGATGCCAAGTTAACCGAGGACGAACTGCGAAAGGCAGAAACCGATACGCAGAAACTCACGGACCAGCACATTCAAAAGATCGACGACGTGGTGAAGAAAAAAGATCAAGAAATCATGGAAGTGTGACTTCAATTTCGACCGTGCTACCCACCTACGCCACCGTCAATCTTTCGGCTCTTGCCCATAATCTCTCTTGTATCACACGCTACCTGTCCCCAGGTTGTGAGGTGATGGCTGTCGTGAAGGCCAATGCGTATGGGCACGGGGCTGTGGAAACCGCTCGGGCGCTTTCTCGCAAAGGCATCGAACGGTTTGCCGTGGCTTCGCTCGACGAAGGTATCGCACTCCGCCAAACCGGTCTCTCAGCGTCTATTGTCGTACTGGGCGCGCTATTCGAGGAACAGGTATCCGACCTGGTCGCTCACCGGCTGACCCCGGTCGTCAGCGATGGGCGCATCCTTCCCGTCTTGGCCCTGGCTGCTCGGTCACATCCGGTCCCCTACCCGATTCATCTCAAGGTCGAAACCGGGATGGGGCGTCTTGGATTTTCTTCGGAAGAGCTGCTCACACTCCTCGACAACCCTCTCTTGCGAGGTTCCCTTCAAGTCGAAGGCCTGATGACCCACCTTGCCGACGCAGACGGAAAAGACAGCGCCTTCACGGAGCGGCAGCTTGGCGCATTTCGTGCCATGGTGGAACAGATCCGACAACGTGGTGTCACTCTCCCGTTGGTGCACACGGCAAACAGCGCCGCCATCGTGAGGTTTCCCGACGCGCACTTTTCACTCGTGCGTCCCGGCATCATGCTCTACGGGTATCACACCCTGCCTGCCACAGTTCCCGCTCCCGATCTCAGACCTGTTCTCTCATTACACACGACGATCGTCCAGCTGCGGACCGTTCCACAAGGGGGAACAGTCAGCTACAACGGCACATTTGTCGCGACACGACCGACGCGTATCGCGGTGCTGCCCATTGGCTATGCCGACGGCTACAGCCGGCAGCTTTCCCATCGTGGATCAGTCTTGATTCGTGGACGCCGCGCCTCGATCGTCGGACTGGTCTGTATGGACATGATTATGGTGGATGTCACTGACATCGCGCAGGTGGAAGTGGGTGAGACCGTCACGCTGATCGGTCAACAAGGGCAGGAATCGATCTGGGCTGATGAAGTGGCCGGCTGGATCGACACGATTCCCTATGAAGTGCTCTGCGGGATCGGCTCCCGCGTTCCACGCTTGTACGAATCCGCCTAGCGGCGCGAGACAAGGGAGAAATCCAAACAATCC
>DATENE010000149.1:0-5375 GCA_035275205.1 Nitrospiraceae bacterium
GGAGGGGCTTCCCTTCCTTGGTGAAGACCGCAGTCTTGTATCCCACCATATACATATCCTTTGGAAGCTCAAAGTTATGCTTGGGCATCGACGCGGCTAGCTCTCCTTCGTGAGCGGCCGGGAGATCGATAGGACCGAACGTGAGAGTGACGACATTGTCCTGAATTGTGACGGTCGTAGCCGTTTGGTTCTTGAGTGTCGGGACCGCATGGTGATCATGGCCACCCGATGCAAATGCAGGCGATCCGATGCACAGAAGAAGAAGGCACAACAAGAGACGGAGCATAGGTCCTCCACAATTTGATGAACTATCAGAGATTGAGCCGCTGCGGGGGGAGACGGGCTTCTGCAGAGAATAGGCGGCAGATCGGATCATTTTGATGAGGGGGCGGGTGTGAGCCGCTTCCATAGGTATGTCCCGCCGTGTTCGCGAGGAGGAATATTCTTCTGGGCGCCGACCCGCGAGTACCACCACACGCCTTTGGCTTGGGTTCCGTCCTCAGACAGAAGGAGTTCAAATTCTCCTTCGCGATCGTTGCCCGGTTGCTGCCAGGTACCTTGCCAAAGACGGTCGGCATACTTCGTGGTGACGAATCGTCCCTCGTGTTGGGTATAGGGGCCGTTACCAGCCTTGTTGAGCGTAGCTTTGTAGCGCTTATCGTCCTCAACTTCGAGAATGTCCCATTCTCCGCTCAAATCAAAGGCGACGGATTGGTCGACTGATGAAGCAACGGTGCGTAGCGCAGCGGTGTTCGTCCGATCATCGGCAGGCAATGCGCCGCTGGCATTGCGAAGGGATTCATGCCAGGACAGGAGGACCCACTGGCCGTTTCGACGTTCAAGCACACCGGTTTCTCGTAACGGGATGGCGGCGCGTTGCTGGTTCGATCCCTCACCGAGCACGCGCACATAGTCCAGTTCCATCGTGTACCATCCAATATCTCCCTTCGACCACACCTTGAGTTCGGAAATGGGAAGGTCGAGCGCAGCGACTTTTGCAAACTCTTCTTTGATATCGCGCTCTAGGTCAGGCCATCCCACGTATTTTCGGCCTCCGATAGTATAGCTGGTGATATCGGCGTCATGGGCCATAAGCTTGGACATGGCAGGCAAATCCTTCTCGGCATTGGCCCGCACGAGGGCTCGGACTGTCGCTTCGAGTTCGGTGTTATCCGCGGTGCCGCTCATGGCTGAGGGAGTCCCGTAGACTCCTCCGATGAGCATATACACGGTGAGACAACACAGGACGGACAGACGCATGATGATTCTCCAGCCTGGTTCACAAGGGAAATGGGAGGAAAGACTGTCTGGCTAGATGCTCAGGCTACAGGGCCGATAGGGTCTTGTCAATGCTTAAGCCCGCAGCGGCAGTCGTCATGCCCGCCACGACGATCACCGTCACATTATCTTCTCCCCCTCTGCTCAGCGCCTGCTCGATCAGGTCGTGGCAGGCTCGATGGGGGTTACCGTTCGCGCGGGAGAGGATCGATGCGATGGTTGCGTCCTCCAGCATTTTTGTGAGCCCGTCGCTGCAGAGCATGATCAGATCGTGCGGGGTCACCGGCGTCGAAGTCAGCTCCGGTTTCATGCTTATGCTCATGCCGAGACCTTTGGTCAAGATGTGACGTTCAGGATGTATGAGCGCTGCGGCTGCATCGATCCAGCCGTGCTGTACCCATTTTTCGACGAGGGTGTGATCGCGCGTCAATTGCTTGAGTTGGCTCATCTGGTAGAGGTAGGCGCGGCTATCTCCCAGGTGGGCGATATGAGCCACTGGCATCGATGCCGGCGTGATTGCCAACACGACGAAGGTTGTGCCCATTCCTTTCAAGGACGGTTTCGCCAGAATGAGCTCATGGAGTCGCCGGTTGGCGCTCGTGACGAGGTCTGCCACAAACTCGTCGGTTGCGCTCGGGTGCTCGCGAAGCCAGGCCGTTCGTTCCCGCGCTCGCTGTGTGGCTACGGCCACGGCGGTTTGTGCCGCGATATCTCCTGCCGGGTGTCCCCCCATTCCATCTGCTACGATCCAGACACCGCAGTCATTCAGGAGGGCCAGTGCATCTTGATTCGACGTTCGAACATAACCCGTCTCGGTTCGACCGACTCCGGTCCAGTACTGGGGTTGTGTCACAAAACGACCTCAGCCGGGGTGCGGTGACGGGCCGGTGGATATCCTACAGAAGGCGGGCCGAATCGCGCGACCATCTGGTCATAGAGCAATGCCGCGAGCGGTTCGAGGTTTTTGGTATCGGCCGCGTTGTACCTCAGCAACAGATCGCGTGCAGCCTCGTTTCCCGCGCACCACTGATGCCACAGGCGAACAGCCTCCCATCCATCGAGTCCCACCACATCGGTCTCGCGCTCAATCTGGACTTCATGCTCGATGTGTTTCAACCCGCCCTGCATGCCGAGCCTGCGCGCCGCGAAACATAGATCAAAGTGCGGCTTCTTGAAATTAAACCGGGGAAACTTTGCCTGCAAGTAGGGAATGTCGAATCCGCTGCCGAAAAACGTAATGAGGAGATCTGTCTGTTCCAGTTCTGCGTGCAACCGTTCTTCCGTCAACGTTTCCCCTCGGACCAGGCTCGTCATGTGTCCGTTGCGATATAATCCGACCACCGTTACGTGTCCCTCGCGTGCAGACATCCCTGTCGTCTCGATGTCCAGATAGAGCGTGCGCCGGCGAAACGTCTCGAAGAGGCGCCAGTGCTCACGGCTCTTCAGGCAGGTGCCGAAGAAGTGCGCGTCGCCTTCTTCCAGGCGCGATTGGGCGGTGGTGAGTTCATGGCTATACCACTCTTTTCTGGCCGAGGAGATGCCGGGGAGGGTTGGAGACCGGATGAATGCGCCCCAATCCAGAATGCCTTCCTGCCAGAGACGGCGTTCGGAACTTTGACCGATGCCTTTGAGGAGAACGAAGGATGACGCGAGCATGTGATCGCGAGATTGTAGCCTTGATTTCACCGGATAAACAAGCTAAGGTCCGCGGCCTGAGCGGGCTTTCAACTTATGGTCGCCGGGAGGCGACGCGTGGACCGCAATGGCTGCTCTCCCCAACAAAATTCGCATCACCGTCGGCTCTGTGCAGCTCGATGCGGAACTCAAGTCGACCAAAACGGCGCAAGAAGTCTATGCCGCCTTGCCGGTTGAAAGTCCGGTCAACACCTGGGGCGAAGAGTTCTATTGTAAACTGGTTGGGGTGAAGGATCATCGAGAGACCGCGACGAATCACGTCAAAGTCGGTGATGTCGCCTTCTGGGGAGCCGGGCAGGTCCTGGCCATTTTCTTCGGCCGCACGCCGATGAGCATGGGGCAGGATCCGGTTCCGGCCGATCGTGTCAACGTCATCGGCCGTATTCTCGGAGATGCCTCGGCGCTACGGCGAGTCATGGATGTATCAACCATCCGAATCGAACGAATCTAGTATAATGCTGAAACAGTCCGCCAGCGTCGTTCTCCCCTCGAAAGCGTCCTCAACGTAGCCCATTGGGAGAGCAAGCTGTCTTGGCAGCGTGGGGCGGGAGGGTGAGAAGGTTGGACTGTTTGAGCATTCTACGGGATCATGCTCTAATAGTTTCTCCATGGATGGTTAGCCATGCGATTGTCGAAAGAACGTGTGTTCCACATGTCGGAGTCTCTCGCGACCAGGTTGCAGGAAGAGGGGCTGGTGACGATTGTGGGGGATCGCAAGGCGTTCGTCGAGCAGATGGATCATGCCATTGTCGAGGAACTGTCGATCGAAGACCGCTTGAACGCCGAAGTGCGGCAGCTGTTGCATGCCTACGAACAGGACATCGAGCGGGGACATGTGGATTATCAGAAGATGTTCACGATGGTGAAGAGTAAGCTGGCGCGAGAGCGGGGCATCATTCTTTAGGGCGTGAAATGTAAGAAGTGAAAGGTGAAATGTGTAACGCAGTATGATGAGACACTCAGCCGCAGCACCGTTCACTTTTCACTGATGTAGTATGTTGAGCGAAGACAAAATCAGCCATCTCTCGCATGTCATTCTTCAGGCGGTCAAGAAAAGCCCGCTGGTAACGGTGCAGGCGGAAGAGGGGCGGGTGTTGAAAGAGATCAAGCGGGTGCTCGCATCCGAGTTGGCGCAAGAAGAAGAGATCGATCGAAAGGTTAAAGCGAAGTTGGCTTCCTACTCGCGCGGGATCGTCGAGGGCAGCGCGGAGTGGGAGGTGCTCTATCGGAAAACATTCGAGGAAGAGACGCGGAAACATGCGAAGACATGAGATGCCGTTAAAACACGGAGGCGCGATGAAATACCTGTCCATATTCGGAGCGGTCTTCATACTCGTCGGGGCAGTCGCCTGTTTCAAGACCAAAGAGAAGCCGTTTGTTCCTCTGGCGCTTGAGTCCGGAGTGAAGCCACACGTAGTGACGCTGACCGAACAGGGGACGCAGGCCTATCAAGCGAAGCAGTTCGACGACGCCAAGAATTACTTTTCCCAGGCCCTGGCCGCGGCTCCGCAATCGGGGCCCGCGCACTATAACTATGCCTTGGCTTTAAATGCCCTGGGTGATTCGGAACAGGCGCACCAAGAGTTCATAGAAGCGGCGAACTTGGCTCCGGGCGACAAGGTGATCTGGGATTCGCCCGCGCTCCGTCCCTACGGCAACGTGGAGTCTCCTAAGAAAAATAAGCTTATGCCACCGATGCCGGGAAGGTCTGGCCCGGGCATGGGTAGTGGGCCGCGATTCTAAGTTTCGGAATCTGTCCGGCATTGACGGTACTACTGCGGCGATAAATCGCGACCATCGGCGTTGTGCTCGGCCGGAAAAAGTTCTCAATGTATTCCATCGAATATGCGTCCAGTTATTCCGGGCTCACAGCCTCGCACTTGGCTGCACATCCATCGTCCCGTGAGGACAGCGATATCGGACAAACCCCTAGGCAACCAGAAAGGGAGTAAGCGAATGGCAAAGGAACTTGCAGTTGGAGATAAGGCTCCAGCTCTCTCGCTTCCCGATCAATCGGGAGAGCCAGTCAGTTTGAAGGACTTTACGGGCAAGCAAGTGGTCCTCTATTTTTATCCTAAAGACGATACCCCCGGCTGTACCAAGGAGTCGTGTGACTTTCGCGATGCCGGTGCGCCGATCAAGAAGGCGGGCGCTGTCATTCTCGGTGTAAGCCTGGACGGCAAAGAATCTCACCAGAAGTTCATCAAAAAGTTCGACTTGCCTTTCACGTTACTGAGCGATGAAGAGGCGACCGTGTCGAAAGCCTACGGCTGCTATAAAGAGAAAAATATGTACGGCAGAAAGTATTGGGGCATCGAACGCAGCACCTTTGTGATCGATCAGACCGGCAAGCTGAAGGCAATCTTTCGCAAGGTCAAGGTCGATGGTCATGTGGACGAAGT
>DATENE010000150.1:0-4235 GCA_035275205.1 Nitrospiraceae bacterium
GAAAGCGAAAAGATGACCATGGCTGCTGCCAACTCAACGTCAGACAAAGCCGAAGATATTAACGCCTTTGTGGGGAAGGGTGTTGAGTTCAAAGGCACTATCTCCTATAGTGGAACGGTGAGAATCGACGGGTATCTCGACGGAGAAATCCATACAGATGGCATGTTGTTAGTCGGTGAAGAGGCCATCATCCAGGCAAAAATCACCGCCGGAACCATCGTGTCAAAAGGAAAGATCACCGGCGAGGTCGTCGCCAAGGAATGCATCAAGCTCCGATCTCCGGCCGTCATGAACGGAAGTGTCAAGACGCCGGTCCTATCAATGGAAGATGGCGTGCTCTTCAACGGTGCACTTGAGATGGCTAACGGAGTGCGTGAACTCCCGCGAGACCTGCCGCTGCATTCGGTGGGAGTGATTGCGCCGCCTAGCCTTAAGCGAGCCAACGGTTAAGGAGAAATATTAATATTTAGGTATTTATCCTGCTCATCGGTTGCGTGGCGAGAGACCATGCATGCGCGGGAGGAGTTTGAGGAGGCGATCATGTGGGCAGCGAAAGAACGGGGCCAGCAAGCCGAACAGGGCAGTGAAAACATTACGCTCCTCGGGAAGGGCGTGGACTTCAAGGGTGTCGTGAGTTTTGATGGCACCGTCCGGGTTGATGGACGCGTCGAAGGCGAGATTCATACAACCGGAACCTTAATCGTGGGAGAGTATGCCGTGATCGAGGGCATCGTGTCGGCCGGGGTGCTCATGAACAGCGGCAAGATCAACGGCACCATCACTGCCATTGAAAAGGTTCACATCCTTAAACCCGGTGTTCTTGTTGGCGATATCCGAACCCCGGTCATTGCGATCGAAGAGGGCTCTCGTTTCCATGGCATGTGTGACATGGGTGCCCCTCTTTGGAACGGCGAACACGCCCTCTCGGTAAACGTGGCTCCCAGCTTGGTTGCATCCGCTCATTAGCTGCGGAGAATAGCCCTCTAGCCCTTTTCCTATCTCCTCAGTACAATAGCGGCCTTATGGCTCGCCCTACAGTTCTCCTTGGCATGAGCGGTGGAGTGGATAGCTCTGTCGCCGCAGCGCTTCTGGTTCGCCAGGGCTACGACGTGCATGGCGTCACTCTTCAGGTCTGGGAACACGAAGACGAAACAGTCGCGGCCTCTAAGCGGTGGGAGGAACGCGGGTGTTGCAAGGTCGGCATTGCCCGATACGTTGCGAAAACATTGAAGATCCCACACGAGGTGGTCGACACCAGAGAAACCTTTCGTGCCGGCGTGATCGACGACTTTATTGCCGGCTATCTCGACGGCACAACACCGAATCCCTGTGTCCGGTGCAATGAGCGCGTCAAGCTGCGGAGCCTCATCGAGCTCGCCGACGCACGCGGGTTCAATCTTGTGGCCACCGGCCACTATGTTCGCATTGGCGATTCCGAGGGAGCGCCGACTCTTCAGCGAGCAGCCGATTCCAAGAAAGATCAAAGCTATTTCCTCTACCGTCTTCGTCAACCATGGCTCACACGCCTCCTCTTTCCTGTTGGGGGCATGCAGAAGACGGATGTATGGACGGAAGCGGAAGCCTTAGGCCTTCCCGCGGACGAATTGAAGGAAAGCCAGGAAATCTGCTTCGTCAGCCACGGTGATTATCGAACGTTTATCGAGAAGGAAGCGCCCGCCGCCAAGAAACCAGGGGCCTTTGTGGATAATGAAGGCCGATATTTAGGCAACCATGAGGGAATCGCTTTTTATACGCCAGGCCAACGGCGAGGTCTCGGTATTGCGGCCGGCCGTAGACTCTATGTACAGCAGGTACAGCCTCTCACCAATACTGTCGTCCTTGGAACGGAAGAGTCCCTGCGTCGTGGTCAGTGTAACGTCACAGATCTGAATCTCTTCGACTCCTCACTTCTGACTGGATCAACAGAGGTCGCGGTCAAGGTCCGGTATGCCACACCTGCCACACCTGCAACCATCCAGCCTTGTTCAGATAGCACTCTTCGTATTGTCTTCCACGAGCCACAACGCGCGTTAAGCCCAGGACAGTCAGCCGTTTTCTATCGAAACGATCAGGTGCTCGGCGGCGGCATTATCCAGTCAATTTAGTTTGATCACCTGTCATATAACCTCGATATTGACAGCCCTCATCCCTCAATGCTAACTTGACGCGCCGCTTTTCGTGCGAGCCACGAAGGCTTCCCCCTTTGTCTCAAATAATAGCGAACGGGTCGTTATAGTGATTAAGACAGCAGTGGCGCGGCGTTATGCACAGGCGCTTTTCGAGTTACTCGATGAATCCAGCATCGAACGAACCCGTATGGCCTTAATGGGATTGGGCCAGGCGATCAAGGATTCTGATCAGTTGCGCCATGTCGTGGCCTCGCCGGCTTTTGGCGCCGAAGACAAAATTGCCGTCCTCGTGGAACTCGGTTCGCGTTTGGGCTGTCCGCCCGTCGGGAAAGCTTTTATCGAACAGTTGGTGAAGAAAAATCGCGTCGGCTTTCTTCCTGAAATCGCTGAGGCCCTCACAAAACTTGCCGACGAATCTAAAGGCACCCAGCCAGTGACTGTGTTCTCCGCAACCGCGATACCTCCGGGCGAACAAGAGCAGATCAGCAATCGCTTGCGCACAATCCTCAAGCGCCAAGTCGATGTCACCTTTCACACGGATGCCCGCTATCTTGCCGGCATGCAGATCCGTCTCGGCAGCACCGTCGTCGATAGTACCGTGTTGGGACGGTTGCACGCGATGCAGAGTTTGTTGACGAAGGAGTAGCTATGCAAATTAAGGCAGAAGAAATCAGCTCGATTATCAAAGAAAAAATCAAAGGCTTCGACAAACAAGTCGATGTCAAGGAGACAGGCTCTGTCATTCAGGTCGGAGACGGCATTGCCAAAGTCTATGGTCTCGATGGCGCGATGGCCGGCGAAATGCTCGAATTCCCCGGAGGCCTCTATGGGATCGCCCTGAACCTTGAAGAAGACAATGTCGGCGCCGTGCTCATGGGCGATGATGTGGGGGTCAAAGAAGGCGATCCGGTCAAACGCACAGGACGCATTGCTGAGGTGCCAGTCGGCGAAGCCTTGGTCGGCCGTGTGGTGAACGCGATCGGTCAACCGATCGACGGCAAGGGTCCGATCAAGTCGAAACTGTCGTCCCGCATCGAGGTCGTCGCCCCTGGAGTGAATACGAGGCAGTCGGTGCGCGAGCCTCTACAAACGGGCATCAAGGCCATTGACGCCATGATCCCCATCGGCCGTGGGCAGCGTGAGTTGATCATCGGCGACCGGCAGACCGGCAAGACCGCCATTGCCGTCGATACGATCATCAATCAAAAGGGTCTCAACGTTTTTTGCATCTACGTCGCCATCGGCCAGAAACGTTCAACCGTTGCACGTGTTGTCAAGACTCTCGAAGAGAATCACGCAATGGACTACAGCATCGTGGTGGCGGCCACTGCGAGCGATGCGGCGCCCATGCAGTACCTGGCGCCCTTCTCCGGTGCAGCCATCGGCGAGTACTTTCGGGATAACGGCAAACATGCCTTGATCGTCTACGACGACCTTTCCAAGCACGCTGTGGCCTATCGTCAGCTGTCTCTGTTGCTCCGCCGTCCTCCAGGCCGCGAAGCCTATCCGGGTGACGTGTTCTATCTGCACTCACGGTTGTTGGAGCGTGCGGCCAAACTCAGCGACAAGCTCGGTGGAGGAAGCCTCACCGCACTGCCCATCATTGAAACCCAAGCCGGCGACGTGTCCGCCTATATTCCGACCAACGTTATTTCAATCACCGACGGACAGATCTATCTCGGCAGCGATCTGTTCTACTCCGGTATCCGTCCCGCAATTAACGTGGGTCTCTCGGTCTCCCGCGTCGGAGGCTCGGCTCAGATCAAGACCATGAAGCAGGTAGCCGGCACCCTTCGGCTCGACCTCGCGCAGTATCGAGAAATGGCCGCGTTCGCACAGTTCGGCAGCGAACTTGACAAAGCGACGCAGATGCAGCTTGCGCGCGGCGTCCGGATGGTGGAATTGCTCAAGCAGGGGCAATACAAACCGATGCCGGTCGCCGACCAAGTCCTGTCGATTTACGCAGGCGTCAACGGATACCTGGACGATGTCCCAGTCGACAAAGTTCAACAGTTTGAAGCGGATCTGCTGCACTACGTGCAACAGAACCATGCGGACATGAAAAAGGAAATCACAACCATCGGAAAGATCGACGACAAGGTCGGC
>DATENE010000151.1:0-13206 GCA_035275205.1 Nitrospiraceae bacterium
TTCTTGGGACTATTGGGATGAGCATTATGGCAGGCAACGCAAGCCTGACTCACAGCCAGATCAGCATAAATCGCATGAAAGTAGGTTTGATCATCGATCTGGATGGTACGAGTGACAGGATGTTCCGGTTGCTTAACCAGAGTTTCTAGACCTTTCTTATCGATTTGATCGCGTGGACGATTTTTCTGATCAATCGGCCACAGACTTATCAAGCGGTACCGAAGCCCCGTCAATTTTGAGAACATGTTGCTTGATTCGGTCACGAACTGTTGTGGTAGCGGTAACGTGTTCTTATGCGTACGCCATTCTCCATCCACTTTGATTCCTCCCTGCTCCTCTAAGCGTTCGACGACATGAGCCGTGTAGAAGGCACGGTGGCTTTCAATTACAGCATGGATATAGTCTGCGACTTTTTCCGGGGGGACACCATGCACCTCTGCTGCGTGGCCCGTCACCGGGAGCAAAAAAAGAACGATCGCTAGGATCATTGTCAGACTGGTCGTCGATTTCATGATTACCTCTTCCCGCTTATGGCGCGTGGCAGTCTGGTCGACGTACGCACTAGAATCGTCATCACCTCACATCCAGTCATCGGAGATGAAATGGCGGCTGGGTAATCCGTCACGGTGCGAATACAGACGCATCGAGATGTGCGAGCGATTCATCAGGGAACATGGGGTTTCGTCAGATCATTGTAGGGTTTTGATCCATCTGCATTGACGTCGATCCCCCCCGCCGGCTTTGGTTTGTCGAGGTCAGTAAATTGAAACGTATTGAACGGCTGAATCTGGTCATCGGAAGGGAGTTGACTACGATCAAATCCCCCACCAAAGGCTCGAACAAGGCTGACGGAGGATCGCAGCAGGTCTGCCTTGATGAGCACCAAATCGATGCGCGCCAAGAGCGTGCCGAGCTGGGCATAAATCACTTCAAGGCTGTTAGCCAGGCCGCCCCGGTACAGCTCAAGAGTGAGCTGCTGTGTCTTTAGATTTGCCCCCACTGAAGCGGTTTGCCGTTCTACAGCGATCGTCAACCGGTTTGTCAGACTCAAGTTGTTCTCGACTTCACGAAACGCGTTGAGCACGGTCGAACGGTACAGATTCTCCACCTCGCGATAGGCCGACCAGGATTGTTGCAATTGGGCGCGACGATACCCTCCCTGGAAGATCGGCATTGAAACGCCGGCGCCATAGGACCAGAAACTATTGGCCAGCTTGAACAGATTCAGTCCATCTTCGAATCCGCCGCCGAGCCGGAACGACACATTGGGGAAAAATGCGGAACGGGCGATACCGATGACACGGTTCGCCTGCGCCATTCGTCGCTCGCTTGCGGCGATGTCGGGCCGGCGCTCAAGTAAGGTGGCAGGAAGAGTGACAGGTATCGTGAACGCCGTGACTCGAAGCTCGTCCACCTGCTCGAGCGTGAAGCTCCCAGGCGCCTTATTGAGCAAGATGGCGATGGCCTGTTCGCCCACTTGGCGTTGACCTTGAATCTGCGCCAATTTCGTCTCAGTGCTGAATAACAACGATTCGATGCGGGCGACGTCGAGCGCCGACGCGATCTTTCCGGCATACTGCAACTTGGTCAGCTTGAGCGTATCGTTGTAGAGGGCAATCGATTGGGTATAGATCGCCTCCTGGGCGTCGAGGCTGCGGATCGTGAAGTAATTCGAGGCGATTTCCGCCTGCAGACTCAGGCGCGCGAGCGCCCAATCGGCGGCGCGTTCCTCGGCGCGATAGGTCTCCGCCCTTGAGGCATTCCGGAGGCGCGACCAGAAATCTGGCTCCCAAGCGGCAAGGCCTCCAAGTGCCATAGTTTTTTCTTCGGCGGGAATACCTTCAGGACGAAAGAGTCTCTCATCCGACTGTCTATTGTTTGAGGCATCGAAACCTATGCCCAGCTGAGGAAGATACTGCGCCCGGGCTTTCATCATCTCATCGCGGGCCTGCACGAAACGTTCGGCTGCGGCTTGCAGATCCGGATTGGCAGCAATAGCTTGCTCAATCAGGTCGTCCAGAACTGGATCGCCGTACAGCTTCCACCAATCCGGTCGGAGCTGATCATCTGCCGGCTTCCCCTTCACGAAGGGACTTGAGCCATGCCATGAGTCAGGCACGACGAATTGTGGCGGCTCATACTTAGGCGCCAGATCAACAGCCGGGAACCAACTACTACAAGCCGACAGGTTGAAGATCACCAGCAAGAAGCCACTTCGCCGTAACCAGGCACGCCAGCTGTCTGTCACCACTGCTGGACCGTTCGCAAAGAAGCATCCATATCGCTATGGGAGCAGGGTAAAGATGTGACCTTACAAGTTCCGATTCGCACGCCTTTCATTCAATCGCCTCCGACATGTTTCGCTGTTGGATTACCCGCTGGTGGAATAGCCGCTGTTGGATTAACGATGTCGTACCCAACTGCCGCTGTGACAATTCGCACCTTGTCTCCTTCGAGCAACGCGGCACTCGGATTATTCACAATACGATCCGCCTCGGAGAGGCCCTCAGTGACTTCGATGTAGTTGTCGAAGATTTTGTCAACGGTGATCGGTTTGAAGTGAAGCCGATCATCCTCTCCCACGATGGCCACCTGCGTACCATGCTCCTGAAAGACCAACGCGCTCGTTGGGATGGTCATCACCCCTCTGTCCACAGGAGCGGTTAGATGAACGTTGGCATAGGAGCCGGGCCAGAGTGCTCGGTCCGTGTTGTCAATGGTAAAGACCGTGACTGCGGTGCGTGTGCTCACATCAAACCCCTTCGCCACGGTCAGAAACTTGAAAGTAAAATGGCGATGGGGGAGTTGCGGTACGGTCACATCGGCCGTCAGGCCGGGACCAAGGAAGGCTCCGAAGGCTTCCGGCACGCTCACAAAGAGTCGCAACTTATCGACCACGGCCACGGTAAAGAGGTTGCCTTTTGCGTCGCGGCTGTTGAGATTGCCCTCTTTGCTCACCAAGTCACCGATATTGATGTTTCGCTGGGTCACGACTCCGTCGAAGGGGGACGTGATCTGTTTAAACCCAATGAAGGCCTCAATGTTCTTCACCTTTTGCTCCGCTGCCCTGAGTTTTGCTGCCTGGGCCTGCGCCTCCGCGAGTTGAACTGAAATGGCCTGCTCGGAGAGCGCGTGGTTTTCTCGCATGGCCACGTAGCGCTTGGCGGTGAGGTCAGCCAGCTCATTCTTGGCGCGTTCGGATTCCATATCCGCAATGGCCTGTCGGTATTCGGCATCGAGATCCGGCGTGGTGATTTCGGCAAGGACCTGGCCTTTTTTCACGACCTGGCCGAAGTCCGCGTGCCACGCCTTCACGTAGCCTTCGACACGTGCATAGATGGGCGCCTCGTTCCAACCGACAATATTGCCGGGGAGCGTAATGGTGTCGGTAGGGGCTGACTTCTTGACCTGCGTGAGGGAGACCGGAGTGATGGCCGCTTCCGAGGTTTCCTTCTGCAAGGCGGCCGCGTCGTGCTGGTTTCCGACAAACCGGTACACGGCAAACACGAGCCCCACGCAGACGACTAGAATTAGAATAGCCTTGCTCATATCAGGCATCCCCTTTTTGGAGAACCGTTCGCCTGCTGTAGACGATGGCGTAGACGCAGGGAACAAAAAACAGTGTGAATAGAGTTGCAACTGTCAATCCACCCATGACGGCTCGGCCCAGCGGCGCATTCTGGGAATTGGCCATCGCCATCGGGAGCATGCCGATAATCATCGCGGCCGCGGTCATGAGTATCGGACGAATACGGGCTTTCCCAGCCTCGACTGCGGCTCGCAGCGCGTCACCGTGGGCGGCGAACCGTTCGCGGGCATATGCGACAAGCAGGATTGAATTGGCGGTGGCCGTGCCCATCGTCATGATGGCCCCCGTCATCGCCGGCACCGAAATATAGGTATGCGTCACGAACAGTGCCCACGCGATGCCCGCGAACGCACCCACCAAGCCCGTAATAATGATGAAGGGATCCAGCCAGGATTGGAAGTTGACGACGATCAGCAGATAGACCAGCAGAATGGCGATGATGAGACCGCCACCGAGTTCGACAAAGGCATCGTGCATGACTTCGGATTGGCCATGAATTTCAACTTCCGCCCCGCGCGGCCGCTCGTCTTTCATGTTCTCCGCTATCTTCCGGACATCCGCCAGCACACCACCGAGATCCCGTCCCTCCGCCGATACCAGAAGGTCTATCATCGGCAGGAGATTCCGGTGCGTCACCACACCCGGTGTTCCAATCAAGGAGAGATCGGTGAGATTGCCGAGCAATTGCAGGTTTTCTACCGAACCTTCCGCATGCTCGCGATTTTCTGGAGCGACCGGGATCGTCTTGAGATCTCTCACGCTCGTCAACTGTGGTTGAGGGGTATAGACATTCAGTCGATAAGACTGTTGGGTCGAACGGTCGAGCCAATACTTCTGATCAATCTGCTGGCTGCCTGCCGTTGCCAGGAGCATGTTGAAGCCAAAGTCTCTCTGGTTCAGATTCATGCCGAGGGCGAATCTCCGGTCGCCTCGGACCAGAATAGTCGGCTGAAACATCGTTTGATAGATATAGACGTCGGCGGCGCCTGGGATCTGGCGGATCTTGCCCGCCAATTTTTGCGCATATGCGAAATTTGCATACAGGTCCGGCCCGTTGATCTGCAGATCGATCGGCGCGAGCGAGCCGAAATTCAGAATCTTATCGGTCAGATCGGCCGGCTGAAACGTGAATTCCGTTCCTGGATAGCGCTCTGACAAACCTTTGCGGAGAATGTTCCGAAGTTCCCACACCGGTGACTCATGATCCTTGAGCGCGATGGTCAGATCGCAATCTTGAGTGCCGATCGTTGGGGATGGAATGAAGGCGAGGTTATGCGCTCCGACCGGAAGACCGCAATTACTGACAATCGTTTCGACGTTACCGGGCAGCATCTCCCTGATGTTGTTTGAGGCGAGAGAGGCAATTCGCCCTGCGGCTTCAATCCGCAACCCGAGCGGCGCCCGCATGTGCATCTGCAGCACTCCTCCCTTGATCTGAGGGAAAAACTCTTGCCCCTCGAAGTAAAACAGCACGAGTGACCCCATCGAGAGCACCATGGCAATCGCGACGAACCCCACGCGATGGGCGACCACCCATTCAAGCTGTGCGGTGTAGCCATCTCGGAATCGGTCGAAGGCATCCTGAAATCCCCGTTGGAAACGAGCAAAGACACCGCCGTCCGAGGCAGTCGCGTGATGAACCTTCAGAATATACTTCGCCATGGTCGGCACGAGGGTGTAAGTCAAGATAAAGGATGCCAGCATTGCGAAGACGACCGCCTCGGCCATCGCCGGGAACACCCAACCAGCAATGCCGCTTAAATGGAACAGTGGAACCCACACGATTGTGATGGCAAGTGTGGCTACGAACGTCGGCAGCATGATCTGATTGGCGGCATCGATGATCGCCTCCTCTAACGGCTTTCCCATGGCGAGGTGGGTGTCGATATTTTCGATCATGACCGCGGCATTGTCGACGAGAATGCCGACAGCCAGCGCCAACCCACCTAGGGTCATAATATTGATCGATTCATCGAGCAGATGGAGCGTGATGATGGAGGTGAGGATGGAGAGAGGAATCGAGGTGAGGACAATGACCGTCGGGCGCCAGGAGCCGAGCATCAGCAGCACGATGAAGCCGACCAGCAAGGCGGCAATGATCATTTCGTGCACCACATCAGCGATGGCATCCTTAACGAATTCCGAGGAGTCGCTGATGAGACTCACTTTCACATCAGCAGGCACGACCTCACCGATGCGGGGGAGCATTTTTTTGATTCCGTCCACGATATCAATGGTCGACGCCTCACTGCTCTTCATGACGACGACGATGACGGCCTGTTTGCCGTCGACCAGCACAGAGTTCGTTTGTACCCGGCCAGCCAAGCGAACTGTGGCGACGTCGCGCAGGTGGATGAACGCGTTGCCGTCTCGTTTGATCGGAATATCGTCAAACTCTTCAATCTTCAACGGGGATGCGTTTGTCAAAACAAGCCAATCGGTCTCCTTGATCTTCATGTCCCCACCTGGCAGCACGAGATTCTGTCTCTCGATCGCTTGGTGCACGTCTTCCGTGGTGAGGTGGCGGGCCATCATTTTCTGCTGGTCGACATTGATCATGACCTGCATGTCCTGGCCCCCGTAAGGGTGCGGCAGGATCGCGCCGGGTATGGTGACGAGCATGGGTCGAATTCGCATGACGCAGAGATTATAGAGCTCCGCCGGTGTCTGAATATCGGATTCGACTTGTAATACGGCTACTGGTACTTGGGAGGGGAACAGCCGCATGACCATGGGCGCGGCAACGTCCGGCGGTAGCGCTTTGACGGAGGTCTGCGATATTCCTACGATATCGGCCTCACTGCCGGCCAGATCAACTCCGTCCTGAAGATAAATATTGATGATGGAGTGACCGAAGTAAGATGTACTCACGATCGTCTTGATGCCTTCGACCGTCTGAGTCAACATTTGTTCGAACACACGAGTGACTCGCCCCTCGGTCTCTTGTGGCATCAAGCCATCGTAGAGCCACACTACGGAGCTGACGGGCATCTGGATATTTGGGAAGACGTCGGTCGGTGCTTCCTCCACTGTCATTGCCCCAAACACCACGATGAGGATGGCCAGCACCACAAAGGTATACGGCCTACGCAGGGCAGTGAGGACGAGCTGCTTCATGTACGAAGACTTCCCCAAGCGGTGTGACGGTCTAGCCGTTCACGACCACCGCGGCATGATACGTGCATGATCTCGTAGCGAACTGCTCGCTCGCTGGAAGAGGCCCAATATTCACTTCCGCCTTCTGCCATAATTCCGTCTCGCATTGCTTTCCTTGAATCCTCCGTTCCAGGATTCAGCTCTCAGTTGTTGATTCGACACGATAGGATTTTCGCTTCAGCGCGTCGCCGGTGCCCCTTATTTATTTCAATCAGGCACTCTAGCCCCATACTCATGATTAAACCATGAAAAAATCATGAAGAATTCTTCATCGATACTACGAGTCACACGTTCTAGACTCGTATTCCATATCGGGAAAAAACCAGCCCTTGCAGGCCGGCTTTATTGTCTCTCCGCAGTCATCAAACAGCTTATTACTATAATACATTCGGGGATCTAAAAAACACTCCCCTGGTAACTTTTCGCGGTATACCTGTAACTTTCAACAGTATGGTTTGCTCACGGAACTCCCTTATCCTCTCTCTTCTCATACAAGATCGTGGAGCGGGACAAGCGGAATGGAAGTTCATATCGCTTCACCACTGATCCATCGTCGATATATATACATTATGGCCACGTGCGTGAGCAGACGCATCACCAATGCATCATCGCGGAGCGTTCGAACCGAGAGACAGGCATTTCATCGATCCATTCGCCCGGCCTGAAGCCTTTGTTTCGATTGCAGGACACAGTCCGAATTTGCCTGTCACCGGCGATCGTTGGGAGAGGGTATTCTCGCGGTAGGTAGCTCTAGTGTAAGCTCTTGCTGCCGATTCCGTACGGGTGGATAATGACGACGATGAAGAACGAAATGAGTCGCGATACAAACAGACCCCTGCTGATCTGCATCATCGTTTTAGGCATCGGCGTCTTCGTCCTCGATCTGTATCTTCCTCTGGGCATCGGGAATTCTGTGCTCTACGGTGGGCTCGTCATTCTGTCCTTTCTCTTGCCATATCGGAAAGGCCCTCTGATCACCGCGACAATTTGCTCTGTGGTCGATATGACCGATATCTTTCTGAAGCCTACGCTCGATGGCATGCCAATGTGGATGGGCGTCACCAATCGGTTGTTCAGCCTGACGGCGATTTGGCTGCCCTTGCTGTTCTTCCTGCATCGGCGACGGGCCGAAGATCTGTTACAGCATGCGTACGATGAACTCGAAACGCGGGTGGAGGCTCGCACTCATGAACTCGCCGCTGTGAATCAAGCGCTCGTCACGGAGATCGAAGAACATAAAGAAACCGAGCAGTCTCTTCGAACGAGCGAAGACGTATTGTTGGCCAGTCAGCGCGAACTCAAGCAGAGTCGTGCCGATTTGCGGGCCTTGGCGGGCCAGTTGTTGACGGCGCAGGAAGCAGATCGCCGGAGAATATCCCGCGATCTGCACGACGACATCAATCAACGTCTCGCGATGCTCTCGATGGACCTTCGGCGGATGGAAAAAGATCCGTCGAAGGATCCGGAGCCTCTCCGGGATGGGATTCGACAGGTATCCGACGGCCTTGCCGCGGTCTCGAACGATGTGCGACAAATGGCCTATCGCTTTCATCCGTCCATTCTCGATGACTTGGGGCTATTGAAGGCTGTACGCCGCCTGGTCAATGAGTTTTCAGACCGCACCGGCATCCCGTGTTCTTATGTGTATAAGGACCCGGTGGGCATACTGCCGCCCGACTTGACCATTTGTATATATCGTGTCGTACAGGAATGTCTCAGCAACATTTCTCGGCATGCCCAGGCCTCGCAGGTGGAGATAGAACTGATTTGCGAGTCCGATGGGGTCAGCCTCTCAGTCCGTGACAATGGCGTGGGATTTGACGCCTCGCACAGAGATCAGATGAGCGAGCACTTGGGCTTGCTGAGCATGAAAGAGCGTGTGCGCATGGTGAAGGGAACGTTGGAGGTCGAGTCGACGCCCCTGCAGGGCACGCAGATCCGAGCGGATATTCCGTTAGGTGAAGGAGAACTCCATGCGTAAGCCGCGTATCTTGCTGGCAGACGATCATACCTTTGTCCTGGAGGGGTTTCGCCGCATCCTGGAAGAGCACTATGCGCTGGTCGGCATGACCGGGGATGGGCGCGCACTTCTGGAGGCTGCGAAAACAACACAGCCCGATATCATCATCATGGATATCTCAATGCCGTTGCTCAATGGCATCGACGCAGCGGCGCAGCTTAAAAAGATCTGTCCAACAGCCAAAATCATTATCGTGACGATGCACGCCGACGCGGAATATGCGCGGTCGGCCTTTGAGGCGGGGGCTTCAGCCTATGTGCTCAAGGGATCGGCGGTGGATGAATTGGAACTAGCAATACGGGCCGTGCTCGGAGGCCATTCCTACATTACGCCGCTGATCACGAAAGAGCTTGTGGATGTCTTTTTGTCTAGAGTCTCGGAGACAACGAAAGGCCTTACTTTGCGCCAGCGAGAAGTTCTGCAGTTCCTAGCCGAAGGGCGCACGTCTAAGGAAATTGCAAACCGGTTGAATATCACCTCACGCACCGTCGAGTTTCATAAGGCGCAGATCTTGATACACCTTAATCTCAAAACCACCGCGGATTTGATCAAATACGCACTCACTCACGGCATCGTCAGCGCATCCTAACCGTCAGATCGCCCCATCTGGTCCTCGTAATAGTTCTGTGGCGCGCCTTCAGCTTTTGCGAGTTCCTTTCCATGAACAATGAAGGTTTCTGGCAACAATATCAGGGGTCTGGCCCGACGTTTGTGGACTTCTTTACCACCCGAACAAGACCTGAAGAATGCTAGCAAAAAATGGAAGCGATACCGGAGTATGTTTCGTGAATTCCACAAATCCAACTTAGCCGTTCTCGTTATATTCATGAGCATGTCTTCCTGCAATCGCGCATCCGTTACCGCGGGCTCGTGAAAAATACCCACTGGCTCTTCATCAACTGCGGCTTAGCGAATCTGTATGTGGCACGGCGGCGCTTGTTAGCGGGGGCCAAGCGGACGTATGTGTGAACGGGGTTACGGGCGGCCCGACCGCGGACGAATCTTAACCAACACGCTCCCGAACCCTCGCAGTCCCATACGGATAGCCCTGGTTAACCACGCGTAAACCTCTCAGGATGGCGTCATACAGACCGTCACAGGTTTTGCTGCTTGCGCAGAGGGTGTGTCATTGTGTCTGCAGTGGGTGTGTATCTGTCTCCTGACGTAGCTGAGTACGCTGCTTGCTGGAGCTAAGAGAGCCTTCCTCAATCCTCATACATTCATTATTCCCCCTCATCTATCTTGTGCATGGATCGATATACGTTGACCCTCTGGTATCTGACCCGAGATCCAGGGCATCTAACGATCGAAGACGTCGCGAGCGGCTATGAACATGTCCAGAGAACTGGTTCTGAAATAATCGATACTGGAAATAAGACTCATGTGGTTCGATAACCGGGCATTTGACGCATGCGTGGCAGTTATCAATGCGCTAGACATGCTCCGCAATGGTCTTGTGAGCCTTGGCTGACTTCGGCTGCTGTCACCCGCTCGAGTTCGCTCTTGAGTGAACCGGAGAAGCTCTCTACCGGCGACGGCCGTAGTAAGTGCCCCTGCGACTCATACAGGGCACCATTCCGTAATTGTTTAGAGATTTGTTTTGGAGTGAGAGATCTGTAGGTGGGGTGGCTTGATCGCTATCGCTATGATGATCGGTCTATGATCCTGGCAGCATTGCGCGGCAGGAACTGCAGCCGTGATCATCGATCATCACATTCAATAAAAAAACCGATCCGCCACCGTCTTGCAACGATGGCGGATCGGCGTCACGCTTGGACGTGCTTAAACCCTTAGATTCCTGCGGCCCTCGTAAAGACTGGGATGATGTTACCGGCTATACTGTTGATATGCCGATTTCCCGCTTCGTCCCAGGCCATCACGAGCCCTCCAAAGCGCTGGTCAGGATCGTGGACCAGATCCATCAACCTCTGCACTTCCCATAGCGAGTCCCGAGAGTCGAGCTTGACTTCTCTGCTTTCGCCTGGGTTGATGGGAGACTCGTCTTCGATATGCAAGCCGTCTAGGGCCATGATCTCCGGTGGATAGGTCGGGTCCATATTGTTGGCCACCCCCACCTTGTTAAGGAACCTGATGCCCGCCGTCGTGAATTCTCCGATCCTAAGAGGCTGCTCTCCGCTGTTCGTGACCTGTAAGGTCATACGAAGGGCACGACCAGGAACGTCGTAATCTGCGGCGAGAACCTTGATCGTGAGGTCTGACTTCAAATGAGTCGCCTTGATCTTTGGTTCACCCGCTTGGAGCGGGATAGTATAAGGGTACTGAGAATCAGTCACGAAGAAACCAATTCCGATTAAGACAAAGCACACTCCTAACATGCCAAAGGCCACTACACGGTCGACTGGGTCATTCAGGAGTGCATCGCCCCCCTCTTGCGCCAAACAACGGGCGCGAATGAGGAACATCGGTCTGATCGAGAACCAAGCGATCCAGAGAAATCCGAGAGTGCCCCATAAGGCATGCCAGAAGAGACCGACTGCCAGGCCTGCGGTCTCCGTATCGATGGTTCCACCAACGAGCAACTTTACCGGGTTGGTAAAGTCCTTATAGTTGCCTGTGATATCCATCCAGCCCCCAGGTCCGGCGATCGGGCCAGCCCCATTGACTGCCAACATCGGGTGTATGTGATGATGACCAGGTAACCGGCCCCTCAGCTTGATCACATACTCGTAGTCCCCACCCAGCTCTAATGGGCCAGAGGTGACCATCGGAATTCCGTTCACTTTCGAGCTGAGACGTGTAAACACCGAACTTGGGCTGCCTACGTTTATGAACGTACGCTTGGGCGCAACAACCGCCCTTGGCCAGTCTTCGGATATGTGGATCTTGCCAGACAGCATCGCTTCATCGTTGACGGAAGTCTTCTGCGGATTCCATCTTGTGTCATACCATTGAGCAGTACGCATCCGCAGGAACGGTTCCTGAGAACGCTCCCCGTGGGCGGCGGCGGGAGAGGCAAAGAACACCAGGGGGAGCCCCAGTGTCGCCATCCCGAGGGAGCCGATCACGCACAATTTAATTATGTTTTTGGCGTTCATGATTTCCCTTCTGCTAATGTGGCTCCGGCTCCCATAGGTGCTCCTGGCAATCTAGGCGCAATCCCGTCCGGCGTACCATGCCTTTTTGCATACTCATCGCTGCCGATAACCATGATATCGTTCTTCCGTGACATCACACCACGTTTGCCCTTAACCCAAAAGAACGATTGGCCAACGAAGTGTCCGATTTGCCACCAAATGGTGAAAACCAACATGGAAACGAAGGCCGAGAAGAACGCCGAGATCCAGACGGTGTGTCCACCGAATGTACGCAGCGATCCCACCTCGATGATCCGGATATACTCAGGTGTCCCAGTACGGACATAAGTGAATCCCATGTAATCGGCCAGCGACATGAGCTGACCATCCACAACCAACGGTTGGTGGCTGTATCCGAATAGAGCGTATTGTGTCGGATTAAACATCATGGCGAATGCCCAGACTCCGAATATTGCTGTGAGCATCCAGCTCCGAGTCAGTAACAGAGTGCAATCGAGAATCAACGCGCTAGAAACCATGGTGGCTGGCATAACGAAGTTCATTGGGAAGTTCGCCCACCAGTACCAAGCAAATACAATCGTGATCCACTTCCCGACGAGGAGCCCCGTGATGCTCAACGTAGCACCAAACGGTTGGCGGTAGAACGTCCAGAAGTAGTACATGATCGCCCCAGGATACATAACCTCGACAATTGGTGTGACCGTTACCCAAAACTGCCGGTCCTTCCAATCGATCCAGAAATCCCAGTCTCCTGCAAGCAGGTCGAAGTGCATATGAAAGGTTGCGAATACCCCTAGATATGCAATCGGAATGAAATACACCGCGTCTATCATTCTTGATAGCTTGACGCCTTCCGGCGGAAGCTTACTGGCTTTGATAATTTCAGCGGTTCTAAACAGTGCCATTTGTCTCCTCCTCACTCGTTCTGAACATCAATCTCCTCCCTATATTTCAACTGGCCGGTTGGCCAACCCCGCATTCCAGCAACCGGAGCGTGGGGCTAGTACCCGACTTAGTACGGGATCACATGCAAACAGTCCTTGCTCTCGTTGTTCCAGACCACATCGCACAGGTTGGACATGCGCGCGACGATCTGCGCCGCCACGCCGCCCGTGCCGCCGAACAACCCGCACCAGCCCAAGGTCACAAAGCCCCAGTGCAACGGCGCGGCAAAGAGCTCATCGACGAACCAGAACGCATGGCCCCACTCATTGAGCCCCACGTTCGGCAGAATCATCATCGGGCCCACAATCGCGCCCACCAGCGGGAACGAGACCGCCTTGCTGAATTGTGGCAACCGGGTCATGGCGTAGAGGTAGCTCGCCACGCCACAGGTGATGTACAACGGGAAGGTGAAATAGAACGCGATGATATGGCTGGCGGTG
>DATENE010000152.1:0-3217 GCA_035275205.1 Nitrospiraceae bacterium
CCGAACGCGCCGGGATCAAAGAGAAGCGTGTTCGTTTGGTCAAGGCCCGGGCAGGAGAGTCGATCGAGGCCCTGGCGGCTCGCACGACCTCAGCCTGGAAAAAGGAACAGATTGCGGTCATGAACAATCTTGCGGTGGGAGACCAACTCAAAGAAGGACAGGTCATCAAGGTAGCCATTGCCGAACCATATGAATCGAAAAAATCCAAGTAGCATACGGAGCGCATTGACTGCGGGGCTTTCGATGTCGGATAGGAGATTCTTCAGCTTGTTCGCGCTGGTAGTCCTATTAGCCATCCTCCAGGGCTGTTCCTACATAAAGCCTACCCCGAACGAGCCGCTGACTCAGTGGGACCCTGCCGCCGGTTACCGGTTCCGCAACCTCATGCCGCCGGATAGCGCGAATACGGACGGCCTCATGATTTTGGCGGCCTTTTCCGGCGGGGGCACGCGGGCATCCACGCTGGCCTTCGGAGTGTTGCGAGAACTCTCCAGGCAACAGATCACCTGGGAAGGCAAGCAGAAGCGGATGCTTGACGAACTGGACGTCATCTTCGCCTTGTCAGGAGGCACCTTCACCGCGGGATACTATGCGCTCCACGGCGATCAGATTTTTCATGACTTCGAAGCGCGATTTTTGCGGAAGGACTGGGAAACCGAACTCAAAGCCAGAGTGCTCAAGTCTCCCAGTAATTGGATCAGGCTCTGGTCTCCCTATTTTGGTCGCGCGCACCTGATGGCCGAGATACTGGATGAATCGCTCTTCGAGGGTGCCACCTATGGAGACCTGATCAAGCGCAATGAACGACCTTGGCTTGCGATTCACGCATCCGACATGGCGACCCTCTCTCGATTCGAATTCAATCAGATGCAGTTCGACATGATTTGTTCCGATCTGAGCCGCCTGCCGCTCGCCTGGGCCTCCGCGTCCTCCGCGGCGCTGCCTCTGGTGCTCAGTCCCATCAGTTTAAAAAATTATGCCGGACAGTGCGGCTATCAGCCACCACCATGGCTCATGGAAGAGAAAAAGAAAGGCAAGGTTGGCACTCAACGAGTGGGCGCTCAACGCGCGAATGAGTTGCTGTCGTACCTGGATATCCAAAAACGTCCCAACATCCATCTGCTCGACGGCGGCCTGTCGGACAACATGGCCTTGCGCGGTCTGATCGAAGGAGCCAGCGTCATGGGCGGACTGGAGAGCATGTTAAAGCAAGGCAACCTGAAGGGCGTTCGGAAGTTCGTGCTGTTGGCGGTGAACGCAGAAACCAGTCCCGATGTGCTCGAGTACCGGAGCGATCACATCCCGGTCATCTCCCGGGCGATGGGCGCCATGATCGATCTGCCGATCAACCGCTATTCATTTGATTCGGTCACGCTGCTACGCCAGGGAGTGGAGAACGCACGGCTGAAGCTTCGCAACACCCGGCGAGCGCCTGACAGCCCGTTTGCCCCAGACGCCGATATCTATTTCATCAATGCCAGTCTGAACGAAGTGGACGATCCGGACGAACGGCAGGCGCTCATGAAGATTCCAACCACGATGTATCTGACGGACCCACAGATCGACCGCCTTCTCCTGGCCGCCTCGCGGCTGATTCGTAACGACCCGGAATTTCAGCGGCTGATGCAGGATCTGCAAACAGCCCCAGCATCTCAGAAGAACTGAGACAAGATGTGAGGGACACGCGATTACCATGGGCACAGGCCTGTTCGATCGACTAGGAGTTGAAGGAAGTCTGGTTTGTCGTTCACAATCACACGCGTATATAAAGGAGGATGCCCATACAATCACTTTCGATCACCACGGATGAGTAGAGAGTCGGTCCCTTGTTTACAATCACATCACACAATGGAGGATTCTGATGAAATCAGTCATACACGTAATCATGGCGGGGATGATCCTGTGTGCCGTGCCGGCGTTCGCTCAAACTGCAGGCACTGCCGACACCAACATGGAAATTTTCATGCAGAAGATCAAGGCGGATAAGAAGCTGTTGGTCGCGAGCAATATGGGGCTGACGGACGCGGAAGGCAAGGACTTTTGGCCGGTATACGAGGCCTACCAGAAAGATCTGCAACAAGTAAATGAGCGGCTCGGCAAGACCATCGAGTCGTACGCCCAAGCGTATAACGATGGCAAGGGCACGGTGTCAAACGACACCGCAAAGAAGCTGCTCGATGAAGCGATTTCGGTCGAGGAGCAAGAAGTGAAGCTGAAGCACACCTATGCGGAAAAGGTCGGCAAGGTGTTGCCTGCAGCCAAAACGGCCCGCTACATTCAAATCGAAAACAAAATCCGTGCGGTGATCAAGTTCCAACTCGCGCAACAGATTCCGTTGGTGTATTAAGTCGGAGTCATGACCGCGAGCAAGCGCTGAGAATCCCCCGGCGAGATGGTGCCAATTGAGGAACACACGAAACAATCTCGCCGGGGGATGCGCCTGGCTTCTGGGGGCGCTGTCACTGCTCACGGTGTGCCCCGTGACGGCGCTGGGACAGGAGACACTGCCCGAAAAATCTCCCAGCAGCGAGCCGGCAGCGGCTCCTCATATGGAGGTGGACACCCCTGCAGAAGAGCCTGAGGTCGCACCCGAGAAACGCCGATTCCTCAAACGGTTAGGACCTCAGCCTATGACGCCGGAACAACTGGAAGAAGCGGAGCGTCTTAGAAAACTGGCTGCCAAGTATGGCACCGACCCCACAGCCATCGTGGGACGAATCCAGCTCACTTCCCAATACTTCGATCTCCCTCAAGACGCACGAGGCCACACTACCGTGGCCCGTGTTGACCTGCCGTATCGCCGAAATTTCTTGCTCCGCGTGGATACGCCGTTCTTGAAATGGAGCGATCCGAATCGTCCCGGCGCCACCAGCGCGCAAGGATTCAGCGATCTTGCCGTCACGCTCGGGTGGCGGGCCTATAACACGCCCGAATATGCCGTACTCGTCGGCGTGGTCACGACGATGCCCACTGCCGCGGAAACCGGATTGGGCCTTGGCAAATACACGGTCGGCCCGACCATCGCTACAGCCCGGTTTCTTCCTCGATGGGACTCTTTCCTGATCGGGCTGTTCACACAACAACTCTCTGTCGGCGGCGATCCTGATCGAAAGTCCGTGAATCTTTCGAAAGCGATTCTACAAATCAATTCGTTCTGGGCGGAGCGCTGGTGGACCGTCACCCAGGCTGTGTGGCAGATCGATTGGGAACGGAGCGC
>DATENE010000153.1:0-3427 GCA_035275205.1 Nitrospiraceae bacterium
ACCATCGCGCACATTCCGATCCCGATCCCGATACGACTACGTACTGACATAATATCGTCCTCCTCGTCCGATTGGTGATTCGGTTGCTCCCTTGCCTCTCTCACCCCGACGTCGTTGTCGCTACGCACGCCATTGTGCGTAATGCCGGCCTCTGCCGGCTACTCGACCCTCTTTTCCTCATTGATTCCCACCAGGCCCATCGTAATCCATCTTCTCGTATGGTCAATAAAAAACGTCCTCTAGCCCGTTAGGACCGGAGGACGCCATTGTCCGTGCCGTATTACTTTCTTATTTCTGAGACCGGTGGGAACGTCGTTGTTCCCCTAAATGAATCGAGCATCCTTCGCGGAGCCCTTAAACTACGCGCCCTTATACCTGGCTCAGAAAATTCTGTCAATGCCTTTCTCTGCATAAAGAAAAGCGCGACGTGCGGGGAAAAGCGAGACACGCGAGACTGGCGAGAAAGGTGCGACATTGGAGAGAGTTCGAGGTCCGACGTTCGAAGTCTCCGGAACTTCGAACCCAGAACTTCGAATTTCGTGTCAGGCCCGTCTCGCCAGTCCCCCCTTTCCTGCTCATCGCGCGATCTGGTCTGGCAATGACCAATTGTCTGTGTTAGATTCCTTTCATCTTATGGCTCCCGCACCACAGCCCCAGAGCAGACGAGTTGGTTTCCAGTATCATTTCTTACTCGCTTTGTTCTGTGTCACCGGAACAGCCTGTAGCACCCCTGCTCTCACAGGGAAAATCCTCTTCGACGACCCGCGGGGAACTGTTTCACTACAGACGATGTCCGATCCATCGATTAAGGCTACGCACCCAGTCAGCCTGGAGCCGGCACTTCTTGCCCAGGTGTTGAAAGGCATCGAGGTTCAGCATAAGGAACGCGGCCTTCAGAGCCTGGTAGCGGGCCGCTCGATTTCCGTCCTCGTGTTCACGGACGATCAAGTCCAGTTCCTCGCTCCGCTGCTTGCAGAAGGCTTACGTTCGGCAGGGGCGGATCAGCGTGTTGCCTTTCGAGTCCTGACGACGCACGAAGGTTCTATGCTGGAATCATCCACTACGGAAACGACCAGTGGGTCCCTCTATGCCTATGGCCGGCAGTTGTGCGTGATTCTCTCTCAATACCGCTCTTCACCGAAGGTGACAAACCTGGAAACAGCGGGCGATCTCGAATACAAATCGAACCGCCCCGATTTAACAGGCCTGAAGGATCAGATTGTCCTGTTTACCCCAAGAGCCGCTCAACGGTCTGACACGATGGATCCACCCGGAGGACTACAGACCACCGATAGGTTTCTCGCCGTCGACTATCAATTGCTACAGCAGAAGCCGCCGACACCGGTGACTGCCGAGAAGCCTGTGCCGGAAGGAACGAGCGCAGCATCAGGCGCTTCGACACAATCCACAGAGGACTTGGCGCGTGAGGTCGAAGCCCTCAAGAAGGAAATGCAATCGCTTAAGCAACAGCAACAGGGTAGTCAGAAGCAGAAATGAGACTGAAAACTGAAGGCTGAAGACCGAAGGCCTCCGAAGTCATATTCAGGTTCCGAACCCTCTGCCTTCAGTCTCGCCGAAACCTTCATCCTGAACCCCTTCAGGCCTACGAATTCCGATACCCGTTCGTAATCGGCATCCGCCTATCCTTCCCCAAGGCCCGCTGCGTGATCTTGATGCCGATCGGCGCCTGCCGGCGCTTGTATTCGCTGCCATCCACCATCGTCATCACACGAGCCACCGTAGCGCGTTCGAACCCCGCCTCGACGATCTCTTCAAGTGACCGGTCTTCCTCCACATAGGCCTGGAGAATGGGATCCAACACCTCGTAGGGCGGCAGCGAGTCCTCGTCCTTTTGGTTGGGCCTCAGCTCGGCGGTCGGCGGCCGATCTAACGTTCGCTTGGGAATCACCTGGGTTGTGCCACGAAGGTTGCGGAGCCGCGCCAGGTCATACACCATGGTCTTCGGCACATCTTTGATCACGGCAAAGCCCCCGGCCATATCGCCGTACAACGTGGCATATCCCACGCTCATCTCGCTCTTGTTACCCGTGGTGAGCACCAGGTGGCCGAACTTATTGGAGAAGGCCATGAGGAGATTGCCCCTGATGCGGGCTTGGAGATTCTCTTCTGTCGTATCGGGCGCATGTCCCTCAAACGTCTCCGCGAGCACGCCCCGATAATTGTCGAACAGATTCGTGATGGGAATGGTCCGGACGGAAATCGCAAGCCGTGCTCCTAATTCGGCGACATCGTCATAACTATCTTTTGACGTATAGGGCGACGGCATGAACAGCCCCCAGACATTCTCAGCGCCAAGCGCATCCACGGCGATCACGGCGGTCAATGCCGAGTCCACTCCGCCGCTTAAGCCGATCACGACTCGCGCAAATCCGTTTTTCTTCACGTAGTCGCGCACCCCCAGCGTGAGCGCCCGATAGACTTCCTCCAATGGGTCCAGGACAGCCGCCACATCCGGAACCGCACGCATCAGGGGTTTTTGAACAGATGGAGTCGGCACCGGGTAGACCTCCACCGCCGAGGCCAGGCGCCGCGGCAAGACCTTTTTCCTGCCGGTCCGTCTCGCCCGCGCGACAGCCTCCATATTGAGATCAGCGACAATCATATCTTCTTCAAAAGCTTTCCCCCGCGCAATGACCTCACCCTGATGATCGAGAATCACACTATTCCCGTCGAAAACCAGTTCATCCTGGCCGCCGACCACGTTGGTGTAGGTGAGCACCACTCCATTTTCCCTCGCGCGGGTCGCCAACATCTGCTCGCGTACCCGGCTCTTACCCAGATGAAACGGCGACGCATTGATGTTCACGATGACTTCGGCGCCGGCTGCAGCCTGAAAACCAGTCGGACCTTCCGGCAACCAGACATCCTCACAAATGTTGACCCCGACGACCGTACCGCGCAGCCGGATGAGCGGCAGCCGGCGGCCCGGCTGAAAGTAGCGGCTCTCATCAAACACCCCATAGTTCGGCAGGTACCACTTGCAATAGGACGTGATGAGCTTCTGATCCGCAACAACCGCCGCCGCATTATAGAGTTCGTGGGCACCGGCCTGGACTACCGACGAGCGAGCCGGTTTCGGATCTATGCCATCGCTTTGGCCGACGTAGCCCACAACCGCAGCAAGACCCCGACAATGGCGGATGACTTCCTGGAGCGCGCGGCGGTTCTCCGCGACAAACCGTGACTTTAATAAGAGATCTTCTGGTGGATAACCGGTGATGGCCAGCTCCGGGAAGGCAACCAAGTCGACTTTTGCCTTCTTCGCCTCGCGCAGCCAGGCCGTGATCCGGCGGACGTTCCCATCCAGATCCCCGACCGTCGGGTTCATTTGCGCCATGGCGATACGAAAGGTACGCATACGGTTTTATATCATAAAATCGGGCGAGACGAGCGGGACTGGCGAGAA
>DATENE010000154.1:0-5430 GCA_035275205.1 Nitrospiraceae bacterium
GTCCGTGGCAAGTCACCTTCGAGCGACCGTGGCAGATACTGCTCCCTGATGGCCTGACTGACCGCCTCAGATTCGCCATCATGTTTCGCATACTCGCCCCCCATGATCCCCTGCAGTTCAGGAAACTCACCGACCACACCCGTGAGAAGGTCGGCCTTGCATAAATCCGCTGCTCTCTCGCAAGCCTGTTTCAATTCGCCGTCATGAGATTGCAAGCTCGAGGCGATGAAGGAGGCCAACTTCCTGACCCTTTGCTGCTTTTTCTGCATGGTCCCGAGCTTCTGATGGAATGTGACTCCGGCAAGTTTCGTCACACGTTCCTCGAGCTTGACCTTCCGGTCTTCGTCGAAAAAGAACTTGGCATCGGCCAAACGCGCAGCCAGGACCCGTTCGTTGCCTTCCCGGATCAAACCCATATCTTTCGCTCGATTGTTCGCCACTGCGATGAAATGGGGAACGAGCTTGCCAGTTTGCTTGTGCCTCAGGGAAAAGAACCCTTGATGCTCCTTCATCGATGTGATGAGAATTTCTTCCGGCACCTCTAGATAGCTCTCTTTGAACGAGCCGATGATGGCATTGGGACATTCGGTGGTATAGACGGCTTGATCGAGTAAGTCGGCATCGATGTTCAGACGAAAACCGGCTTCCTTGCAAATCGTCGCGATCTGCTCTTCAATCATGCGGCGGCGATGTTCCGGGTTTGGAATGACTCCTTGACGCTCAAGTCCCTTCAGATAGGACTCGGCATCTCGAACCGCGATCCCCTTCGTACTCCCTAATACACGATGACCTTCCGTTCGGTTACCGGCGGTAATTCCCGCAGCTTCGATAGGAAGGGTGGCCCCTCCGTAGAGCGCCACTAGCCACCGCACCGGTCGAGCGAATCGTACGCCGGCGCTATTCCACTTCATCGCTTTGGGGAACGAGAGTTTCGCGATCAACTGCGGGAGGAGTTCTTTCAGGACCACATGGGCTGGCCACCCTTGTTCCTGCTTCACGGCAAAGAGATACTCCCCCTTTGGGGTCCGGCGAATTTGCAGGTCTTGGACGGCAACGCCTTGCCCTGCGGCAAATCCTGTTGCCGCTCTGGTCGGCTGTCCGGAAGGGTCGAACGCCACCGCTTTGGACGGACCCATTGCTTGCTTGATCACAGAGGTTTGCTGGGTCGCGAGCCCTTCAACCACCAGAGTCAATCGCCTGGGGGTTCCCATTGTACGGGCGGATTGAAACGCGAGACGTTGATCGTTGAACAGCTGTTCAGCTGAATCTTTGAGGACAGCCAGAGCAGGCGCGATGAATTGGTAGGGAAGCTCCTCGACGCCGATCTCGAGCAACAACTCGGCAGCGGTCACTGAGGAAGGACGACTCCCCTTCTTCGGAGAGGAAACGAGGCGACGAGGTTTCTGAGTCTTTGTCATGGATCATCCCGCGGTTCTAAGAGCGACGGGTCACGGCCTTGGAACGAATACGTGATGTCTTCGTTCCGTCACGCCCCATCCCACGATTGAGCAGCGGATGCCCCATCGCCGCCCGCTCTTCAATGTAGCGCTCGGCACATTGACGGGCAAGGGCGCGGACCCTCGCGATATACCCCGTGCGCTCTGCCACACTGATCGCCCCACGGGCATCGAGCAAATTGAAGAGATGCGATGATTTGATACAGAATTCGTAGGCCGGAAGCGTCAACCGTTTGTCGCGATTCGCCAACAGCCGTTTGCATTCCCCTTCGAACGATTGAAACGTGGACATGAGCATCGCCACGTCGCCTTCTTCGAAATTATAGGTGGAGAATTGGACTTCGGTTTCGTGATGAATATCTCCGTAGGTGACTGAATCGTTCCAGGCGAGATCAAAGACGTTATTGACCTGTTGCAGATACATCGCGATGCGCTCAGTTCCGTATGTGAGTTCGACAGTAATGGGATTCAGTTCGATCCCGCCGATTTCCTGGAAGTAGGTGAACTGAGTGATCTCCATCCCATCGAGACGTACCTCCCAACCCAGGCCCCAGGCGCCCAACGTGGGGGATTCCCAGTCGTCCTGAATGAACCGGATGTCGTGCTGCTTCGGATTGATCCCCAATTGAGCCAGGCTCTCCAAATACAACGCTTGAATATTGTCCGGCGCCGGCTTCAGGACGACCTGATACTGATAGTAGTGCTGCATGCGGTTCGGATTCTCGCCGTATCGTCCATCTGTAGGGCGTCGGCATGGCTGCGGATAAGCTGCCTGCCAGGGCTCTGGACCAAGGGACCTGAGGAACGTAGCCGGATGAAACGTGCCGGCCCCCATCTCCAGGTCATAGGGTTGGTGCACCACGCAGCCTTGCTTAGCCCAGTATTGATGCAATGTGAGAACGAGATCTTGGAAGGTCACGAACAGTCCAGTCGTTGTTATGAAGGCCTCAACGCTTACGTTAGGCGTGCTGAAATGAGGAAAGAAGCTATCAGGAATTCGCAGAGCCTGTCAAGGAACAACCCCTCTAGGATCAATGAGTTGCAAGATATTATCTTCTCTGAATAAATCGTCTTTGAGTATTGAACCGTATAAATGCCCCCGCTCAGATTTTTTAGATTGATCCTTGACGGAAACAGCACGATCCTTTACATTCATCAATCTTGATTAACTTACTCATGTTAGAACAACTCCAATGAAGCTATCGAAAAAAAGCGAGTATGGACTTCGTGCGCTGCTGGAACTCACCCTCGTGCATGGCAAGATGACACTACAACGCCACCAGATTGCGACTCGTCAACATATCCCAATCGAATTTCTCGAACAAATTCTCTTAGCACTGAAACGGGCCGGTATTCTCTCTAGTCGCCGGGGAATGAAGGGCGGCTACACACTCATTAAATCTCCGGGAGAGATTACCCTCGGCCAAGTCATTCGCATTTTGGATGGCCCCCTGGCTCCCATCGGATGTGTGAGCAAAACTGCCTACCAGAAATGTGGCGATTGCCCCTATGCCGACCATGCCCAATGCCCCGTTCAACATGCGATGGGTCCGGTGCGTGATGCCATCGCCGATATCCTGGACCACTACACGCTCGACGACTTCGCCTCCGGGCATCGCAAAGAATAATCGTGGATCTCATCGTCCTCGTCCTCATCACGTTTGTAGCCGCTACTGTCAACGGCGCCTTGGGGTACGGCTTTTCTTCGATTACCGTTCCAGTTGCGCTGCTATTTTATACCAATCGCATTCTCAATCCAGCATTAGTGCTCGTGGAATTGGTGATCAATGGGTATGTCCTATTGATGAACCGCAAGAGCATTCCGAACATTTGGTGGCGCGTGGCGCCTATCTTGATCGGCCTTGTCATCGGCGTCGGAATCGGGAGCTATATTCTCTCTCTCGTTCATCCGGCCTGGGTGAAGTTTGTGACGTACTTCATGTTATTGCCGTTGATTCTGCTCCAGGCAGCCGGAATCAGAAAACCCATCCAAGCCGAAAAAGCTATTGCGATACCCTTCGGAGTGGGAATCGGGACACTGTATTCCGTCACCACCATCTCAGGCCCTCCCCTTGCGCTGCTGTTCAACAATCAAGGCTATGCCAAACAAGATTTCCGGGCCGCACTGGGGGTCATTCGAGTGGGAGAAGGGGTCTTGACGGGAATCGCCTACTACTTCATTGGACTCTACAGCTACGATAGCATTGCGATAATTCCCTATATCGTCCCCAGCGTCCTGCTAGGAATTCCCCTTGGATACTTTCTCATTCGTGTGATGGATCCTGAAACGTTCCGGCGAATCTGCATGGCCTTCGATGCCTTGATTGTCTCGTTCGGATTGTCGAGGGTGCTGAATGAATTGAACCTGGCTACCCCACTCACCACATACAGCATCCTTGCGATCGTGACGATGCTCAATGCCTACCTACTGTATAGATTTTTTCGTGACAGGACTGTCCCGTGAAGGGAGAGAAGACGCCCGTACCGGAAAAGATGCCCGCATAGTCACGCAACACCGCTCGGTACGACTAACAGTTTGCGGACTCACTGAACCATCCCCACCGCCTTCAGCTGACACAGAACCCCGCCGCACATCGGGGGACATGCGGATCCGACCTTTCTACCCTTTTTGCCCAAACAAGCCCAATTACTGCACAACCACCTTCCGATTGTCGTGCCTACTCATACAGCACTGACGGCTAGCCCACCACATGGCTCGCAGCCGTTCACCGCGCAGTTACTAGATCGCATGCGAGGCGGATGGATCTGTATGGTTTCTCCTTCAAGTTCTACACTCCAATATGCTCATGTATCCATGCAATCATCTGATTATTTGGATTAATCGACTGGCTGCAAAGATTAATTGTGGCACACGCTTTGCTCAGGCTCACTCGTGCTCTTCTTCTTGCCTGCACCACGCACGAAGTAGACCGAACCTAAATCAAGACAACCATACCCACTCCTCTGGAGCAGTACATGAGAGATTTGGCCAAGCAGCAACCCGTTTTACTACAAACCAGAGTTATAGAGCACGTTCGCAAGCCGTTACGCCTGCCTGTCATCGTGACGGGCATTCTTCTTTCAATCATGCCTCTTCTGACCGGATGCGGCGGCGGAGAGGCCGACAGCCAACCGAGCATCACGATGACTCCGGGTAGCGCAGGCGTCACCGCTTCTCTCGCATGGAGTCCGGTTCAAGACCCTTCAGTTTCCGCCTACTTTGTCCATTACGGTCGGCAATCACCAGGTCAACAGGGTAGCTGCATGTACGAAAACTCTATGTCCGTTGATTCCCCATCAGCCACAGTCACAAACCTTGACCCTAATACTCTCTACTACTTTACGGTCAGTGCCTATAACGGTCTAGAAAGCGCCTGCTCCAATGAAGTATCGACCGTGACGCCTCCTGCTTCCGCCTAGATCGACCGACGAACCTCTCCTCGCCGTGGCCTACCAATACTGATTCCTACCACGCCATCGGACGCGCCCTGATGATGTAACCGAATGGCGTTACCGTCCATCTATCTGACGGATCCTCTCAGCCTTTGCGCGTTCACTCCACGCACAAGACCGTAGCCGATATGAGTCTCAAATGCTTCACTTGGAGTTCGAACCTAATCTGTTCACCTTTCCTTTCCTGAGACTAACTGACTCACGTTGACCGTGGTCGAGCCCTTTCCTATATACTGACAGAAGCCCGTAGGATGGAGGTGCACTGATGAAAATCGTTATAGGCCTGCTTCTTGTGGTAGTCCTGATCGTCGGAGGAATCCTTGCCCTTCCTTTTCTGATTGACCTCAACAAGTATCAAGACCAATACAAGCCGCTCATCGAAGACGCCCTCAATCGAAAGGTTCAGCTGCAAGGCATCCGCCTGACTATCTGGCCGAGGATCGGCGCCCGAGTGGACGGGTTTGTGGTGCTGGACGACCCGGCATTCGATTCAAGCTCTTTTGCCTCTCTCAACTCGCTG
>DATENE010000155.1:0-14293 GCA_035275205.1 Nitrospiraceae bacterium
CGCGGGGAGCGCACCGTGCTTGCGCATCTGGACCGCCGTGCTCCGCTCCTGGTGCAGCAGGCGCTGTACTGGGACGAAGCACTGCCCGACCTGCCTTGCGTCTTTATTATCACGACCACGGGCTCCATCCTACAGGGCGACCGGTTCAACATTGAAATCGACCTCGCACCCGATACCCGCGCTCACGTCACAACACAGGCCGCCACCAAAATCCACTCGATGGATGCCAACTATGCTGCCCAAACCCAGAGCATCGTCTTGGGTGAAAATGCCTATCTGGAATATCTCCCTGATCCGGTCATCCCCCACAGGCATGCCCGCTTTATCACCACTACACACATGTGCGTACCATCCAGCTCCACACTGCTTTACTCGGAAATCATGATGGGAGGGCGCAAGTATCACGGTGAGGGTGAGCTATTTGAATATGACGTCTTTTCTTCCACCGTTCAGGCCAAACGACCCGATGGCATCGAGTTGTTCACTGAGAAGTTTGTCATCGATCCACACGCGCACAACGTGCGTCAGGTGGGAGTCATGGGCACATTCGATGTGTTCGCCAATGTCCTGTTGCTCACACCGAAACATCACGCCGACAAGATCTTTGAACAGATTTCTGCGGTAGTGAATTGGGAGGAACAGTGGGCCGCAGGTGCATCGAGGCTACCCAACGACGCCGGGTTGGTCTTCAAGGTCCTCGGTCAGGAAACTGAGCCGGTCCAGGCCAAGGTGCGAGAATTCTGGGGTATTGCCCGCCAAACGGTAACCGGAGCGCTGGTACTTCCCAAATTCGTGTGGCGCTGACCGGCAAGCGACTAAATTTCTTGAAGTCGTGCGAAGATTGAACGTTCAGGGCTGCCCGCTCAGGACAATCTTGGCATCGTAGAAATCGGACGAGCCGGCCGGTTTCACCCCTTTATACATTGTCGCTGTTATCGAGGTGCGGCGATTGAGCGCCAGTACGTCAAACCGTTGACCAAGGTAAAAATAGTCATACCCTTCTCGAAGCGTCAGCTCTGCGCAGCGCCGTCTCAAGTACATATCCAACTGTTCCTGCGACGTGAAGGCCGTGACACGATATTCGACACGGTAGACATTATCTTTCAGCTGCTCGACCAGATCCTTCTCGGCCTCGACCAGCGGCGTATATGATCCGGTGGCACAGCCCGCCAGCGAGACGGTCATAATGATGGCGGACAGGCACCGTCGCACATTCCACTTTTCGGTAACCATCACCGATCGGTCTTGCGCCTTTCTACGCCGCCGTCTCCCTCAGCTTCCGTGCGATTGGGCAGACAGGCGCAGAATGATAGCGATCCCCCTCCTCTGAGATCAACCACACTTACTCTTAATTACATCAGCAATTTTTCCCTCTGAGGCGGGCACACATTGACGGACCAGGGGCAGGAGCGGTCTCGATTGGGGAACTCTGCGAGCAAGGAGACCAGTCTGGCTACCCCACCTCTTCGTTACACCGTCAAATGCCGCTTCACGATGTCCGGGCTCAACTCATCGCTCTTGCCGAACACCACCACCACCCCTTTGATCAGCGTTCTCCGGCAGATCGCGTTACTGCCCACCTTGGCCGCCTACCCTCGGGCCACCCGGCTGCCTAGTATGATCTACGTCAGCCTCTCCTACTGAGCCCGTAGCCGGCTCCCCACCTGTCCCACTTTGCCCGCCTACCCTCGGGCCACCCGGCTGTCTTGTATGATCTACGTCAGCCTCGACCTTAGGTGGGGCTTTCTTTTTCTCTTCTGCCGAGGCCGCGTTAGACAGGCCAAGATACAGCAGGAACCCACAAGATATGAGACCGATTAATTTTGGAATAGCAACCATAATACCCTCCTTGGTTGAGTGGCATCCTGATCATCCCGCTTCATCACTATACCGTCAAATGCTGCTTCACCATATCCGCGCTCAACTCACTGCTCTTGCCCGACACCACCACCGCCCCTTTGGCCATCACCACATACTTTTCCGCCAGGCGAGCGGCAAAGTGAAGTCCCTGCTCGACCAACAAAATGGCGAAACGTCGTTGTTGTTTAAATCCAATAATCACGTCTTCGATGTGATCTACGATCGAAGGCTGAATGCCTTCGGTCGGCTCATCCAGCAAGAGCAGTTTGGGATTCGACAAGATCGCGCGGCCGATCGCTAACTGCTGCTGCTCACCGCCGCTCAGGACGCCTCCTGGACGATTGAGAATTTGTGTGAGCTTGGGAAAGAGGTGATAGACCTCGTCGAACACGGTCTTCTCGACCGTCCCGTTCGGCTTATCCGACCTCGCCCAGAAGCCCAGCAGAAGATTCTCACGGACCGTCAGATGGGGAAGGATCTCCCGGCCCTGAGGCACACAGGCTAATCCGGCGCGCGCTCTCTGGTCGGTCGCGGCCTTCGTGACATCGGCTCCATTGAATATCATCCGTCCTGACCGTGCTGGCAGGAGGCCGGTCAGCACTTTCAGCGTCGTCGTCTTGCCGACACCGTTGCGGCCCATGAGGCACACCACCTCTCCGGCATCGATCGTAAACGACACATCCCGAAGAATATGGCTTTCGCCGTAGTAGGCATTGATTTTATCAAGCTGAAGCATGGCGTAATTAAAAAGTCTCAGAATCTGATGATCTGCACATGGAGTTCGCAGGATGCTCAAAAAGTCCGTCCAGCAAGGCCGCAGGCGAGTCGAAACCGGAGGCGTACCCTCTCGGGGACGTTGAGGATTTCGACGAGCCGAGAACGCCGCTGGCGGGCTTTTTCAGCATCCTGCTAATGGGCGACCTTTTGGCGGCCCAAATATATCTCCCGTACACGCTCGTCTGCCTGCACTTTTTCGACGGTGCCTTCGCAAATGACGGTCCCCTCATGCAAGACCGTCACGATGCGGGCGATCTGCCGAACGAACTCCATATCGTGTTCGATGACGATGATCGCGTGCTTTTCCGCTAATGATTGGAGCAATTGCCCCGTCTGCTCCGTTTCTTTGTCCGTCATCCCTGCGACCGGCTCGTCCACAAGGAGCAGCGACGGATCTTGGAGAATCACCATGCCGATTTCGAGCCATTGCTTCTGGCCGTGCGACAAGGCCCCTGCCCTGTTACGGGCATAATCTTTCAATCCGATCGTTTCAAGGTTGTGCTCGATCCTTTCCCGTTCCTCCGCCGTCGATTTCCCTAACAGTGTTGTAAACACACCTTTGCTGGTCCGTTTTAACGATAAGTCGAGATTTTCCCATACAGTCAGATTTCCATAGATGGATGGCGCTTGGAACTTTCGCCCAATGCCGAGTTTCACGATTTCATCTGCATGTTTCCCGATCAGTTCCGTGTCTTGGCCAAAGACGACACGGCCGGCAGCCGGTTTCGTCTTTCCGCAAATCACATCCAACAGCGTCGTCTTTCCCGCCCCGTTCGGCCCGATGACCACACGCAATTCCTTATAGTCAACCATGAAGGTCAAATGGTTCAACGCCTTGAAGCCATCGTAATCGACAGTCACGCCATCGAGATAGATGATAGAAGTTTGAAAGGAAACTTGCTCGGCCATCTCAGCGCTTCCCCTCCGTCACAGTCGCTTTCTCATCCAGCGCAGCCAGCTTTTCATCAGCGGCTTTCCGTTGGCTCAAAAGACCCTTCCCCTTGCGCAGAATGCCGACCAGCCCATCGGGAAACAATAGCACCACCAGCACGAAGAGTCCGCCGAGGATGAAGGGCCAGAGTTCAGGAAAATAATTCGTGAGCACGCTGCGACCGTAATTCACACTGATCGCTCCCAAAACCGCCCCAGCCAGGCTGCCACGACCACCCACCGCAACCCAAATGACCATTTCAAGAGACGGCAACACCCCAATCTGCGCCGGCGTGATGATGCCGACCTGAGGGGCATACAGCAACCCCGCCAATCCGGCCAGGCCCGCCGCCACGACAAAGACGAACAATTTGTAGTTGGGGGGAGTATAGCCGGAAAAGACGACGCGCTTCTCACTGTCCCGTACGGCAACCAGCACCCGTCCGGCTCGTGAACGAATGATCCACCGGCACAAGAGGTAGGACGCGCCAAGACAGAGAACGGTGATGATATACAAGGCACGCTGCGTGCCGGGGTCGGAGAGCCGATAGCCGATGACCTGCTTGAAATCGGTCAATCCGTTGGTGCCACCCAGATTGGTATCGTTCCGGTTGAAGACCAGCCAGGCGGCGAGTGCGAGCGCCTGCGTGATGATCGCAAAATAGACGCCCTTGATTCGGCTTCGGAACGCGAAAAATCCAAACACGAGGGCGAACAACATCGGCACCAAGATCGCACCGATGACCGCGACCGGAAAACTGTAGAACGGTTTCCAGAAAAGCGGCAGCTCCTTGACCTGATTCCACACCATAAAGTCCGGCAGATCGCTGCCATAGACGCTTTCCTTTCCGATCGTGAGCATCATGTGCATGCCCATGCAATACGCGCCTAATCCGAAAAACACCCCTTGCCCCAAGCTCAAGATGCCGGTGTAGCCCCAGATGAGATCGAGCCCGAGAGCTAATATCGCAAAGGCGAGAAATTTTCCGAACCGGTTCAGGCTGAAATCGGAGAGGTGAAACCAGGAATCTTCGGCTGGCAACACATTCAGGAGCGGCATGACCACGAGCAAAATGCCGCCCACGGTCCAAAAGGCCAGCCCGCCGCCGCGATTCTTGTCTGCTGTTCCGTCACTCATGGTCTTCTCAGTTCTCTGTTGGGGACAAACACGCATCGTCTTGGCGCCTGTCCCGGTCTAAGAAGCGGGACAGGCACCGCCGCAGACGGCTGAGCCAGTCCCCTACATCTTCAATCGGCATCTCGCCCTTTCATCGCAAAGAGTCCGGATGGCCGCCACTGCAAGAACAGAATCACCATCACGAGGATAAAGACCTTGCCGTACACCGCGCCGAAGCTCGGCTCGATCAGCTTGTTCAGCCCGCCGATTCCCAGCGAGGCGACGATCGTGCCCGCCAGTTTCCCGACCCCCCCGGTGACCACCACCATGAAGGCATCGACGATATAGTTCTGACCAAGGCCCGGGTCGACATTCCCGACCATTGTGAGCGCCCAGCCCGCGATGCCAGCAAGCCCGGACCCGAACGCAAAGGTATAGGAGTCGACTTTTCTCGTCGGGATGCCGAGACAGGCGCTCATGTTTCGATTCTGAGTCACCGCCCTCACGCGTAACCCGAGATTCGACTTAAAGAGCGTAAAGTAAATCCCGAGCACGCAGATGATCGAAAGCGCAATGATGAAAATTCGGTTATACGGCAGGTAGACCCCGACCAGCACTTGAACGCCACCTCTCAACGGCCCCGGGGCCACCACAGCAGTGAGATCGCCGAAATAGACCCGGGCCGCCTGCATGAGGACCAAGCTCACCCCCCAGGTCGCCAACATAGTCTCGAGCGGACGCCCATAGAGAAACCGGATGACCGTCGCCTCCAGCAGTAATCCGGAGCCGGCAGCCGCGAGGAACGCGACCGGCAACGCCGCAGGAAAATACCAATCGAACACATCGGACGAAAACCAGGCCATGAAACATTGCTGCGTAACAAACGTGGCGTAGGCGCCGACCATCATCAGTTCGCCATGGGCCATGTTGATGACGCCCATTAAACCGAACACGATCGCCAAACCCAACGACATGATCAGCAGGATCGAACTGAGACTGATTCCGCGGAAGATCGTTTCAATCGCGTTCGACCAGGCGGCCCAGGTATCAATTCGCTTGATGGCGGTGCCGGCAGCCGCCGCCGCTGTCTTCTGCGGTTCGGTCGCCTCGGCGCCGGCGCTGGCCTCAATCAATTGCTTCAAAGCCGGCACCCCGTTCTGACTATAGAGATCACCGAGCTTTTCGGCTGCTGCAGCTTGGATAGAAGGATCGCCCGATGCGAGTTTGAGCAGCGCCGCAGACTCTTCCATCGCGTAACGCACCCACTTGTTCGGCTCCTTCGACGCGGCGGCATCCAGCCACGGAATCGCCAGGGTGTTCCCGGCTGAGCCCAAGTCCGCTGCCGCCGATCGGCGAACGTCAGCATTGGGGCTGGCAAGTTTTGATCGATTTTTGAGGAGATCCATGAGCGGCTTGATGACCTGCCGGATGCTGCGACTCGCAGTGGCGCGTAGCACCTCCAGCCGCGGAACAAGGCTCTCATCGCCCTGTTCGATCAACACACGTATGGCAGCTTCGCGGATGGTCTCATCCTCGCTGGTTATCTGAGTGAGTGCTTCTTCTAACGCAGAGGTCGGGAGAGCGGCGACAGGTTCGTCAGCCGCCGACGTCCAGCCAGGTCCAGAGAACAGGAACAGTCCCACAACACCTAGCGCAGCAACGGTGCGGCTCAGAGCATTCATCATAATGGTGACCAGCCTCCACAAGACACACGAATGACGTAGACCTCTCGTCCCGTCAACCGCCTTCTCGCCCATGTTAGAGGGAGCGACCGAGTCGCTCCCTCTAACATGACGGACTATTTTTGATAGGTCCCTTGATGTCCGACCCAGTCGCAGCCCTTGTCCGGATTCGTATATTCACTCCAGGGCTCCGGCTTCACCAGCCCAGGTGAACGGGAGACCACCTTGAACTGCCCGTCCGCTAAGATCTCACCGATGAGCACCGGTCTATAGGTGTGGTGATTGGCGGCATCCATCATGATCTCACCGCCCGGCGCCAGGAACTTACTGCCATAGACCGCCTTGCGGACCTTGTCGACATCAGTCGAAGCGGCTTTCTCGACAGCCTGCTTCCAGATATAGACGCCGAAGTAGGCCGCTTCGATCGGATCGTCTGTGACCCGCTTCTCGCCGTCCGGCAGATTGTTCTTTTTGCAATAGGCCTTGAAATTCGCCACGAACTGCTTGTTCTGCGGCGTGTCGACACTTTGATAATAATTCCACGCCGCCAGGTGACCGACTAGCGCGGACGTGTCCATGCCGCGCAACTCATCTTCCGCCACGCTGAAGGCCATGATCGGCGCATCTTCGGCCCGCAAGCCTTGGTTTGCAAACTCCTTGTAGAACGGCACATTGCTGTCGCCGTTGATCGTACTGATTACGGCCGCCCCTCCGCCGGCGGCAAACTTCTTCAGTTTGCCGCAGATGGTTTGGTAATCCTGATGGTGGAATGGAGTATATTCTTCCATGATGCGGTCTACCGGCACTTTCTTCGCCAGCAGCATCGCCCTCAGAATCTTGTTTGTCGTGCGCGGATAGACGTAGTCGGTACCGAGCAGATAGAACTTCGTGAACCCGCCCCCTTCTTTGCTCATGAGATAGTCCACCGCCGGCACAGCCTGCTGGTTCGGCGCGGCGCCGGTGTAGAAGACGTTGCGCGAACACTCTTCTCCTTCGTACTGCACGGGATAGAACAAGAGACCGTTGTTCTTCTCGAATACAGGCAGCACCGACTTACGGCTGACCGAGGTCCAGCAGCCAAAAGTAACTGCCACCTTATCTTGCAGTAGGAGCTGCTTGGCTTTTTCGGCAAAGAGGTCCCAGTTTGAGGCAGGATCGACGACGACCGGCTTGATCATCCGGCCCATCACCCCACCCTTGGCGTTGATTTCTTCGACGGCCATCATCACGGTGTCTCGCAACGACACTTCGCTGATCGCCATGGTGCCGCTGAGCGAATGCAGGATACCGATCTTGATCGGTTCCTTATCTGCCGCATAGGATAGGGCCCAGTTGCCCAGGTTCCCAAGCAAGGCGGCAACCCCTATGCCGGCCGCTACCTTACCTCCCTTAACCAGAAGCTCACGCCGCGATGGGCCCGCCTCATTCTCAGCAGCAGGGTCTGCCTTGACCGGAGGGCTTGCCTCATTGGGTTTATTCGTTTCCATGGCCGACTCCTTTCACCAATTGAAGTTGTACCAGTTCGACAGCATGAGGATATCGCCATGGGATTGCTCTGCACGACCCAAATTCACCACGGCATTCGCCCATGTCGTCATGCGATAGCTCGGGTTTAGAGCCTTCTCGCAATTACCTCTTATGCCGGACTGTGAATGACACTCCCCTCCTTAATACTGCAACTGTACGGCTAAAACCCACGTGTCGACGTGCTGCCCTGTCGACCCAGGAGCATAGTTCAAGTTCTGTCCGTTGAATGTGCCGGTGCCGCCGATGTCGCCGGTTCGCCAATACGACGAGATGCGCGCATTGTGACCGGCAATGACATAGTTCATCCCAAACTCCCATTCAAGGCGCGAGCCGGCAAACTCAGCATTCAGGCCGGTATATCGCGCATAGGGCTGAAATTTCCCGATACCGATCTGTTGCGGAAACAGATACAAGGCGTACGCGGTCCATGATGTTCCGCCGAACATACAGAAGCAGTCTGCATTCCCGAAGGCTGCGACATTCTGTGACCAATATCGTTTAAGTTCCGCGTTTACCGTGAAGACCCCAGCAGTACCGAGTACTTTTTCAAACAGGAGATCAGTGACGAAACTCGTGAAATTGTTTGGGTTTGCAAATGAGCCTGAGCCATCCTCCTGATATTCTCCCCCTGCCGCGATTGCGAGAATATCACCGGCTGCCCCATAGTAGGTACCGCTGGTATAGTATCCGGGGTTTGACTCATCGTTCAGCAAATTCCAGGTGAGACGTCCGGCGTACTTAATTTTGTTCCTTTGATTCGGCCCTACGCCTGCCGCTGACTGCAGTCCCGTGAACACCGACGCGACGTACTGGAGGTGTGTCCCGAACGGGTGGACTTTTCCGTAGAAGACCGCGCCATTGTCGCGGCCATAGATACCGGCCCCGCCTGCCCCGAAGTTCCCGCTGAAGTCAGCTTGATTGAATGGTGTTCTAAAACCATCAAAGACTGCATGGTAGAACGGACCATTCAATTCGCCGCGCTCTGTCGGCACCAACGTGCGCCCAACCCAGAAGTTCACCAACTCATTGAATTCGAATTTCCCGATTGCGTCCAACATACCGACGGTGGCATTCGATCCGAATCCAGCTCCACCCGCACCAACCGAACAGTTAAAGCATTCCGTATTGAACGTGAACTTGACGTACTTATGGATCCCTCCATCAATATAAATACGAGCGTTGTTGACACCGAAGGAGTTACTCCATTGGTTCCCGCTCGCCGACCCATCTTCTACAGCATTGAAACTGAGACGCGTACCCATCCCGACGGAAATCCACTTGTCATCGTCTACCTTGATCGTGCCACCTGCGTATGCACTGGGGACGGTGGATACCATCCCGGCCACTAGCGCCATCGCGGCCCCGGCAGCCCAAAACATTTTCCAACGCGTTTTTCGATCGACCTTCATGGTGCCAGCCTCCCATGCCCGGTGATGATTCCGTTGCTCCCTTGCTTCAGGCTCTCTCACCTCGACGACATCGTCGCTATGCACGCCATTGTGCGCACCCTCTGTCACTCGCCGTCCTTCCACCTTTCACTATCCACCCCTGCCGGGTGAGAGTCTCGGTGGCTGAGCTCTGACCGAATCAATACCGCGGTACCTATAGCTGAGAAGAACGCCAAACACACTAGGCATTTCCCTAGGAAGATGAGGCAATCTCACTGGGGGATACGATTGCTTCAGCGAGCCGGCGTCGATGCCTGACTGAAGCGAGACGGGCGAGACAGGCTGTAAAGACGGAACAAACGCAACACGAAGCTCGAAGTTCTGGGTTCGAAGTTAGGAAAAATCGAACATCGGACGAACTCTACCTCGTTGCGCTACGCTCGCGCGAAGACCCAGGGTCAGTCCGATGCGAGGATGCCGTGGACAAGAGCGTACTTTGTCAGTTCCGCCGTTGTGTGAAGATCGAGTTGCATCATGATCTGCGATTTATGAAACTCGACTGTCTTCGGTGAGAGCATGAGGGTGGACGCAATCTCCTTCACTGTCTTCCCCTCCGCAACAAGTTGCAACACTTCTCGTTGGCGCGCAGTCAAGGACTTGTCCGTCAAAGCCGCAGGCATCCTCCCTGTAATGGCCGACTCCACCAGACCTTTTGCGACCAGCGGGGTGACATAGCACTGTCCGACCATGACCGATTGGATGGCTTGGAGCAATTCTGAACCGGCGGATCGTTTGAGCAGATAACCGGAGGCGCCGGCCTTGAAGGCTTCATTCACATAGGCCTGGTCAGCGTGCATCGTCACAAAGATCAGCTTGGTGCGAGGGAGGAGCTTCTTCAGCTTACGAGCGGCATCGACCCCATTGAGCTGCGGCATCGAGATATCGAGCGTGACGATGTCAGGCTGAAGCTCCTGGGCCATTCGAAGCAGCGTACGGCCATCCTCCGCCACACCGACGATCTCGCACCGATCTTCCAACAGTTTACGGAATCCGTCCAACACCAGGGTATGGTCATCGGCCAAGAGAATCCGTGGCCTATTCATGCCTCCCCCTCCGGAACGAGCACCACCACCTGCACCCTCGTTCCCTTCCCCACGGCAGACCTAACAAATAGTTCCCCGTGAACCAAGGCGACTCGTTCCTTCATGCCGAGCAACCCCAGTCCATGGGATCCATTCCGGGGTTGTTCGGAGTCAAATCCCACTCCATTATCCGTAATCGTGACCATCAACTCAGATTGAGTCCCAGTCAGCGCCACATCGACGCGAGATGCCGCCGCGTGGCGAGCCACGTTGTTGAGGCTTTCTTGAGTGACACGATAGAGACAGGTCGCTATTTCCTGGGGAACGGCTGCGGGGATATTCTTGTGTCCAAAGCTTCCTCCGATACGACTTCGAGCAGTGAAGTCGTCCACCAATCGCTGCAGGGCGATCGGAAGACCGAGGTCATCGAGAATGGAGGGATGAAGCTGATAGGCTAAATGACGAACAATATCGGACAACTCCACAACCCGTTCTTGTATCGCGCGGACCTCTCGGCCCACGTGACCTGGTGCGACGATGAGCTGCCGTCCAACTGCTTCGATATCCATGGCAAGAAGCGCAAGCCGTTGATTGATATCATCGTGTAAATCACGCGAGATACGACGCCGCTCCTCCTCCTGCACGCGCAACAGCCGGAACGCCAACTTCTGTAGTGCTTGCCGGCTGTCTTCGAGCGACAACTCGGTCTGCATCCGTTCGGCCACTTCAGCGACCAATGATTCGTTGACAGCGGCCAACTCTTGCGTCCTGATCTGCACACGCCGATCCAAGGCCTCGTTGAGTCGTTGGAGTTCTTCTTCGTGCATGCGGCCCTCTTCCTCCGTCCGCTTCCGCGCCGAGATATCCCGCACGAACGCGCTGAACGTGTATGCCTCCCCCTGCCCCAAGGACGGCGAGATCGCCAGTTCTATCGGAATCTCGTGTCCATCCCGGTGGCAGCCAGTAATTTCAACCCGTGTATTCAGCATCGGTCCTTCACCGGTTGCGAGGAAATGTCGCAAACCGCGTTCATGAGCTTCCCGGTATTGTGGAGGGATGATGGTGGCGGACAGGGGTCGCCCGATGGCCTCTTGCCTGGACCAGCCAAACATCTGTTCAGCTTGGACGTTCCAGTCAGTGATGAGTCCAGCGGCATCCATCCCTATGAAGCCATCGAGCGCCATCTCGACGATACGCCGCGTGTGTGCCTCGCTCTTGCGTAGCGACGCTTCGGCCTCCATGGCAAGCGCCCGCTCCTGTTGCGCGTGTCGATATTCCCTCCGCACGCGTGTCACGGTCCACACCAAAAGTCCAAAGGTCGGAACCACCACAACGCTACCCGCCAGGCCAAGGTTCCAGAGAACTTCTCGAATCGGCGCCAGCACGTCGCGCCGATCCATGCGCATGAGTACCGTCCATTGCATACCTTCAAAATCGCCGAGGCCTTGGGTTCGGGCATACCCGGTGATAACCGGCACATGGCGATGCTGGTGCTCCTCCTCAACGTAACCGGACAGCGATCCCTCGCCTAGCAACGCCGACGGCAGGTTGAGTTGTTTGAGATTGACGTGGCCTTTATGCTGGAGATTCGAATCGATGAAGGCGAGCCCCTTCTTGGTCAGGAACTGGTATTCCAGCGCTCCCCAAAATCCCTCCCGTTGCCGGAAGGCCAGAAGGGTCCCCGTCATGACGTTTTCCAATCCGGGAATCCCCACCCGCATCGTCACGACTCCCAGAAATTCCCCGCGCCGTCCGGTGATGGGAGCCGTCATGGCTATTGCGTCAGGACCGCCCATGACTGCAAAGGGCTCCACATCACCCAGCTGGACTCCTTGCCCGTTACGGGCAGCCTGAAACCAGGATTCAGCGCTGTAGTCCCGTCCGATCGTGACCGGGTCTGTCGCGACCACAACCTGTCCTTGCGCGTTCGTGACGCCGAGCCACAAGTAATCCGAGTACGATATTTTCATCCAGGCGAGATATGCCGATTGAAACTCCCTATTGTCCGGCTGCGCGCTGAAAGCTCGTGTAATCATCTGCGCATCGCCATGCCGTTCAAAAAGCACTCGATCCAATTTGTTCGAGACTTCGGCGGCCGTAAGCGCCAGGGTTTCGCCTGCTGTGGCGACCATGCGGGTTTCGATGTAGCGGAATGCGATTCCGCCGATCACGATCGTAATGACCGGCATCACGATGATAAGAACCGTGAGCCAGGAGTACGGGCGGGGAGCCGTTGCTTTAGGCATAGTCCTTCACCGTTTTTGACTCGTTGATGCGCCGCTCTACACCAAGACACGCTCTTTGCAGGCGACCCATCCTGTGCCACCTTCTCATGCTCGTGAGCCGAGAGCAGCCTTGACAGCCGGTGTCCGCAACGGCCAGGCGCCAAATCCACCAAACTTTTTTCTCACATTGGCGAGTCAAATCATAAGAAAACCGACTCGTACCGATCCGCTTCATGTGAAACGCATGGCGGGGGATCCCTCCTGGATATCCGATGCATCCATGCTAATCTACCGGAGGGCTTTGTTATGGCAGGGGAAAAGGCCCTTCCGGTCATTCTGTCTGTGTCGACAGGACGCCATTGTCCTTTTCTTGCGTCTGGCTGAATCGATGGACGTCGTTGTCCATGACTCAACCGGTATAGTTGGGGTGCTAATATTCGGAGTCTAGTGTCCTCCTGTCAAGTGGTAGGATGTTCCTGCCTAGCCAGGAGGAGGTTGCCGGTGTCCTCGCCCACTCGGTTATGCTAGACTGGCGGTTGCTCAACACGGTACGAATCGACCATGTCTCATCATTCACGATTTGCACTTGTCCTTCTGACTGGAATTACCCTGACCTTGTCTGCCTGCGCAACGGGACCCGATCTGGACTTAAAGATCGACGATTCTGAACGAGGCGCTGTATATGTGGAACGTATCTCCGATCGATCTTTTCAGGCCGCCCACCCCATCACGTTATCGACAGACACGATGGCTCGGGTACTTCGTGGCGTGGTCGTCAAGGATAGCCGAAGGGTCTCGAAAAACTATGCCGGCGACAAGCCAGACGCCGTTCGAGCGTTTGGGGACGCCGACATTGGGTACCTGGCGCCGCTCCTAGTCGAGGGGCTCACCAGAGCTGCAGCTGATCAGCAGATTGGATTTCGCGTCGTCCAATCCGGTGCGCCGATCAATTCGCAATCTGCCGGCCCGACCTTCTGCCTGTCCGACGTCCGTTTTCCCGGTGTCTGTGCAAATGAAGACCCGCCTGGGTCGACATCCGAGGAGTCGACAGGAGGTTCGCTCTACGCCTATGGACAATCGCTGTATCTGACCCTGACTGACTATCGCCACCGGACGGAACGGGCTGAATCTGATAACCGGATTAATCGGCGCATTTCCAATTCGACCGGACTGATGAACCATACGGTTCAATTTATCCCGGAATCCGCCAAGCGCCCAGATAGCTACCGAACTGCGCGCTCAACCGACGCGACTCTGATAATCGACTACAACTTGCTTGCCGCAATGCTTACCGCGCCGGAAATACGATCGACTGCCGCGCAGCCAGCGATGCCTGTGAAAGGGGAATCCACTCAGCGAGATACCGATCTGGACGAGGTACGGAAAGAATTGCGGGACATCAAGAAGAAACTGGCGGAGCAAGAAGCGGAGCGGACACGTTCCACCCCTTCCTCATCCCCGAAGTCGGCACCTCGATCGATTCCTTAGCAAGATACTGAAAAAATCTGTGTTCTCACCCGTCCGCCCCAAAGGCTGCCGAGATAGCTTCTTTATCAGGAGACGCACCTTTCACCAAGCGGAACTCCCGCATCGCTCAGAGACGCAACGTACTGAAGCATCCGCCTTCGCTCTTCGCTCACTGCGGCTTTGCCCCTGCCAATCGATCAGACTTATTTCGTATGGCAAGTGGCTGTGTTAAACTCGC
>DATENE010000156.1:0-16105 GCA_035275205.1 Nitrospiraceae bacterium
GGGCCAGCCAAAAATGCTGAACAAGTACGGAGCGTGATTGATTCGAGCAAGCTCCGTCAAGAATTGTCTTGGGAACCAAGAACCGAACTCAATGAAGGCCTCAAGCGCACCGTCGACTATTTCCGCGAGCGGATGAATTAGAGGCGACCGTACAGGTCGGGCAGAGAGGGTAGAACATGTATACCACAGGACCTGGTAGGGCTGGGTTAATATCGAGGAACGGTTCCATCCACCTGGGTCGACCAGGCGTCGATTCCTCCCACCAGGTTCTTCACATTAGGGAATCCCTGTTGAAGCAAGAAATTTGTCGCGTCGGCGCTTCTCATGCCATGGTGGCAGATGGCAATAATCTCTGAGTCGCGGTTCAATCGCGCGAGCGATTGAGGGATCGTTCCGAGGGGGATTAGGATTGAGCCATTCAGTTTTGCAAGAGAATATTCCCATTCCTCTCTCACATCAACCAGTACTAATTTGTCGCCTTTATCAAGGCGTGCTTTCAGTTCTTTCGGGGAAATGGCATAGCCCATTGAGAGCCCTCCTCGCTTGAGGTCGTCATGATATGTGAGGGGTGAAAAGCTTGTCAATGATCCTGAGGGTACCCTCGGTCAAGCCTTTTCGTAATTAAATGGAGCGTGGATGACTGATGAGGCCGGATTCTTTCATTCTTGTTGATATACACGGGAACAAAAATTGTACATTTTTGTCAACTCTTGTCTTTATAAGGCAATATAGCGATCTAAATTAAATATGAAGGAGAGGTGGTAGGGGTTTGTCTGTGAAGCATAAGATTATAAGATATTGATTAATTGTGATAATCAAATGTTTATATACGTAGTAGGCCCAGAAATTGCTTTACCATTCGGCTATAAGAAGACTGAATGGCAGGGATTATTGTATGGAAGAGAGGTTATTTCACTACAGTGGCCGCGTCCCTTATGAAGAAATCAGCGGAGCAAGTCCTTGTTATCTTGGTTACGGCTGTAAATCAGCAAGATGCGATAAGAATTGGTGAAGCAATGGTAAATGCAAGATTGGCTGCCTGCGCAAATATTGTCTCGAGGATTCAATCGATTTATCGGTGGAAGGGTAAAGTAGTTAAAGCAAAAGAAGCTCTTCTCATTTTGAAATCCACCAAGTCTCGGTATCGTGCTCTCGAAAAAGCAATCAAGGCGATACATACATATGATATTCCTGAAATTATTGCGTTACCGGTTAAGGACGGGCATGATAAGTATATTGGGTGGGTACGTAGTGAAACTCATAATTAAATTTTAGCAAGGGGGAGTCCCCAAAGTGAGGGGTTGACGGGAGCGATTTGGATCGATACACTCGCCAGGAGCTTTATCGAAAGCGAAGCAGCCCATTCAGCAGGGGGTGAAGGTCATGGGGCAAATGAACGGTGCAGAAGACAGCGATGCCTATACCGTCGTAATTTTTCGTGGCTCAACAGCCAAACCACTTCGATTTAGTTTCCGTCGAAAACTTGTCAGTAAGCTATTGATTGTTGGAGCTATTTTTGTTTTATTCGATATTCTTGTCCTTTCACACTACGTGATTAGAACAGGTGAGGTTTGGGAGCTTTCAGCATTCCGTGAGGAAGCTATGAGTGCACGGGAGCAAACCGGAGAATTTTCTAGTGCTGTCGACGATTTGAAGAAACGTTTAACGAGCATGAAGGAGGTCAATCAACGGCTTCGTGTCATGTTGGGGATCGAGAACCCGAAACCGGGTGATGTAGCTAATGGTCGAGGTGGTGAGGATAATCCCCTTCCAGACGGTAATATTCTTCCTGCCGCAGATAGGATCTCTCAGGGTGACGCAGGAGCTCAGCATTTCAACTCAGCGGAAACTAGCCAGAGTGCTCTGGCTGGCCAAGTGAGTCCATCTGCTGGTTCGACTGGTCTCACCGAACAAGAGAGGATTGCCTCAATTAAGGAAGGTATAGATTGGCTTTCGAAAGAAGCTACAATCCAGGAAGAGTCGCTTCAAGAATTGTCCTTGGCTGCCGAAAAGAAATCTTCTCGATGGGCAGCAACTCCTTCCATTTGGCCGGTAAAGGGGTGGGTGACTTCTGGGTTCGGGCCAAGGGTTTCTCCATTTACAGAAAAGCCTGCTTGGCATGACGGGTTGGATATTGGAGCGGCTGCCAATGCGCCGGTTCAGGCTCCAGCTCAAGGACGGGTCACAGCAGTCGGCTTTGACCCTAAGCTGGGAATTCTCGTGAAGCTCGACCATGGATTCGGTATTGAAACTCTCTATGGCCACCTAGCCAAGGCATTAGTCAAGGAAGGTCAGCGCGTGAAGCGTGGAGAAGTCGTCGGCTTAGTCGGCAGTAGCGGACTAGCTACGGGACCCCACTTACACTACATGGTCAAGGTTCACGGCCAAGCGCTAGACCCAGTAAAGTACATTCTCGAATAACTCGTTAACCCTCCCGCCTCACTCGCCGGCTCGTCATCAACCGACTCGGTTTGTGACGAGGCAGCACTGAACTCACTCCTCCCATTCACATCCAACAACGCCCACCGACTCAACTCCTATGCTATACTGCTACGCCCTTAGGTTTTATAGAGTGTCCGCCCTCCTTGATCTATGACAGATATTGAAATCAACCGATCAGTGAAGGCGCATCCAATTCAGGATGTTGCTGATCAGCTTGGCATTCAGGCCAGCGAGCTACTTCCGTATGGAAAGCTGAAGGCGAAGGTTTCGCTTGACGTACTTGAGCGGCTTCATGCTGCCCCACTCGGCAAGTACATACTCGTGACTGCCATCAATCCGACACCGCTTGGGGAAGGCAAAACGACAACGTCTATCGGGCTTGCTATGGGCCTTTCTCGCCTCGGCCATCGAACGGCTGTCACGCTTCGACAGCCTTCATTGGGGCCGGTGTTCGGAATCAAAGGGGGAGGAACGGGAGGGGGAAGAGCACAAGTCCTTCCGATGGAAGACATCAATCTCCACTTGACCGGCGACGCCCATGCTGTATCCGCCAGTCACAATCTCTTGTCAGCATTTGTCGATAATCACCTCTTTCATGGGAATGCGCTTCAAGTGGATCCGAGTCGGATCACCTGGCCACGGACATTGGGAGTCAGCGATCGGGCATTACGGCAGACTTCGCTGGGAGAAGGGGCTGCGGGTCGTACGGGTCAATTTGTGATTACCGAAGCTTCCGAAGTCATGGCGATGCTCGCTTTGGCATCGAGTCAGGCCGATCTCAGGCACAGGCTCGGCCAGATCGTGGTTGGATTTACAACGAATGGTAGGGCAGTGCGGGCAGAAGAGTTGGGATGTGCTGGGTCCATGGCAGTCCTGCTTAGAGAAGCGTTGCTGCCGAACTTGGTTCAGACGCTGGAGGGAACCGCAGCCTTCGTGCATACCGGTCCGTTCGGCAATATCGCCCATGGGAATTGTTCGATTCTTTCTGATGCCATCGCATTGCGTTGCGCAGACTACGTTGTGACAGAGGCTGGATTCGGGAGTGATCTCGGGGCAGAGAAGTTTTTCAATATCAAGTGCCGTCTCTCAGGATTTAAGCCGGCGGCGGCTGTGGTGGTCGCGACACTTCGCGCACTCAAGCTTCACGGTGGCGGAGGATCTGTCAAGGTCGGCTCCCCGCTTCCTGCAGGGCTTACCGGGCCGAATCAGGAGGCATTGGTAAAAGGCTTTGCGAACTTGGAGCAGCATATTGCGAACGTGAAAGCTCATGGGGTGCCTGTGGTGGTAGCGGTCAATGCCTTCATCGATGATCCGGTGGCTGAGTTGGAATGGGTTCGAGAGCGATCCCGAGATGTTGGCGCAGTGGACGCCGCGGTCTCAACCCATTGGGCCGATGGCGGCAAGGGGGCCGAAGAGTTGGCGAAGGCTGTGGTCAAGGCCACAGAGAAAACGTCTACGTTCAGGCACTTATATGACGTCGCCTGGTCGATCAAGAAAAAAATCCAGACCATTGCCATGCAGATGTATGGAGCCTCGGATGTGTCGTTCGACGTACAAGCCGAACGAGACATTGAGTTGGCGCAGAATCTTGGACTCGATCGGTTGCCCATCTGCATGGCGAAGACGCCGTTATCGCTATCGCACGATCCCGCGTTGAAGGGGCGCCCGTCCGGGTTTACGTTGCCAATCAAAGAGGTGCGAATACTTGCAGGGGCAGGGTTCCTGACGGCGGTCTGCTCAGGGATTCAACTCATGCCCGGGTTGCCTAAGAAGCCGGCAGGCGAACGCATTGGAATCGATCCAGGCACGGGAGAGATTGTTGGATTGTTCTGAGGGCTAGCGCTGTTTAAGATAATGCAAGAATTCCGAGTCTGGGCTCATTACGAGAGTGGACTTATCCTTGAAGGTTTTCTTGTATGCCTCCATCGAGCGTGTGAATGCAAAAAATTGAACATCCTGCCGGTAGGCCTCAGCATAGACCCTAAAGGCCTTCGCATCCCCCGCGCCACGAAGTTCTTCCGATTCCTTGTATGCCTGAGCCAGAATAATTTCGCGATCCTTCTCCGCCTCTGAACGGATTTTCTGCGCTTCCTCAGCGCCTTCCGCGCGGTATTGCTTCGCCTGCCGTTCTCGTTCAGCTTGCATTCGGGCGAACACGGCCTTCTCGTTCTGCTCAGGGAGGTCAGCGCGTTTGATTCTCACGTCCTGAATCTCAATCCCATACGCGGACGCTTTTTCATGCGACCGCTGGGTCACAATTTTCATGAGATCGGCACGGTGATCCGCGACGATTTCAAGAAGGTCATGGCGTCCGAGTTCGACCCGGAGCTCAGAATAGATAATGTCGTTCAGCCGTTGCCGCGCTCCCCGTTGGGTTTGAAAGTTCTGATAGACCTTGAGCGGGTCGACAATCCGCCATTTGGCGTAGTTGTCCAGGAGGAGGGTCTTCTTGTCTTGTGTGATCACATCTTGTGCTTGGGAGTCGTAGTCCAGCAGGCGATTATCGAAATAGGTGACTTCCTGAATAAACGGCACTTTTACATAGAGCCCCGGCTCAGTGATATTACGAACGGGCTTTCCCAGTTGGACCACGATCGCGCTTTGGGTGATGTCCACGGTGAAGAGGGGTGAAGCGCCCAGGAGAAACAACCCGCCGACCACTACCAGCAGTGCAATGATGAATCCCTGCTTGGTCATGGGTTCTGGCCCTCAGTGGCGTTGCCAGTCCTAGGTTTGAGACGATCAAGCGGAAGATACGGCAGCATACGATCACCCATCTTACCGTCAATGATGATTTTCTCGATGTTCGGAAGGATTTCTTCCATGGTTTCAATATAGATACGCTTGCTGATGATGTCTTTGGCTTGATTGTATTCTTTCAAGGTCGCCAGAAAACGGTTGGCCTCACCTTGGGCGCGATTCAGTCGTGCCTGTGCATAGCCCTTGGACTGATTGACTACCTGAGCGGCTTCGCCTTGGGCTTTGGGGAGAATGTCGTTGCGATAGCTTTGCGACTGGTTGATCAATTTCTCTCGATCTTCTTTTGCGTTTGTTACATCCTTGAACGCAGCCGCCACGGCTTCGGGAGGACTCACGTCCTGGAGTTGGACGGCTGCAATCTGGACGCCGCCCTGATACTGGTCCAGGAGGGATTGCAGGAGTATCTGGGCATCCTGCTGAATCTGGGCCTTGCCGGTCGTCAACGCCTCGTCGATTTTGCCCTTGCCGACCACTTCCCGCATTGAGGCTTCGGCCGCTTTGCCGATCGTCTCATCGATTTCTGCAACGTTAAAGAGAAAGTTCGCAGACTCCTTAATCTTGTATTGCACGATAAATTGGATGGCCAGAATATTCATATCGCCGGTGAGCATCAGGGCTTCTTGCGCCAGCATCTGCTGGCGGCCTTGCCGGTCTGTGCGGAAACCGACCTCGATACGATGGAGCTTTTGGACTTTCGGCTGCAGAACGGTCTCGACAAAGGGGATTTTCCCATGAGGACCGGGTCCCACGGTTCGGACCGGGACGCCGAATCGCTTGACGACGCCTTCTTCATCCGGAGCGATGATAAAGGCACTATTCCATGCGACAAAGATGAGCAGCGCTGCCAAAGCAATATTTCTGAAACCGCTCGAGGGCATCAGACTGTTGAACGAGGGCATCAGATTCTTGAATTGCGATTGGGCCTGCTTGAGGGCATCCTCAAGCGGGTCGCTCTTACGACTCCAAGGATCTTTGGGGTCCCAGACCATGCGAAATTTCCAACCGAAGTGAATTGCGAAGGATCTCTGACGAGGCTCAACATAGCAGACTGCCTAGAAGCGACGCAATCACCATAATTTCCGGTTGATCCGTCATGAAGTCCTCATTTCTCTGCGCATAAGGTCTCTGTATCCTTTCGCCTCGCGCAGGCGATCAGCTACGCTTGGCTATCCCCGTTGAGTCATACAGGACGCGTATATGGAGACGACCGGTCAGCCCTGCTCCGACTCCGCATCCGATCGGGCCATCGGCGCAGTCTGGCTGTTGGATGATTCCAGACCGGCTCGGCTGAGGCGTCGGGCCATCCAGCCCAACAACACTCCCGCAGCCACCGCCGTGAAATCGACGCCCGCCACTGCCCATTGTCCGTTCGGCACGGTCACCAACAAATGACTCTGGGTCGTTAGTCCATTGAGCAGCGGCAATAATCCCAACAGGAAGGCCGCGAAATACAGTTGTTCTTTCCATGCCAAGCTTGAACGGCCTCGCAGGAGGCTGTGCGCAAAGCAAAGAAGCCAGACAATAAATAAAATTCGCACTTCCCAAAGGGCTCGCGCAGGGAGTGCCATCGGGAGCAAGCGATTGGCCCAAAAAAATGCCGCGATGGCCACTAGTAGTCCAGCCACTATGGCCGCATTGAAACGCTCAGCCAGGGGAGAGCGTGTCGTACGTGAACGTTCGGCGAGGAGTTTCCGTCGCTTACTCGTCCACAGGACGAGCCCCGTGGCAATCATGGCACTGGCTGCTAAGCCCATGACAAAATACAGCCAGCGCAAGATAGAACTCCCGAATTGTGCAAAGTGCAGATCGGACATCACCGACAAGGTACGGTCACCTCCGGTCAGAAACTGGAGCCCCATCGGCATAGAGATCGAACAGAAAAGCGTCATGCCGGTGATTGTGATCATCAGAGAAAACGGAAATGCAAGGAGACCGGTCATGTTGTGGACGTCCAACCAGGCGCGTTGGGGGACGGACTGAGGTCGTAACGTAAACACGTCCTTCACAATCCGGCGATGGATTACCAAGCCCGTACTCAACGCGACGAACATGGCCGTCCCAGCGATCCCAACGATCCAGGCCCCAGGCAGACCGAGGAGCAGTCCGGAGTGAAAGTGGTAAAAGAACTCGCCGCCCTGGGTGTCTCGAAAAATGATGAGATTCCCGGTGGAGGGGTCGATCGTTTGACCTGAGAATGTTCGTTGGTCGTGCAATTTGATCGTCAAGATCGGCGGGCGAGCGGTGGACCACTCGTCTCTCCAGGGAGCAGCCTGCGAATCCGGCTTGACCACAAGCCACAGCGGTCTATCAAGATCACCGGCAGATGAGATGACCACTTGCGACTCTGGTTGCATCCAAGACGTGATTTCGGTGTCAAAGATTGTGAGTGTCCCCGTAAGAAAGATCGCGAACAACAGCCAGCCGAAGAGCAAACCGCTCCACATATGCAGCCCGTTCATCGAGTGTGTCAAGGGATCCTTCACCAGTAGCGCTCTCCTGCCTGTCTGTTACAGGGCGCTTTCGCTCATCGAGGTGCGCCTTCATCTCGAAGACGTTGAAGATAGGGCTCCATACATTGTCGAGCCCCTCCCCGATATCGGCACACTGTGTCGTGAAGCAGTGCTAGGGCGAAACGTGAACCGTATGGAGCAAGGATCATTCTATGAGGGCGCCGGCGCGTGGAAAGAACTGGCGGTATTTCAGTTCTTCTAGATCTGGTCATTGGTGGGAATGTTTAGGGACATAATCACAGAAGATATGGAGGTGGCCGAGCGTTAGGAGCATTGACCTAACGAGAATAGAGTATCGTTCCAGTTTCCATCTTCAACAGTGCGCAGGTATGGGTCTCTTCCTGTCTAGCGGACGATGCCAATGTCAGATCGTTTGCTGGTAAGCGGATCAAGAACGTACAATGGATTGATTTTCAATTCGATACTCACAATAACTTGCTGGCGAGTCCATTCTCACCCCGCGATGGTATTCCCAATGTGGGGAATATGCTCGTGAGAACCCTGTGGATCCAGCTTTGTCATGCAAGTAACGTTAACGTCAGCCATCATTACTCTCTCTTAGACATCACACTCATTTCATCCGCATGACCGATTTGTTCGTTGTCCATCAAGTGCTCCTGTGGTTGGAAGAATAGCGCTCGATGAGGCAATGCCTCCACGACGTAGTTCCTTTTCTTCCTCGTCTATGCGGCCCGCCCTCATGTTGGCCGGTAGGGCGATATCCATTTTTGCAGGCCGGAGCATTTTCCTGCCATTCATGATCTCGACGAATTTCTCCCTGTTGGTCGAAAGGTTCAGCCATTCGTTGAATTGCTTCTCCTCGCCGATGGTAGATGACACCCTGCCGTTGTAATCGTGTCCGGGATAGACGATTGTTTCATCCGGCAGCGCGAACAGTTTCTTGTGTACGGAATCGAACAGCTTGTCCGCAGAGCCGCCCTGAAAATCCGTACGGCCGTTGCCGCGTATCCACAGGGAATCTCCCGTGAATACCGTACCGGGTATGAGATAGCTGGTGCAGCTATCCGTATGGCCAGGGGTAGCAAGCGCCTGCATCACGGTGTTGCCGAAGCGCAACTCCTGCCCGTCATGCAGGAACATGTCCACCCCCGTGACAAGACCTTCTACGCCACCGCCATAGACTATGTTTGCACCGGTGCGATCTCTGATTATCGAGGCGCCGGTGATGTGGTCGGCATGGAGGTGCGTTTCGACAGCAAAGATGAGAATTAAGTCCAACTCTTTAATTGTTTTGAGGTCGCGCTCGACGTTTTCGATGACGGCATCGATGATGACAGCCTTGCGGGAATGGCGGTCGGCGACGATGTAGGTGCGACTTTCCGCCCTGTCGTCGAGGTCCTGTTGGGCATTGACGTCTAGGAGGGGAGTGACGGTATAGGTGACGCTGATCGCCATGCATGAGCCCCAACACTCGGTGAAGCTGGTAACCTCTTGCGGCAAACACCGGGCCCTTCAACTCCGGGATCAGGGCTTGCCGAAAAGGCTATCGACGGACAAATCCGTCCTCAGTCCGTTGGCCGCAAGCCATTCTGGATTGAAGATCCTGGATTGATACTTCGCGCCGGAGTCGCACAGGATCGTCACGATGGTCTGGCCCGGGCCACGCTCAAGGGCCAGCCGCATCGCACCGGCGATGTTGATGCCGGAGGAGAGACCGAGAAACAGCCCTTCCTCGCGCAGGAGTTGGTATAGGATGGTAAGTGCGTCTTGATCGGGAATGCGCCACGCGCGGTCCACAGCAATGCCCTCAAGGTTTTTGGTCACGCGACCCTGGCCGATGCCTTCAGCAAAGGAATCCCCGTCGTTCGTCTCCGTGTTGCCGTTGGTGAACCACGACCACATCGCTGCGCCATAGGGGTCGGCGCAGCCGACGAAGACTTGAGGATTGCGTTCTTTGAGATACAGGGTGGTTCCGCCCAGCGTGCCACCGGTGCCGACGGCAGAAACAAAGCCGGTCACTTCCCCGGCAGTCTGCTCCCAGATTTCAGGACCGGTGGTGCGGTAGTGTATGAGCCGGTTGGCGGTGTTGTCGAACTGGTTGGCCCAGAACCAGCCCTTCTCCTCCGCCATACGCCGAGCGACATGGTTATAGTTGCCCGGATTGGAATAGGGCTTCTCCGGCACGGTGAGCACTTCCGCGCTCAGCGTGCGGAGGAGGTCGATTTTTTCCCGCGACTGAGTTTCGGGAATGACGATGACGGTATGGTAGCCCCTGGCGTGGCCGATGACCGTGAGGCCGATGCCCGTGTTTCCGGCTGTGCCCTCGACGATTGTGCCGCCGGGCCGCAGGAGCCCTTTGGCCTCGGCATCCTCAATGATGCCAAGCGCAGCGCGGTCCTTCACCGATCCGCCGGGGTTCATGAATTCGGCCTTGCCGAGGATTTCGCTGCCGGTCAGCTCCGACAGCCGGCGCAGGCGGATGAGCGGGGTGTTGCCGACATAGCGATCCACCCCATGATAGCGTGACGCGTTCATCTAATACGTTTGCAGGTCCACCCCTGCAATCCGGAAAAAGCGCCGCGCGTCGTTACCAGCCAGCCGGATGTCGTCGGCAGGGGAAACAGGATTTCGAAGGAGATGGTTCTCGATAGCATCGCGCCGATTCTACACAGAAAAGGGCTCGGAAAATCAAATAGAATCTCCGTCCTTCATTCCACGCCGCGTGGCGGCTTCGCTGTGGAATGTGGCAACTCTGGGTGGATCTGAGGCAACATTATCCCGATGAACCCGCGACGGGATCTCCTATCTACATAGTAATGACACCGCAAATTAAGGAATTGGGGGTGGAAACAATCGGGCAGATAACTACTGTTTTTGAAAGACTGGAATGGCTTCGGCCAAAGCCAGCGTGTTATTGTTCGTCATGGACAGTATTCGGAACGCGCAGGTCGGCAGACATGTGCATTGGCATGCCGTCGTGGCGGTTAAGTCTGGACACCACTCCGACCAACCCGGCGAAGGCCGGTTCGGATTGGAAGAGACACTCCGCCCGTCGTTGGCGGGCAATACCACTCGCGACGAGATCGATATTCTAGTCCGGGTTCTGCGCGATCTCCGGCGTCACTGAACCTCATGGACGACGACACGATGCAACCGCAGGACACTTCGGCGACTAATTGGAACCTGGATCAGATCGTGGCGGAGCTGCGCACCTCACGTGAACTCACGCACAACATAAGGCATCAGGGACGGATTCACAAATTGCCGTCACGGAAAGCCCTGCTCGGCATTGTGGAAGCCCTGTGTGCCACGCTGTTTCCGACGTACTACGGCCGGTCAGATTTGAACGAGACGAACATTGATTCTTTTGTCGAACACACCTTGAATCAGACCTTGCCTCTCTTGCAGGATCAAGTCCGCAGAGGATTGGTGTTCGCGTCCCAGGCAGACGGACAGGACGAGCGCTCGCTTAGTGACAGAGCGAGAAAAATTACGAGTGAATTCGCAAGCCAGCTCCCAACCATCCGGGCATTGCTCTGCACCGATTTACAAGCCGCGTACCAAGGTGACCCTGCGGCCACCAGCACGTCAGAGATTCTTCTCTGCTATCCTGGCATGACGGCCGTCATCTACTATCGGATCGCCCATGCCTTGCATTGCTTGAAGGTACCATTGATCGCTCGGTTGATTTCGGACATCGCGCATTCATCCACCGGCATCGATATTCACCCGGCCGCCGACATCGGCAGTCACTTCTTTATCGATCACGGGACCGGTGTCGTCATCGGTGAAACCAGCGTCATAGGAAAACGTGTCCGTCTCTATCAAGCGGTGACCCTTGGTGCCAAGCGATTCCCAGAAGACGAGCCCGGCGTCTTGATTAAGGGAGAGCCTCGCCATCCGATCGTGGAAGATGACGTGGTGATTTATGCGGGTGCCACGATCTTGGGGCGCGTCACCATCGGCCAGGCATCCGTCATTGGCGGGAACGTGTGGCTGACTCAAAGCGTGCCGGCACGAAGCCATGTCGTCCAGGCGCAAATGCGCACCTCAGCGACCATTCAACCGAAACCGATCGATGCCCAACCCACAGACAGAAGGACTTAGCGATCGTTGGGATCGCACTGTTGACGATTCAGTAGAAATTGCGTCCGTACTGTGATCAGCAGATATTCAAAGGAGTGCATGGTCCGCAGACCGTACTTTCTCGTCCGGGAGCAGTCGTCATATGCAGTTGGCATCTATCAATTGCTGTCCAATCTTGATTGCTTTGGTATGGGCTTCCTCTTCAGATTCGCTCGCTGCGCCAATCGTCTGTATAAGCTGCGGATCCTCTGCGCCATCTGATGTTGGAGGCCAAATCGCGGTTTCAAGCAGCCAACTGGTTCCAATGCGACGTGCCGCACTGACGATCTTTCGCCCGTTGTGTACTATCTCCATCGTCCCCCTCCTGTGCTGTATCGGATAACCACACTGCATCTTAGAGCAAGCAGAGCGGAGTGTTTCTTCAACATGAAGCAGACGGAACATCAATTCATCTAGATACCGTAATATCTTGGCCGTGGATCATGACTCAAGCGACCGCCCCTCCGCACGACGAACCGGCTCCGGCGGTACAACCGTAACAATGGTTGCGCGTGGTGATCCGGCGTCGGTCGAGCTGCGCTGGATCGAAGTCGCGAATATGAGCGGGCACTCCATGACCCACCGGCAGATCGAGCATCTGGTTGAAGTCGCAGTCGTAGAGGGTGCCATCCCAGCCCACGGAGATCGTGTAGCGGCACATGACACCGGCCGCGGCAGCGGGATTGAAAGCGCCGGCCAATCGTTCCATATACTGTTCGTAGTTGCCGCTCTCCAAGAGAAATTCGAGATACCGGCTGATCGGCATGTTGGTGATCGTATAGAGATGGTTGAATTCGATGCCATGGCGAGCCCGGAGTTCCTTTCGAAACTGCATTTCAATCGCTTCTTGCTTGGGAGGGAGAAAGGCTCCCACGGGATTACACACGAGATTCAACGACAACCCGCTGCCAGGCTGGCCGTAGCCGAGTTGATTGAGAAGGCGAAGCGCTTGGATCGACTTCTCAAACACGCCCTCGCCTCGCTGCGCATCGGTCTGGCCGGCGCGGTAATAGGGCAGCGATGCGATGATTTCCACCCGATGCCCGGCGAGGAACTCTGCTAAGTCCGCTTGAGATGGAAGGAGCAAGACAGACAAGTTACATCGATCTATCACATGGCGATCCAATGTCCGGCTCTGTTCAACCAGCCAGCGAAAATTGGGGTTGAGTTCCGGCGCGCCACCCGTGATATCGACTGTGGGAATGTCGGTCTGAGCAAGCGCGCGGATGCAGTGCTCCGCCGTTTCTCGGGACATGTGTTCCGTCCGGTCAGGCCCCGCATCGACATGGCAGTGCCGGCAGGTCTGATTACAGAGCTTGCCGACATTGATCTGAAAGACCGTGATCCCCGTGGCGCGAAACGGGAACAGGCCGATTCGATCGAGTTGCGTCTCGAAGGGTGGGCAACTCGTGGTTCCTCCAAGGAGCTTCAATTGCTCCGTGGGGGAGGCGAGCGGGTGATGTTGTCCGAGCAGGGTTAATGCCATATCTGTGCGTGTCAGGAAAGGAGCAATATTCTCGGAAGCCGATCGTTTTCAGCACACATGACCGATCGTCATCAACGCCGTCATGGCTTTGAGCACCGTGGCGCATTGGCGTGGGGTCAGCACCTTGCCGGCCGAAGAGGCTTTCATCAGCAACAGCTTCCCTTGTCGGAGGAACAGACAACGGCGTCACCGCCGACGCTCTGACCCGCCCGATTAATGATCGCAAAGTGAGAGGCATAGCCGTCGGAGTGTAATACGGCCAGTGTCTTGGAACAGACCTCCACCGGTTCGCCTCTGCGATAGACATGGTGATCGTCATCGGCAGCTTCGACGAAGGGGCCGGCAAGCATCGCGAAATGTCCTTGCCAGTGGCAGGGCGCGTCTGCCGGATAGATTGCAGTCCATCGGTCATCGGCTCGATCCAGCCAGAGCGGGTCGGAGGACAGAACAAAGTGAGACGCCAACGGAGCCTGGCTCAACAAACATACAACGTCCGGTGTGATCGGCTGGGGAATACCTCGAAGATAGGTCGTGCCCAGTTCATCAACCACTCGGCTGAACGGCCCGCGAAGTGTGGCGTAACGCACGGCGGACACCGGTGCGCCGACGGGAAGTTTATACCCCGTCAACGTGACGGAAAAGAAGTGAATGCTGTCAATCACCTGCCAAGGCGAGGAGTTGATCAGATGAATACCCAGAAAGCCGGCGCCCGCCATCCCCGCGATATAGTCGGTGAGCGTCAGTGCTCCGGAGAGGCAGTTGCCCCACTTTTCAGTGTCATGGGCCAAGTACTGCGGGACGGTGTGATCGGCCACGATGTCGGAGATCGTAAATCGTCCGCCCGGTTTGGCGACGCGAAACATTTCCCTGAAGACCTTCCGTTTGTCCGGCGCCAAGTTGATCACACAATTGGAGATGATCAGATCGACGGAACCGTCGTTCACCGGTATCGCGTCCGCCATTCCCTTCCGAAACTCGACATTGGAAGTCTGATAGCCAAGATTGGCCGCGACGACAGGGGCATTTTTTTTGGCGATCGCCAGCATCGTGTCAGTCATGTCGATCCCGATGACGTACCCTGTCGGGCCGACAAGTCGGGAGGCGGCGAAGCAATCGATCCCGCCGCCTGAACCGATATCCAGCACGGTTTCTCCTTGAGAGACAGTCTGTAACCCGGCCGGCGTTCCGCAGCCATACGAAATCTTGAGCACTTCTTCAGGGATAAAGGATTGGAGATCGGCCATGTCGTAACTGGTCGGGCAACACATCTGTTCGCCCGTTGATGCAGCGAGAGCATAGCGATCACTGACCTTTTGGGTTATCTCATCTATTGGCATAGCCGCCTCGTGGTCGAATGAAAGTAGGCAGTCCTTTCCATGTATCAACTTTGTCGGCGATTCGTCAACTCCGCTTTCCCCTGGGTTCCCCGCCAGACCCACCAATAGATGGCGGCATTGAGGACGACCACCGCGGTGCCCAGCAGCAACTGAATGCCTCGCGTCAGGTCTCCAGGGTAGAGCACTGGCAGCAGATAGTGGGCGATGAAATCTGAACCATAGGTGGTCTCGCCACCCTGCGCGCGCAACCAAATTTCCAGCGGCGTAAGCGGGCAGATCCAGCCGGTGAATTCAACGACTGCGCCCCACAGGGCAGCGGGCAGGTGGAGCCACGAGATCCGTCGCCACTTCATGGCAAGCAACCCGCCACACAGGACGAAGACTACGAACGCCAGGTGCAGAATGAGAACGAGATCGGCCAAGAGTCGGTACATGAGCCAACTTGCTTAGAACAAAGAAAGAGAATCATTTGGTTTTGGATACGTCAGCGTTCCTTTTTCCACATGGGCAAAGGATGTGAGGATATGCGGGTCGGCGTTCTCAGGAGACATGATATGCCGAACTTCCCAGCCGAGCATGACCAGCGCGTCGGCGATCAGCGAGCGATGGCAGCGCCACGGCACCGCTTCCGCGCACATAACCGTCGTCTGTTCTTGGGAGCTGAACATACGTAGCGCGTCGATGGCAGCGCGAAATTCTTCCGTCTGCATATAGTCGGCGTACCCGCGAAAGCTGGTATTGCGCCATCCATCGTTGATGGAATCCTTCTTCGGCTTTCGAAAACCGCCCAACTCCGGCAGATGGCGATACTGGAGGCCGGCATCGCGCAACGACAGGGTCAATGTGTCCGTGTTGAACTGCGGATTGTGTCGTGAGCGTGGAATCGTTCGGACATCCACGAGCAACCGGATCTCATATGTCCACAAGAGATCGATGAACTCATCGATCGGTCTGGTCGAATGGCCGACGGTCCAGAGAATCGGTTGTTGAGGCATGGAGAAGTGTGGCACAGAGCGCGGAGAATCACCACAGCCGGAATGTCAGAAGATCACTCCGGCGGCATTTTTTCGGGATCGATTTCGAGCAGTCGCAGCCGGCCGTTCGCGATGTGCTCGGTCTTGTAAAGGTGATCGGCCAGCTGTATCGTTCCGACGAGGAGATTGCCGCTTGCCACAAACGTAAAGTCGCCCCGTGAGGGCGGTCTGAATGTCCCACGGATGACGGCGGTGTCGTTGCTGCGGGACACCGTCGAGGTGAGATCCAACTCGTGGTTGGCTCCATCAAAGAGCTCAATGGCTATTCGGGGATGGGGTCTGGCCCCGGCATCCTTCAATATCTGAAAGAGTGAGAGGTCCAAGGCGATTTCCCGATCGCGAATGACCCAGGGTCTTCGCGGGGTCGGTGGCTGATCGGCGGTAGGAGAAGTCAAAACTGTCTGCCACAAACTTTTTGGCGTCGGACGTTCCTCGGCCCAGGCAGGAACA
>DATENE010000157.1:0-2718 GCA_035275205.1 Nitrospiraceae bacterium
ACGCTCCGGTTACTGAACACTGGCTGGCGCAGCCTTGAGCGGCAGGGGCGTCCAAGTTGCACCGGAATCGGTCGAGCGGTAGAGACCGCTCCCATTCGTGCCGGCATAGAGTAGGCGAGAATCGCGCGGGCTCATCGCGAGCGCGCGAATATTCAGCGAGCCCAGTCCGCTGTTGATTGCAGCCCATGTCTGACCGCTGTCGGGGCTTTTCCAGACTCCCCCGGGTCCTCCTATATAGAGAGTCTTCGGCTGGGCCGGATCGAGGAGGATACTGCTCACAAAGAGATCGGGGAGCGACTGCCCGATTCGCTCCCATTGTTCACCATGGGTTGCGGTGCGAAAGAGTCCTTTCGTGGTTCCGGCATAGACGATGTCTGGGTTGATCGCATCAAAGACGATGACGTTCACCCCCAGCGCCATTGCTCCCATCAGCTCCTGTTCAGGAATCAGCCCGTTATTGATTTTCTTCCACCCCATCCCAGCGCTGTCGGACCGATAGATCCCTCCTGTGGTTCCCGCATAGAGAACACGAGGATCGCGCGGATGAATAGCCATGGAGACCACGATGTGGACTTCCTTCATCCCGGCCATTCGTTCTTCCCATTCGCGCCCGCCGTCCTTGGTGTAAAAGGCTCCGACGGTCGTGGCGGCGTAGATTTGGTCGTGGTCGGTCGGGTGAAAGACGAATTGATTGATAAAGGAGACGTGTTCCTTGAGTCCGACATTGTGGGGGAGCCAATGTTGCCCGCCATCCGGACTCTTGTAGACGGCGTCGGCCATGGTGCCGGCATAGATCGTGGCCGGAAATTCAGGATCGATCGCCAGCGTCGTCACTCGCCTGGCGCTGAAACTCGGGAACCGTTCCCACAACAGGCCTTCGTCGCGTGACTTATAGACTGCGTCGTTCGTGGCCACGTAGAGAATATTTGCGTTTGTCGGATGCAAGGCGATCGAGACGATCGCTTGGCTTTCCTTCTCGCAACCGGTGAGCACCGGGCAGAGGAGTGTGGCGAGGACGCAGGCAATCGACAGTGGGTGGCTCAGAAAATCTCGGCGCCGTATCATCATTTGCGAAGGGCCTGCTGTGAGAAGATCGGCGGTGACCTAACCACAGCGGTTAGAGGGGAGTCAAGATGGAGGAGCGGAATGGAATGCCCCCACGCTCCGGGTGCCTCGCTCGACCACACTAGGTCTCTCAGCCGCTCGACGCCGAAACTCGTTCCATTCAGAGCTTCGCTCGAATGGAACTTCAAACATCGGCATCGCCAGCCTTCGGCTGGCCGCATCTGATCGACGAGTGTGGTACCCGAGCATCAGCACAAGTCGCGCGAAGGGCATTCCATCCCGCTATGTAGAAAAGTAGGACGACTACAGATTGAACGCTCTCCGCCACGAACAGATTGCTGGACCAGATCCAAACTGGAAAGTAGGATGTCCCCGTTCTTTTCCCCCCCGCGGTTTAGGCAGAAGTGGACAGCCTGCCTTTCCGGAGTATACAGTCTGTCCAAACATTGTTGGGTGGCAACTGGAGGTTTGCGTGCTCCTTGCAGAAAGACCAGGCGATCGGTACTGGGCGCTTATCGAACCTCACTGGCTCCCGTTGAACGAAGCGTGGGATCTGAGCCTCGATGAGTTTCTCGCGACGTTGCACCAGGTTCCGCCTCGAGTTGCCGATCTGTACGCTGCGCATTGGTGTCAGTCAGAGGTACGCAACGGCGGGTTCCATCAGTTCTTTTTCAACACTACAGGGCTGCTTGCTCCTGAGGCCGTTGGAGGCTTCCGTGCCATAGGGTTACTCGAGTGGGCGGCACTGTTGGCCGAAGCCATGAACTACTTCGACGCTCCGTATCCGCGCGACAGGGTTATGCGCCTAGATCTTCTTCCTGAGGACCACGATGGCGACCTTGAGAACTCGGATCCCTTCGCCGAACTCGACGACAGGTTTTTCTCCTGCGTCGATGCAGAGCCTACCCGTTGGGAAAAGTCCGCAGACTTGTATGCTGTGCAGGCTGCCTAACAAGCAGTTGCAGCTGAAGGTGATAAACGAAGCCGTCCCTGTTTCAGCTGAGTGAGGCGACAACGGTTGCCGCGTGCGGACTCATCAATTCCATTCCGCACGCGGCTGACTTGTTCGTTAGGGCTTCCTGCTATAGGTAATCTCCAGCACCTTCATTTCCTTCTGGCCATGGTGCGCGCCGTACATATCGAATGTCTGGGTATTGTTGTCGACGATCTTCCACACGGCACGATGCGTCATTTTTCCTCCGCCAGGCTCAGGGTGCGACCCCCTCAGCGTGATGGTCTTGCCGTCGGCGCTGGCCGTGCCTTCCATCATGAAAATCCCCGTACCCATCGAATCCATCCAGGCCGTCATATATTTCTTGGTCATGTTGTCGTAGGCGTCGATCCCAACGCCGGAGAAGGGTTGCCCCATCATGTTGCCGGTGAATTCCTGGTAGAGAAAGCGCCCATCCAATAACATCTTCATCTCCGCCGTTCCGGTCGATTCCGTGGGAGGCTTGCCTGGGTCCATCCACTCCTTATTTGTCGTCGTCCAGCTACCGGCTAAGGTGGCGAACAGCTTATGAGGTTCGCCGGGGGTGGCCATTTGCTTCCACACTTCCATCATTGCCTCTGGGTCCATTTGCTTGTTGTGTTTCTTTTCTTTGGCCAGGGCCGGGGATGCGATCAATGCCAGAACGAGACAGGTGAGAGGAA
>DATENE010000158.1:0-13172 GCA_035275205.1 Nitrospiraceae bacterium
GACTTTGCGGTCAAACGTGCGTTCGGAGGAGAGGAACAGCGATCGCGCCAACTGTTGGGTGATTGTACTGGCCCCTTCGACCTTGCCCCCACGGCGCACATTCGTCCAGGCTGCGCGGAGCATGCCGATGTAGTCGAGGCCGGGATGCTCAAAGAATCGGACATCTTCGACCGCGATCACCGCGCGCCGCAACCGTTCGGGGATGTCCGCCACAGGGGTCAGAATACGCCGCTCGATGAAAAACTGGCCGATGAGCCGCTGATCAGACGAGTAGACCTGAGTCACCAGACTTGGCTGATACGTCCCCAACTGCTCCAACGCGGGAAGATCTTTCGAGAAGTGCCACAGTAATCCACCCGCTGTCAGTCCCCCTATCAAGACTGCCACCCCTAGGCTTAGGAGCAAGATCTGCCACCAGCGCCATCTGCGACGAGGCGGTGGTGGACGAAGCGGATCCTGTAACTCTATTGGCCGATCTATCATGGTTACGCGGGGTTACCCAGAAGCCTGTCCGACATTGACCTTTCTACTGCGGCGAACGATCTCCAACCATTTGCGTCGTTCTCTGCCAGAAAAAATCCTCAATGTATTCGCATTCCAGCGAATATACCTCTGGTTTTTTAGGGCCTGCGGCCTTGCATTTGGTCGCACCTCCTTCGCCTCGTCACGAAGACAACGTCGGACAGGCTCCTTAGAAGGCGGCTGACTTCCTGAGAGGAGTATCAAGGTCACCATACCGTGGGGGCCCTCAAAACTCAAGATTCAAGCCTGTACCGATGCACCAGCCCCATATTCTTAAGCTGACATCGCTTGTACCGAACATCATGCTTCGGGTATACTGCCGTACGACGCCTGGATTCCTGGGCGTCTTTTTTTTGGAGCATGCAGCAATATCTATGGATCAGCCAGCCGCATCAGAAGAATCACCCGTCACCACACAACTCGAGCCCGACGAACGTCGGAGCGATATTCGGAATATCGCTATCATCGCCCACGTCGACCATGGCAAGACAACACTGGTCGACGCCGTGCTCCGGCAGACCCATGTCCATCGCAAGATCGACGACATGGGCGAACGCATCATGGACTCGATGGATCAGGAACGTGAACGCGGGATCACCATCCGGGCCAAAAACGCCAGCGTGACCTACAAGGGCGTCAAGATCAATATCGTCGATACACCGGGCCACGCCGACTTCGGCGGTGAAGTCGAACGGACGCTGCGCATGGTAGACGGGGTCCTGATCTTGATCGATGCCAAAGAGGGCCCCATGCCGCAAACGACCTTCGTGTTGCGAAAAGCCCTGGCCCTCGGCCACAAGGCCATCGTGGTCATCAATAAGATCGACCGGCCTGATGCGGTGATCGATGACGTGGTGAACCGGACCTTCGACTTGTTTGTCCATCTCGGCGCCACGGACGAGCAGCTCGATTTCCCGATCGTCTACACAGCAGCGATCAAAGGCACCGCAACGCTCGACATCAATAAGCCCGGCACGAACATTACGCCGCTCCTCGATACCGTACTGGAAAAAATCCCGGCACCAGCTATCAATGCCGATGCGCCACTCCAGATCCTGGTCCTCTCCCTGATTCAGGATCTCTACAAGGGCAAGATGGGCGTGGGAAAGATTCAGTCCGGGTCGATCGCCCGCAGGCAGAACGTGGTTGTCATCGGAAAGGATGGCGCACAGTTCTCTGGGAAAGTATCAGACCTCGCCGTCTACTCCGGCCTCGAACGGACGGATACGGAACAAGCTCAGGCAGGAGAAATTGTCGCAGTGGCCGGCCTGGACGAGGTGAGCATCGGCGATACGATTGCCGACGCGGAACATCCGGTTGCACTGACCCGAGTCACGGTCGACGAGCCGACTGTCCAAATGACCTTCTCAGTCAACAATAGCCCATTCGCCGGACGGGAAGGCAAGTACCTGACCTCGCGACATTTGCGCGATCGACTCTTCAAAGAACTCGAAACCAATGTGTCGTTGCGCGCGCAGGAAACGGACAGTGCGGATAAGTTCCTCGTCGCCGGTCGTGGCGAGTTGCATCTTGGCGTCTTGATCGAACAAATGCGTCGTGAAGGATACGAACTGCAAGTCTCGCAACCGGAAGTGATTGTCCATCGGGAGGGGGACAAAGTCCTCGAACCCTACGAGGAACTGACCATTCAGGTGCCTGAAACCTATCAAGGAACAGTGATCGAAGAACTCGGCAAACGCCGAGGTGAGTTGCGCCATATGCGACTCATCCATTCTGATGCCGGGCCGAGCGAAATGCACCTGGAGTACCACATCCCCACCCGCGGCATTATGGGGCTCAAAAACCTCTTGGTCGCCAAGACTCGGGGCACCATTATCATGCACCATGTTTTCGTCGCATACGAACCGGTGGAGGAGCGTGACCTCGTGGTCGCGACACACGGGTCCCTCGTCGCACATGAAGACGGAACCAGCACCGGCTATGCCATCTTTATGACCCAAGAACGGGGCACCATGTTTATCGGCCCTGTCGTCGAGGTCTATCGAGGGATGGTGGTCGGCGAGAACAGCCGGGACGAAGATATGGATGTCAACGTCTGTAAGGAAAAGCACCTGTCCAACATGCGGGCGTCAGGCACCGACGAGGCCTTGGTCCTCACGCCGCCACGGGAAATGGGCCTGGAGTTCGCGCTCGAATATATCGGCCCGGACGAGCTGGTTGAGGTGACCCCGAAGAGCCTGCGTATCCGCAAACGACTCCTCAATCCGGATGACCGCCGCAAAGCCAGAAAGTCCGCTAAATAGGCTCACGCCCCACGATGAGGATTAAAAAGAAAGCCCCTAAGCCCTCCTCGCGCCGTCCCCCGCTCTACTTTGTCGGCTATCGGGGGGTCGCGCCGGGCACTGACGAACTGAAAGCCTGGTACGACAGAGAATACGGCGGGCCGCTGGCCATCCACCACGAAGCAGGCTCAGCAGAATCCTGGCAAGCAACGCACGGCCCCTGGTCGGCCCATGTCGTGATGCCGCTGCCGATGAGCCATGTCGCCGATGTCATGAAACAGTTGGCATGGGAGCACGATGTAATGGGAGCCGTCGCCCCCTCCCTTGTTTCCCCGCGTGAGACGCCGGACACCATACTCTTTGCCGCACGACTCGCCAAAGGTCTCACGCTCCTCTCGCAAGGCACAGCCCATGATATCGTCACCAACCAGTACGTCAACCCTTCGGACTGGCAAGATCGTTCCCTCGCCCTCTTCGTCTCCTCCGATCACATCCCGATTACGCAGGGTGAGGACGAACAGAGCCATCGGACCTGGTGCTACACACTCGGCCTCAGTAAGTTCGGGGTCAATGAACTTGAAATATTTCTCCCCCCTGGTCTCCCGGACCAGCCCGCGCGCGATCTACTAAGGGGAACGGCAGACGAATTGACGAGAATCGGTCAGTCGCCAAAAGTCGGAAGCCGCATCCGCGTCGAACTCCTGGGTCAGAACATAGAGATTGCCAACCACCGCACTGCCGCCCCAGCCGGACGCATGCTGAGTTTTCGAGAAATTCGTTTGGTATCATAGTCCCCCTGTTTTTTAGCGACTTGCGGGTCATCTGGACCTCAGTTAGGTCTTCCGACCCGTTGACAAGGTTCCAACTCACACGGTACAAAATTGTAGCTGACAGCGTGAGAGGCCGGATTAAACCCAGTGAAGGAGGTTCAGAGATGAGTGACGTAGCACCAGAAATCAAGGTTGGCGATACCGCACCGGATTTTAACCTAAAGGACCAGGACCAGAAGGACGTGAAGCTGAGCGACTATCGCGGCAAGAAGAACGTCGTGCTGTGCTTCTATCCACTGGACTGGAGCCCAGTCTGTCAGGGCGAGAACAAGTGTTTGACCGATGACTTCCCCAAGTTCCAATCGGCCAACGCAGAACTGTTCGGCATCAGCTGCGACAGCTTCTTCTCACACAAGGCTTGGGCCGATTCCATGGACCTCAAACATCGGCTCCTGTCGGACGTCCATCGGACCACGGCAAAAGGCTACGGCCTCTACTTCGAGCCGTTGAACTGCTCGAAGCGTGCGACGGTCATCGTCGACAAGAGCGGTAAGGTTGCCTACGCGAAGGTCCAGGAAATCAAGGTAGCGCGGGAGGACAAGGATATCCTCGCAGCCCTCGCGAAACTCAGCTAATTTCAGTCAGAAAGTCCGAAAGTCGAATGTCTTCAGGTCGAAGGCGTTCAGACTTTCGGACTTTTGACGTAATGACTTGGAACAACGAAAATGCCCGGGACCGTCGAAGACGTCAGAGATGAAAACTATAAGGAATTCACAGGCGCGTCGGCGGCAATCGTCGCCTACGGCTTAGCGACCTGTGAGCCCTGCAAAGCCTACGACCCGATCCTGGAACAGATCGCCGCCACGTTTCTAGACGTCAAAGTCGGCAAGGCCAAGATGCATGTCCCAGGCCGCTGCCGCGAGATCAAGAAGACCCACACATTCGAAACCTACCCCACTACGCACTTTTTCTCTAACGGCAAGCTGCTCCTCACCCGTGAAGGAGTCGTGGAGCCGGACGAACTCGCTGCCCTGATTTCTGATTATTTGCTCAAATAGTTCCTCTTCACCGACTTCAGCAGAGAAGAGGCAAACCTCCCACATCCTCGTCTTCAGGTTGTATTGGAACCGCCGAGTGAAGACGTTACTCAATCCACCTGCCCCCTCATCCGAATTATAACGTTTATACCTAGGTATTATAATTCCTCATGCGGGCGTTTCCCCACCCGTAAAGACCCCTGGCGAAGCTCTTTTTTGTACAGTCCAACTATTGTCATCCCGCGACGCAAATCGTCGCTGATCGTTGCCCTGCCTCAAAATGGCATCCCATAACTATGCGAAATGTGCCGTGTCTTCAGTCGACTATTCGGCATAGCCTTTGCGACCATTTCAGGTGACCGAGCGAGGAGGCGGATTCACAAGGAAAAGACAATATCTGGTCATGCTCCTCGGCCAGAACGACTACGGTCGTTCCTGTGATGAGCAGCGCTTTACATCACAACCAAACAAGAGGTGTGTCATGAGAGGATACGCAAAGGTTGCTTCCGTAGGGTTTTTGATGATGGGGTTACTCGCCGTACCGAATCTGTCGCCGGCGGGAGACCGAGACGGAAATGGGCGGCACAGTTTGTTGAATTCGGAGTTACGAGCAAAGATCGAACATCTTCGAGATAGGATGGCGAATCACCGTGAACATCACCATAACCAGAGAGGCAACACCGATTCCGTTGCAGCATTACGCGAAGAAGTTACCGATTTGCAGAAGGCCTTGGCCGAGATGGCCAAGAATGAAGCAGCTTTACTGCTTATAATCAACAATCGTCTCAACGCTCTTGAGACCAGTCCACCGAGTGGCGGCACCACCAACCCTACCCTTACGGAGTTGGTCAAATACGTAAAAGTTGATCCGAATCCGATCAACGGGCTCAAAGGGCCTCACGTGATATTCCATCACGCGAACGTCCACGTCCAGAGCGGATCGGGCACTACCTTTGGGGCAAGCGCACTAACGGGGCTTGGGAACTTGATCGTGGGATACGATGAAGAACTGACGGTTGGGTCACGCGTCGGATCAGGATCACACAACCTCGTAGTGGGACCATTCCATACATATACCTCGAACGGAGGAGCTGTTTTCGGGGAACAAAACATGATTTCAGCCCAGTCCGCGTCGGTCCTCGGAGGGTTGAAAAATCAAGCTGAAGGCGACAGGTCAAGTATTCTCGGGAGCCACGGGTATAGGATTCTGCCGATGCAACCGGAAACAACATTCCCGTAATGGTTGCAGAGTCTGCTCGGCCCAGGAGGGCCGAGCAGACTTCTTGTTTATGAGTCTTTGGGCAGATCACGTCACTGAGATCGAGGTTGGGGCTAATGGGTACGACATTAAAGGGGAAATGGGAAAGTCTAACGAGCGCCCCTATCAGACCGGCTGGACTGTGGCAGGGAGCGGACTGTGCCAGAAAGGAATGCGGGAGCCGACCAAGTCTGCAAAGGAATTCACGAAGGCTACCACCTTGTCGAACCCACGAGGATCAATCTGGAAACGTGGGAGTAAGATGCAGTGGGTCACAGTCAATCATCAAATCTACATAGCAGCGCTACCCCGTCACTTAACCAGTCTCGCCTTTGAGCAATGCTCGTGAAAGATCAGCCAGACTGAGCCTTCCTTGCGTAGAAGCGTGGTGCATTGCCCAGAGTCTTGCGCTTCGAGTTCGCCTTTCCTGATCGCCTGAAACACATAGTCGTAGGTAGCCCATGCCGCTGGGCCCAGCATCCGAACATACAGGTTCGATACGACGCTGATAAAGCGCAGGGGGCTTCCCTTGTTGAGGTCAGACTCATAGTCCGAGAACCATTTCTCGATTGAATCGCGCGTTTCCGTTTCACCATCCTGAATACCGGAATAGTCCTTGGTGTACAGCTTCAAGACGGCTTGTTTGTCTTTCGTTTCGGAAAAGGTCGCAGCGGCCATGGCGGCCTCCTTAACAGTCTTTTCAATCGCCGTCCCTTCCTCGGCAGGCCAGGCCACCGCCGTCCACGGGAGGCACACCATCAACAATGCAGAGATCAACCGTGTACGCATAGAACACCCGAATCGAATGCACGCAGACTCGTCAGCCTGTGTATTCGAAGGACAAATCCCGAGACTGAACGAGACGAACATTCGATAGTCTTCCCGAAGCGAGAGAAGAGACCAGCTGCTTCCAGATGTGTTCGACCAGTTGCTCGCCGGCCACAGGCTCAGTTCCGAAGGCCTCGCGAAACTCATGACGGCCGAACGTCTGCAATACCTTTTCTTGGACCAAACGGTTGAGAGCGCCGATATCCGTCACCATACCGGTCACGGGATCAATGGCGCCATGGACCGTCACGAAGCAGTCCCATTCGGGACCTGGCTTACTGTCCTGCACCGCCGTGAACGAGTAGCGTCGCGTGACGCTGGCAACGTCGAGCCCGGCCGCTGCCGTCACTTCGGCATACAGGTCTTCATCCTCATACAACCGAATCGCATGGAGCGTACCAATAGCTTGTTGCGTATCCAGCTTGCTCCAGAGGACACGTGCAAGGTTTTCCGACGTGGGAATCCGACCCTCGAAGTAGGGCATATCCAGGTTCAAGTTCTTATGGTCGAACTCTTCGAGCACATTGAGCAAGACGCGCTTCAAATCAAAGAGATTCACAACCATGCCGGTCTTCGGATCTACCTCACCTGAGACTGTCACCTCGACCATGTAGTTATGTCCGTGCGCCGGCGGGTTGTAGCAGGGACCGAACACGGCGCGATTTTTAGCCTCATCCCATTCCGCCTTGATATAGCGATGCGCCGCCGCAAACTCGATACGCTTTGTCAGTAAGACCGGTGTCATGCTACCTCAGATCGTTGAGCCACTCTTCGCGCATACTCCCGGGAACAGACGCCTCGGCGTGGTACTCGTGATGGTGCACTGTCAGCATAACTGGTTGGCGTAAGTCGGCGAATGCGGCTGTCATCGACGCGGCCGGCCGGAATCGGACGAAATGCACCGCGCTGATTTTGGTTTCATGACTGTGGCCACCTTCGAATAATCCAAAGACCTGTTCAGTTCCAGCACGAATCGCGACGGTGTCGCCGTGATCGAGCCCCATGAACATGTCAAGCCACTCTTTCATCCGATCCTGCTCCGTAATCTCAATCAGCAACGTAGCGCTCAACTCACCGGACCCCGGCATGAGGGCATTGTAGACATCCAACTCTTCCTGGACTTTGTGGGGATCGAGGATACGCTCGGCCCGGATCATTTCCTGGGTCTGAAACCGCAACGTCTCACGATTTTCGAAGATGAGTGTGATGAGCGGTCCGACAGAAATTCGGCGCCGCTGCTTGAGCGCAATAATCTGCGAACGAAACTGCTCCCGCTGGTGTTCATACTCTGTTGCAGGCAAGAGGTCGTGGGCGGTCAACAGGTTCATGATCTCAGCCCATAGGCATCGCGCACGATTTGAATTGGATGCTGCGTCGGCCTGCCGCCGACATGGGCCATGGCACCGGCCTGATCCAATTGCAGGCCCGCCAATGGGCAATCGGACGCGACAAGATCGGCTGGCGCCTGCTCAATCACTCGAACGGCCTTCTGCGCAATCAACATCGAGAGGGGAAAGAATTCCGTCTTGGCGGACCATGAGCCGTCGTGGCCGGAGCATTTCTCAATCACCTCGACCTGGGCGCCGGCACACTCCATGAGTTCTTTCGATTTGAACCCGATGTTCTGATCCCGCAGATGGCACGGCACCTGGTAGGCTACTCGCCCGGGCTTCCGCTGAAAGTCAGTGGCCAGCACGCCCTCCCGCTTCAGCCTCATGAGATACTCACAGACATCGAACGTCCGTTCCGCCACCCGTCGCACCTCATGGCCTCCGACGATTTCAGGATACTCCCGTTTCCACATCAAGCTACAACTGGGCACCGGCGCGACAAGGTCGTAGCCTTTCTCTACCCAGGGCAAAAACGACGCGATATTCGCCGAGGCGGCCTGCTGAATCGCCGCCGTATCGCCGATGTCGAAGGAGGGCATGCCGCAACAGCGCTGTTCGGGAATCACAACATGCACGCCATTTTTTTCGAGGACTTGAATCGCCGCTTTGCCAATATCGGTTGCCTGATAATTGACCAGGCAGCTCCCGAAGAACGCAACCTTTCGCGGCGCGGAGGAAGGAACTTGTGCCATCCCTCGCCTCACCCACCAATGGATAAACGTCTCCGGAGAAAATCGCAAGACCTGCCGATCCCGATGCACACCGACCCACGATTCTATCAACCCACGAAGAAACTGGAGGCCCATGGCCCAATTGGCAACAGACGCCCACAAACTCCCGAGGCTGCCGATCATATCCGTCTTGAGCAACAACCGATCGCGCCAGCCCACCCCTCGCGTCGCGGCCAGATGCTTCTTCCACGCGATCATCAAACGGGGAAAATCGAGCGCGTATTGATGCGGCGGTGTATAGGGACAGTGGTTGAAACAGAGCTTACAATAATAGCACTCATCGACGACCCGATGGTGGTCGGTGGGCGTGAGCTTGGCGACGTCGCCCTCATACCGATCAATCCCGTCGAGCAGCGTGTTAAACGACGGACAAAGATTAAAGCAGCGCCGACAGCCATCGCAGACTTCATAGATGCGCTGCGTGTCTTTTTGGAGCTGCGCGGAATCGATGGGATTGATCAGACTCAGGCCGTTCATGGATGGGGCAAACACGCTCTCAACCATCAGCAGTCAGCCATCAGCTCAGGAAACAACGCATCCGTTGCTGATAGCTGACGGCTGAAAGCTGAGGGCTTCTTATCCTTGCTTCAGGCTATCGAGTCCCTTCGTGAATCGATTCGCATGGGACCGCTCCGCCTTGGCGAGCGTCTCAAACCATTCGGCGAGCTCGGCAAATCCCTCGTCCCGAGCTGTTTTGGCCATACCAGGGTACATCTGCGTGTACTCGTAGGTTTCACCCTCGATCGCCGACTTCAGATTCGCTTCGGTATTGCCGATCGGCACCCCGGTCGCCGGATCCCCGACTTCCTTTAAGAAATCCAGGTGCCCGAATGCGTGGCCTGTTTCTGCCTCGGACGTGTCGCGGAACAAGCCTCCGATATCAGGAAAGCCCTCGATATCCGCCCGCCTGGCGAAATAGAGATAGCGTCGATTGGCCTGGGACTCGCCGGCAAATGCGCCCTTGAGATTGTCGTGGCTTTTGGTCCCTGTCAAACTTTTCCCCATTGTATCCTCCTCCCTGTGCTAAGAAATCATGCCGTCGCCGGAATCTTACCACTATGCCCTCGGTGATTAACATAGCCGTCTTCGTGGAATCAATGGGTCCTAGGAACCTCACCCGACCGATCGATACCGTGGCAGCTCCGGCTCCATCTCTGCCAAAGATTTGTAAATGCGGTCCTTAGCGGACAAGATAGGTGTCAAGACCGGCCAGGAGATGGCGAGAGCCGGATCGCTCCAGATAATCCCGCGCTCGGCGCTTGGCGCATAATAGTCCGTGCACTTATACAGAAACGAGGCGCAGTCGCTGGTCACGCAGAATCCATGTGCACAACCTGGCGGCACATAGACTTGGAGCCGATTCTCCGCCGAAAGATCTGTCCCATACCACCGACCAAAGCTCGGCGACCCCTTTCGGATATCTACCACGACATCGTAAACGGCTCCTTCTGTCACCATCACAATCTTCCCTTGGGCATGCGGCTCTTGATAATTGAGCCCGCGCAACGTGCCCCGCATAGACTGTGAGTAATTGTCTTGAACAAAGGGACCTGGAATACCGGCGTCCTCGTACCGGCGCGCATGATAGGTTTCGAGAAAAATCCCCCGTGGATCGCGGAGGACATCGGGTTCGATCAGCAATACGCCTGGGATATCAGTCGTCGTCACCCGCACGATGCGCTTCTCCGTCTGCTTGTCTGTCTTTCATACGCGGGACAGGCATGATCCGAAGTTCGAAGTTCCGAAAACCTCTAACTTTGGATCTCGATTCCTTCCCCGTCTTGCCGGCCTCGCCTGTCTCGCTCGACTAACCCGACGCCGAGTTTTCAGGATCGACGATCTCGGGAGGATCGGGGTACAATTGTCCCAACCGATCGATCAATGGCTTCGCGGCCGGTGTGCTCTCGTGGGTCGGCTCACTCACTGGATGATCCCAAATAAGCGTCCGAATGCCGGCGTCCGTCAGCAGTGAGCGGATCGTCGACACACAGGCTTCCAGCGTCAATTCCGTGCCCTCGCGAAGATCGAGTACACGCGCCTTGGGATCAGTCGGCGGCGCCTCGGTGTGAATGAACGCCCAACAACGGTCAAAAATAGTCGTTCTTAGTTCCAACGGCACGTTGAGTGTCTTGAGATCAGCCGTGCAGAGGGCCGACACAAACAGGACAAACTGCAAATCCGGCATCTTGGGATTCTGGATATCCAACGACGGCATGGCCGAGCATTATCGATGGCGACCGGTACGGAGTCAACGGGTACAATGGCCCCGCCAGCCAAGTGGATGTCACAACTGAAGATGAGGAGTGCCCGACCATGATCACCATTTCTTTGATGGGTCAGCTTCAAACCGCCGATGGCGAACGGGACCTCGCCTGTCATATTCCGTCCCCCATGTCCGTCCGCCAAGTGATCCAGCGGCAGGGCACTCAATTGCGCCATCTCCTCCAGCTCATTCGCGCAAAACAAGTGTTGGTGACCATCAATAAAAAGATTGCCAGCGAGGACTCACTGGTTCAGGACGGCGACGCGATCAGGCTGGTGGGGCACGACGGGATGGGCGGAACCGGTCTCGGTCCATCGATGTAATGATGACTAGAAACGCGCGGGGCCGGCGCCCCTCTCGGGGAGCCGGCCCTCTGGTTCTTCATGCGGTGTGAATGAGGCCTGAAGAAGGCGCGTGTTGTACGGTCTGCGCCGGACGACCTCAGATTACTTCTTCCCGAGGATTGCGTCCTTGGCGGCTTTGGCCACGCGGAACTTGACCACACGCTTCGCTGGGATCTTGATTGCTTCACCAGTCTGTGGGTTCCGTCCCATGCGGGCCTTGCGGTTCGCCAATACAAGCTTGCCGATTCCAGGTATCACAAAGACGTTCTTCGCTTCTTTGTACGCCAAGGTGGCAAAGTCGTCCATGAGCTGGACGGATGCCTTCTTGGTCAACCCGGTCTTCTGGGCCACATAATCGGCGATCTGCGACTTGGTCATTGATTTAGCCATGCGAGCAACCTCCTTAAAGAACAATGATGGTGAAATGCGGTGAACTTCCCTCTCTTCACTCCGCTCAGACTCAATGAATATTCATGAACGAATAATCTTGTCGCTGGAAGCGGCGAAAACCTGCGGGAGTCTATCCAAGCGCTCCGAGGCTGTCAACCAGAAAAACACGGGCCAGACGTAGGAAAACGCCTTCACTAGCTTCTTGCAGTTTCGAGACCAGCCAGCGTAGAGTACAAACCTCTCTCGTATTCGTCAGTCACTGTTGTCGTATCACGAGTCGCTAGCATGGCAAAAGAACTACCAATTCTGCCATCGACCGCCCAACCAGCCGACGCGGCGCAGGCAGAACAGTACCAGTATTCTCGCGTGTTTTGTCAGAAAGAAAACTCCCCTCCGCTCCGTTTGCTTTTGGAATTTCTCACGTCACGCGCTCAGACCCCGATTACTCCACCGGACATGGACGACACCATGTTGGATGAATGGGCATGGGTCCAAGTGACGCTCGGTTACGATCGCAACAGAAAACCGGTTCAAGTGTTTTGTGTGCGGGATCGAGGCTCCTATCAAGACGTGTTTGATAAAGAGAAGGAACTGTTTTTAGACCTCCTCTCCGCTCACGACGATATCGAAGCAGGACTCGTGCGCGAGTATGTGGAACGAGCGCGTTTTGTGCTCACGACTCGATTCTCCCAGAATGATATGACGGATGAAGGTTATGACTTCAACGGATGGATCTTGGAGTTCTACCAAGACCAATGCAACGGCATCGTCCAGATTGACAACCAAGGCTTCTACTCACCCAAGGGCGATCTCATCGTCGATTTCTCCATCAAAGCGGAATAAGCCACCGTGGCGGATTGCATACCTCTCGACCCTGCTCCGCTGTATCAAAAAACCGACCACTGGTTCCAGCGGGCAACCGCCACCCTGCTCGGTGAAGTCCCCTGCCGACTCGGCTGCACCAGCTGTTGCATCGGTCCCTTCCCGATCACCCTCCTCGACATCCACACCCTCCAACAGGGACTCGCTGGCCTCCCGCCGGATCACCGCCATCGTATCGAACAACGTGCCATCGAACAGACTGCCGCGATGGAAACCGCTTTCCCACAACTGACCCACAGCGATCTACTCGACAATTGGTCCGATCAAGACATCGACCGATTAGTCACAGAGTTTCACCATCATCCCTGTCCAGCACTGGAAACAGACGGGCGCTGTGGCATCTACCTTCACCGCCCACTGGCCTGCCGATCGATGGGCATCCCAACAGAAGATCGCGGTCTGGCCCATGGCGCCTGCGAAGTCCAAACCTTCATTCCGATCCTGCGGCTCCCCTCCGCACTCCGAGAGGAAGAACATCGCTTAGCGCAGGAAGAAGCCGCTTCCTTGGATGCG
>DATENE010000159.1:0-7742 GCA_035275205.1 Nitrospiraceae bacterium
TGAGGGTTAGGGACTTCTGAACGCTTGGCGGGATCTCGCTAACCAAATAGACCAGAGAAACCAAATGAACCAAACAGACCACGCACAGGCGAAGTGTGGAGGCGCCGAGCGGAGTCGAACCGCTGCATCGCAGTTTTGCAGCGCGTCCGACGACTTGACGACCACTGACGATCGAGAGCGACAGAGTACGACGCCAGAAGAGTGAAATCAAGGGGTTCAGTGTTTTTGTTGCTACTGACTTCGACTGAGGGAGATTCTGAATCGGGACCAAAATCGGGAGTGGAACCGGGAGTAAAACCGGGATCAGGGTTTCTTGGTAGATAGATCGAAAGCTCTCGTTGGGAATGAATTGAGTCCCTTTTGTTGTGACCAGGCTGGAAACTGTAACTTGGTTGGGTTCCCAGCTGAGAGAAATCTGGGACTCTGGGTTTTCAGGGTTACGATACCCAGTTGAAAAACTGGTGATCTGGATTCTCAGATCATATCGGCATTACTCTAATCTGCACAGCAGCTCATTTTTGACACGTCTTTTGTGTAAGACAGCGCGGCTATTTTTAGCGCCTCGGACATTGTTGGATAAACATGTAGCATGCGTGCGAAGTCGTCTATACTCGCACCAAAATGAAGCCCCATTGCCGCTTCGTGAATCACCTCTGCAGCACTCATTCCGTGCATGGAAACCCCTAGCACCTTCTTCGTTTTTCGGTCCGCAACCATCTTAAGAACGCCTCTGGTCTCCCGGACCGCCCCCGCTCTGGGAACGAGGGACATCGGAATAATGCGACAATCGCACGCGCACCCGCGCGCATTGGCCTCCTCGTCCGAAAGTCCGACGACGCCCACCTGCGGGTCGGTAAAAATCGCTCGTGGAATCACGGCGTGGTTTACCTTACGGCCCCCTTTGCCGTTGAGAGCATTCTCGGCGGCAATCCCGCCGTCCTGCGCACCCACAGGAGTTGCCATCTGGCTTCCAGTGTAGGGCCCAATCACATCTCCGGCGGCATACACGTGCGCAGCAGAAGTGCGCAGCTCGTCATTCACCTTCACGAAGCCATGTTCATCCAGATCGACTCCTGGAAGGTCAAGCCCTAGGTGTTCCGTATTCGGTTTCCGTCCCGTGGCAACCAGCAGCTTCGCCGCTTTCAGTTCCTTCTGCCGCCCGTCCACCTGTAGCGTGACGACGACATGGCGTTCATCGCCATGCACCCGGCTCACGGTGGCTTTCGTATGGATGGTAATTCCCTCCTCACGAAATACGTCTGCCACTGACTGCGCAATCTCCGGCTCGTAGGCCGAAAGAATTCGTTCTCCGCGTGCCAGAATCATGACGCTGGTGCCGAAGCGCGCAAACATCTGGCCCAGCTCAAGCGCGATGTAGCCGCCACCGAGGATGATGAGCGACGCCGGAAGCTCTGTGAGTTCGATGTCTTCGTGACTGGTGAGCAGGTCGCTTGTGAGATACGGCGTTTCACGAAGCCCTGGAACCTCTGGCACGGTGGGCGAGCTTCCCGTCGCGATAAGGAACCGAGGCGCGGAGAGCACCTGCCCGTTCACTGTCACCTCGTTGGGGCCGCTGAAGCGGGCGGCTCCTTCAAAAACGCGGATGCGTTCAGAGTTGGAGATAATGCTCTGATACTTCTTTCCCCGGTAGTCTTCAATCACGGCATCCTTCTGCTCAATAAGCGCGCGGAAGTCCAGGCTCATCGAGATTGGAGAGAGCCCTGGGTAGCGCGGATGCTTCGCATCGTAGAGGATTTTCGCGGCTTCGATGAGGTTCTTTGACGGCAAGCAGCCCCGGTTGGCACACGTTCCGCCCAGCGTTCGCATCTCGGTCATGGCTGCCGTGTGTCCGCTTGCTGCCGCGCGAAGCGCCGCAGCAAACGCCGTCGATCCGGATCCGAGAATCACCAGGTCAAATTTCTCTGCCATAATTTTCGCTCCTGGTTGTCCGGGAATGTCCTTCGGGTCACACACACGTCTGGCGCCGCACGAAGTAGTAGCCCAGCGCAGCCACTCCGATGAACACCACAAGAAAACCGATCAATATGGCATCATTGAGAATGAATCCGAGGCCAAGTGCGGTGACCAGCCCGGCGACCATAAACGGCGCCACGCAACAGAGTGCGGCAAACGCTGCGCCGCTGATGCCGACCGCCAGGAGCGTTCGGCCCAACCATGATGGCGCTTCGTGACTCGCTGTTTTGTTCTCTGGCATTCGCTGCGCTCACTGTTTCATGGTGGACGGATAACCCGCGTTCATTGTGGCTTCCATCAACGTCTTGACACTGGTCTTGCTGTCATCGAAGGTGACCAATGCTTCCTTCTTCTCCAAGTTCACTTCGATGTTCTCGACGCCATCGATTTTTTTCAGAGCCTTTTTAATTGTGATCGGGCAAGCCTCGCAGGTCATGCCAGTCACCGACAGGGTGACCGTTTGAGTAGCGGCCCAGGCGGGTGCGCTCAAGACGGCCGAGAGGGCGATTGCAATGATGAGTTGTTTCATGACGTGTTCCTTTCAGTACAACAGCGGCAAAATGTAGGGGAACGCAAGCGCGACCCCCGTTAGTGCGGCGACAATTACAAAGATGATCTTCTGCGCCGTCTTGACTTGCGGCACGGCACAGACGTCCCCCGGCTTGCAGGCTTCGGCGGACCGGAAGATGCGCCGGTAGGCGAAGAAGAGCGCCACGAGAGCTGCGCCGATAAAGATTGGACGATACGGTTCGAGCACTGTCAAATTGCCGATCCACGCGCCGCTGACGCCAATCGTTACCAATACGAGCGGACCGAGACAGCAGATCGAGGCGAGGAACGCCGCGAGGCCGCCGATACCCAAGGCGCTACGACCGTTTGGGGGTTTAACCCACGGGTTCTCTTTCTCCGACCTGGACAACCTCTCCATGCACACCTATTTTCCGAGCGTCCGCAGCGGTCATACCTGCTTCTACGGACTTTCTCATTGATTCAAGTCTAAACTCCGTACTACGGTACGGAATCAAGGGAAATTTTCATGGCGGCAGAATTAACGATAGGGCGGGTGGCGAAGCTGGCCGGGGTGAATGTCGAGACGATCCGTTATTACCAGAGACGGGGCCTGCTGGCCGAGCCGGAGAAGCCGCATATGGGCTATCGGCGGTATCTGGCGGACAGCGTGAGACACATCCGCTTCATTAAGCGGGCGCAGGCCCTTGGGTTCACGCTGGAGGAAATCGCCGAACTGCTACGGCTGGAGGAAGCCCGTGCCTGTGCAGAGACCCGGGCCTTGGCCGCCCACAAGATACGGCTGATTGACCAGAAACTGACGGGCCTCGCGGCGATGCGGCAAGCGTTAGCTGGTCTGGTTCAGCAGTGCGATAAGAAACAACCTGCGAAGGAATGCCCGATCATTCAGGTGCTTGAACAGGATTAATTGTCCCCTTCATCCGCGAGCTCACCATCCTAAGTCGTGGCTCCTTATCAGCCTAGGTTATCGGAGTGTAGATCGGAGTAACCTGGTCGAGATTTTGAGAAGTTTGAAGCCTGATTTCTTGCAGGTTTTCTGGACACACGACTGTGAGGCATTTGGGTCTTGAAAGTTTAGGGGGGAGTCGAACGACACCCCCCTTCTCCCCCCTAATGGTGCGCCCGCGTACACGCCGGCGACTCACGAACGGAGCATGTCATCCGCTTCGTTTATCTCACGTGGCCTTCAATAGATACGCGCGTTTGGGTTTTTGCTTCTTCATCAGCTGATAATGCTGTGGCTTCCAACGGCTCGATCCAGACTGAATCACCTTCGTGATCCATTCGGGTCCCACCGCGCAATAGAGGGCCGCGAGCGTAGGCCCCATGGCTTGTGAGAACCAAGCCAACACCTCTTCCAGCGTGCGGTCTGTCGTTTCCACATGAAACCGGCATCGCGTGAACCCTTCTGTCAGCGCCTTCCACCAAGGCAATTCCGACGATCGACACCGTTCCCACGCGGGAGCATCTGCCGTTGTATCCCGAAATGAAATGCACGATTTCAGGAGTCCCACCGTGAACTCACGCCACTCATCGAGAGGGAGGTGCGCAAACAGGTCCACACACAATTGCGCCCGCTCTTTCTTGAACTCCAACTCCCAGCGCACCCACGGCCCTTCGACTGTTTCTCCCTTTCCTGCTACCTCTATCCGCTTGTCATAGACGCGCAGATAGGATTCGCTCTGTCGGCTCCCAAACGTGACCATCTCCCCTTGAATGTCGTCTTGGCCCTTGTAAGAGCATCGTCGCTTGGCATCATAGGTTCTCCACCGCATAACCGCTTGTCCCGCATCGGCAGCCGCAATCACGTGACTGACCGTAGCGTGCGCGGTTCGATCATCCAAGGCGATATCGACGCGGGTCCCATGCCCTTTGAGTTCATTGATCCAGCGACAGAGGGCTTGGACCTTCTCCGGCTCCCAGGCCGAGACAATCTCACCGGAGAGAGAGACGTGGACCTCTCGTGCTCGATGGGGCATCCCTGTCCCCATGCGGCCACTTCCCCCTCCCGTGCTGAGACAGAGCCAGGCACGAGGATAACCGTTGAAGCCCTTCTCCATTTCCATCCATTCACCGCCGACCCGCTGTTGGACCTCTTCCACGCTGGACGAGGGCACTGTGAAAGCCAACCAATCGACACTGAACAGGAACCCGTCGAGATGAGGCTCGCTCTGGGGGTGTGCAGTTTCTGCCCCCGTAATACTAGGTCGGGGGCTTGGCGGCTGCGCCGCCGGTGTGGGATCCACACTCGGCGTCGCGACCCCTCCGTCGTCCTCAGGCTGCGTCTCGCCTACTCCCATTGATGATCCTGTGGCTGAGCCCTTCGATTCGTGCAGGTTAGGTGTTCGCATGAGGACTCACCACGGGTCGAAAGCCAGCAGTAAGGATGCGTTCAAGTTCCTCAATGGGAATCCGCACTGCCCGGAGACTCGGCTTTACATAGGCGATCTGCCGTTGCAGGATGCGTTTTCGAATCGTGCTTTCCTTCAGCCCGAGTCGATCGGCGACTTCTCGCACGGTGAGTAGCTTAGCACTGGGTCGCATACAGGCACCTCCTCTTCTGTAATGTGATTGACAGCATCATGCCTATATTGATATAGACATGACTTATAAGAAAGCCATTATCACATCTGGTAGAAGCGCACCAAGAGATTTGCCGTATAGAGCAGGTACCTTTCTGAGGATTTGTTCCGCGAGTATGGGATGAGTATTCGAAAGCGGCTCCGGCATGATGAAGGAGGAACAGCACAACCATGACACTGAATCGGCAGGCCATCCGGCAACAATTTGACCGAGAAATGAAAAAAGCGCGTGAGCGCATCACGACGACCCCTAGTGGGGAGATCGGTTGGCTCGTGCAATTCATCCAACGTGACCTCGACGCGCTGACACCCAGTGTATGGATGGTCCTCGCCTATGAGGTGGCGAGTTTCGCCGAGGCCGACGGTCCAGATCGACATGCGCTGCCAATCGCCTCAGCGAGTGGGTGGACGGTGCAGGCGATCCCGGGCGAAATGCTGGAATACACGCTGCCGAGTCGCAAGGAGGCGATGCAGCTGCAACGCACCATTCGAGACCATCTGGAACAATTGTGGCAGCACGCGGTCGCGCCCGTGACCTTTTCGGATCTTACCTTAGTCGTCACCATGCCCGGCGCACTGCACGGTCGCCACGGCAGCCTCCTGGTCACGACCACACCCAAGACGAAAGAGTTTGAGTACCGTGTTGCAGTGTCACTGGCGCACCATGCAGGGCGCATACGTCCCTGTCAGGAATGCAAACGGATCTTTCTCGCTGCGCGACGTGATCAACTCTTTTGTGATCCACGCTGCCAAATGCGGGTTGCCTCACGGAAATGGAGAAAGGGACGTGGAATGGATCAACCTACGAATGGTAAATCTGGCTTCAACAAGGTGAAGACCCGTCCCCAAACGCGTCGAGGAGGATTACATGGCAAGACGACACGGTAAGGATCGAGGTCTAGTTTTTAAAAACGGGCTTTGGTGGGTCCGCTTGTACGTCAACGGCAGAGAGAAGTGGTATCGGGCAGATTCCAAAACACAAGCGAAGACCCTGTATGGCCGCCTGAAGGCCGACGTTCGGGAAGGCCGGTACTTCCCGGAAAAGTACGACACTTCAAAAGCCTTGACGCTTCGTGCTTGGATCACACGTTATTTAGAAGGCGTGACATCTCGCGGCCTTCGAAACATGCACCAGTATGGCCGTTTCTGGAAGAAGCTCTTGGGGAGAAAGCTCCTAGCCGAGATCTCCGCTGATGAATTGCGGCATATTCAAGCCAAGATGAAAGCTAAAGCCAAAAGAGGCCCCCACACCATCAACCGATATTTTGCGGCCCTGAGACATATCCTCAACCTTGCTATTGCAGAGAGTTATTTGGTGACCAATCCCGTCAAAGGGGTTCGATTCTTTCCCGAGCCGACAGGCCGCCTCAAGTTCTTGACAGAAGCTGAAATTGCGAGGCTTCGGGAATGTTTCTCACCCGAACACTGGGCAGTGGTGGCCTTTTCCCTAGAAACTGGATTGCGTTTGAGTGAGCAGTTTCACGCCCGCTGGGACTGCTTGAATACGCAGCAAGGCATTCTTACGATTCCTCTAAGCAAATCCGGCAAGACCCGCCATGTCATTCTGAGCGAATCGGCCCTCGCAATTGTCGGAGGGTTATCCTCATGGACTCATAGCCCTTTTCTTTTCCCGAGTCCTTTGATTTCAGGGCAACCCATGCAAGGAAGAAACTTTGTCGTCAAGGTCTACGAGCCTGCCCTAAAGCAAGCCGGAATTGATGGAGCAACGTGGCACACGCTCAGGCATACCTTCGCCTCACGAGCGGTCATGGCCGGGGTCGATATTCGAAGCGTTCAGGAGCTGATGGGTCACTCCACGATCACCATGACCATGCGATACGCGCATCTTTCCCCTGCTCACTTGCGAACCGCCGTCAACAAGGCCAGTCTTGGCGTCATGGCGATCAAAACCGGGAGCGCAACCGGGAGTAAAACCGGGAGTAACGCAAATTTAGTGATCCGTGGCGAGTCGACTAGAATCGCAGAAGGGCCTAAGATATCAGCAGGAAGGATTGGAGGCGCCGAGCGGGGTCGAACCGCTGCATCGCAGTTTTGCAGACTGCTCCCTTAACCACTTGGGTACGGCGCCCCGCGCGCATTATAGTCTGGGCAAGGGGTGAGAGGCTAGTGGCGAGAGGTAGAGGTCTACCGCTTACTGGATAGGACCGGAATTTCTTTTCCGAGTGTCGAGGACCGATCGGATTCAGGCTCAAGAGATTCCCACCCTTCGTTCGAAGGAACGATAGCCTCCCCATTTTCCTCGGCGTCTTTTTCCTTGGCCATCAACTCGACCTCTTGAATCAGCGTATCCATCAATTCTTCGATCGGCACCTTTCTGACGAGCTTCCCCTTCTTGAACAGGATGCCTTTGCCTTCGCCGCCGGCGATCCCGATATCCGCTTCCTTCCCTTCGCCGATTCCGTTTACGACACAACCAAGGACCGACACATTGAGTGGGGTCTTGATATGGCCCAGCTTCTTTTCCAATTCATTGGCCAACTTCACGACATCAATTTCCACGCGGCCGCAAGTAGGACAGGCAATGACGTTGATCCCTCGATGGCGCAGTTCGAGCGACTTTAAGATTTCGAACCCCACCTTCACTTCTTCGACCGGATCTGCTGCGAGCGACACACGCAAGGTGTCGCCGATGCCCTG
>DATENE010000160.1:0-8891 GCA_035275205.1 Nitrospiraceae bacterium
TGCCGTCGCGATGCTGCTTCGGTGGTTTCACGACCTGCCCGCCTAGTTCAAGCAGGCGCGGTTCAACCTCCCGATACATCCGGTCGACGGCCTCAGGACTCTCAAGGATCACGCCGATGTGATCCAACGCTTGCCCCGTCAAGGGCTGATACGCGGCAAGCTCGGAGGCCGGAATCTGGTGTAAAGCGAAATTATCCGATCCGGAGCTGAAATACACATTGTCGGGGTCCGGCTCCCATACCACCTTCATTCCCAACAACTGTTCATAGAATAGGCGCGCGCGCGCGAGATTTGTAACGCGCAGCGCCACATGGCGTAATCCTCGATGGAATGGAGCACTCATAATTCTCCTCAACGGTGTCCGTATAGTAGGGAGACACTCTGGCTCCGTCAACAGCCCCGCTTCATCTCAGATCAATTGTGGTACGATACCCACATTCTTCATCCTAAATACGAGTTCACGTTGGCATTGTTTCATCACGTTTCAAGACCTCATGGCTAAGGCTGATTTCAATGGTCTGATCGTCGCTGCCTTCGAGAGCCGTATGGCCGCCGAGATCGCCAGACTCATAGCACGCCACGGAGGAGTCCCGCGCGTCGCTCCTGCCCTCCGAGAAGTTCCGCTGGATGACAATTCCGCAGCCTTGAGGTTTGGAGTTCGACTTACAACCGAACGGATCGATCTTCTCATACTTCTTACCGGTGTCGGGACAAACGCCTTGTTCGACCTCCTCAAAACACGCTATCCCTGGCCTGCAATTGTGTCAGCTCTCAAAAAGACGGCCATCATTGCCCGGGGACCGAAGCCGGTTGCAGCGCTCAAAGCGTTCGGCCTCCAACCGACACTGACGGTTCCCGAACCCAACACATGGGTGGAGGTCGTATCCACGCTCGATGAGTACCGTCCCGTCAAAGGACTTCTCGTCGCCGTGCAGGAGTATGGCCTGTCCAACCCGGAGCTCTTGGAAGCCCTAAGACAACGTGGTGCGGATGTCTTTCCCGTGCCCATTTACCGTTGGGCACTCCCTGAAGATCTGGGATCCCTCAGGCTGGTACTCGATGAAGTCATCGCAGGGAGGGCGGCTGTCCTTCTTGTCACCAATGCCGCTCAGGTAGATCATGTGATGCAGGTGCTGGAGCGAGATGTAAAGGTAGGACCCTTTCGTGCGGCACTCAAGAAGATAGTCGTAGCATCCATCGGTCCCACAGCCAGCGAACGCCTCCGCCACTACGAATGGCCGATCGACCTCGAACCCTCACACGCGAAGATGGGTGTCCTGGTCAAAGAAACCAGCGAACAGATTCACGCCCTTCTTCACCAAAAACAATCAGCGTAAGCTGCCCCGATGGGTTTGGCTTCCCGAGCCTAACCGGTTACGAGACGACGAGCACACCTGCTCCAGAATAGCGCCCGGCTTTCAATTCTTGCAGCGCGCGGTTGGCATCGGCGAGAGGGAACGACAGGGTGCGGGGTTTGATCGGAATCGCAGCCGCCTCGCGCAGAAGTTCGAGGCCGTCCTGCTTCGTGTTGGCTGTGACGCTTCGAATGACCCGCTCTCCAAACACTTCTCGATCGTAGTCGAGCGAGGGAATCGGCGTCATGTGAATCCCTGCGAGGGCGAGCGTGCCGCCGCGTTCCAATGCGCGCAAGGCTAGCGGGACCAATTCCCCAGCCGGCGCAAAGATGATCGAGCCGTGAAGCTTGTCCAGCGGCCGGTCAGTCGCCCCGCCTACCCATGCAGCGCCCAGTTCATGTGCAAGACGCTGGTGCTCTGGTCTCAACGAACTGACATAGACCTGGCAGCCCCAATGCCGAGCAATTTGAATGGCAATGTGAGCTGACGCTCCAAACCCATAGAGACCAAGCCGTTGGCCCGGCTGGATTCCACTCAGACGCAATGCGCGATAGCCGATGATCCCGGCACAGAGGAGGGGGGCCGCTTCTTCATCACTGAAGACCGGTGGGATCGGATAGGCAAATGCCGCAGGGACGAGCGCATACTCCGCATATCCGCCATCGACTTGATAGCCGGTAAACCTGGCGCTCTCGCACAGGTTCTCGCGCCCGCTCGTACAAAATTCGCAGATACCGCACGTGCGCTGCAGCCAGGCGATACCGACTCGCTCGCCGATCTTCCGATCATTCACGCCGACGCCGACCTGACTCACGACGCCAACAGCTTGGTGGCCGGGGATAAGCGGAAGAGAGGGATTGGCCAGCTCACCTTCAACAACGTGGAGATCCGTCCGGCAGATCCCGCAGACGGAGATGCGAACCCGGACTTCTCCGGGACCAGGCTCTGGTATCGGAAGCTCGCGAAGCTGCAGCGGCGAAGTTCCCACGTCCGCCGTGCGAGTCAACACCATCGCCTTCATGATTTATGGCTCTCAGAAAGATGAGAGGACTGACAGAACCCGACAAAACCAGCAGGCTGTTCAAAAAGGCCGTCCAGCAAGGCCGCAGCGAGTGAAGGCCCGAGGCGTACCCTTGCGGTACGTTGAGGGTCTGAACGATGCGAGAACGACGCTGGCGGGCTTTTTCAACAGCCTGCTAGGGTTTCGCCTTGATACATTCTATATCGAGTCTGATCTGAACCTCATCCCCAACGACAAGCCCGCCGCTATCTAAAGACTTGTTCCAGACCATGCCGAAATCTTTCCGGTTGAGTTTCCCCTCGGCGCTGAAGCCGGCCCTGGTATTGCCCCAGGGATCCTTCGTTGCCCCGTTATAATGGCCCGTCAGTGTGACCTCCTTGGTCACCCCACGTAGGGTGAAGTCTCCTACCATGATAAAGTTCTCTGCGGTTCTCTTATAGCTCTTCATCTTGAACGTCATGGTCGGATAGTGTTCCACATCGAGAAAGTCGGCATTCCGAATATGGGTATCCCGTTTTTCGTGGTTCGTATTCACCGACCCGGCCTTGATCGTAGCCTCAACAACCGTTACGGCGCCGGCTTCGGCATCCATGTCGATAAACCCGGCATAGTCCGTGAACCGGCCTGCGGTCTTCGACACGACCATGTGCGCCACACGAAACTCGATCGTTGAATGTTCAGGATCCAGATTCCAATGGGCTGGTTCTGCATGAGCCACCAATGGGAACCAGGCCGTCACTCCGAACAGCAAGAGCACAAGCCAACTCTGCTCTCTCTTCTTCAGCATGAATCTTTCCTCCTGAATGAAAGATATCGCGGATAAGGCCTGAGATGGGTGGCACCCTATCTCTTCAAAGGCTGGACCGATGCATCGTGCTTGCGCTGTGACTGACTCCCGACCGCTTGCACCTCGCGAGACCGTCCCCGACTACCAGTTCGCATCCGGACATGCACATCCACTGCATCCTCCCTCAACTCGCTGGGAAATGGCAAGAACGGCTGAGCATTGACCACCGCATAGATTCCAGCTTCGTCGATTTCGCGCGTGCCTGAGCCTTTCTCAATCTCGATCAGCTGAGCGCGGCCGCTGGGAAACAGCTTGAAACGAACCCTCACCGTTTCGCTGCTTGGCGCGCGCCGGATTCCGCGGACCTGGCGGGCCCAACTCCGGCTGATGAGATGACTCACCTGCTGCCAATACGCCTTCCCCTCCGCCGGAGAAGCAAACGGGACCAGATCTTCCTCGGCTACAGCGCCGGTTGAGACCGGTTCCACAGCCGGTTGGACTTCGTCCAAGATGATATCCTCGCCCTGCGATTCCTCGGAAAGGACGGGCGGCAATTCGTTACGCTCATTGGTCGGCTCCGAACGATCCATGGTCACATATACGATCCGCCGCATGAACGGTTCAAGTGCGTCCTGGCGGGAGCGAGCAAACGTCACTTGGACTCGCGCCGCCCTGGGTGGCACAGAGGTCCGACTCATCAGGATCGGGTCGAGCGTCACCGTCCCCTTTAACACCATTGAATCTGCATCCGGCTCGAGTGTGACCGTTTGGGCTTGAAACGCAATCGATTCACAAGTCGCCACCACCGACGTCATACCCGCCGGCACGCCTCCAAGAACAATCGTCAACGTGACGGGCTTGCCGGTTTGCGGATCTCCCATTGACTCTGCTTGGCTCAACTCGAACTGCACCCACCGCTTCGTGGGACCTGACGCAGGCGCCGTCTGTGGCGATGACGCGGAATGCGCCGGCGCGATGAGGCCTGGACAGAAGAGTGCCACACAGCACATGCCAGCCAGCAGCGCAAAACCCTGACGGTGTAGAGTCTTCATCGGTTCAATCCTACCGATCTCGCAGACTCTTGCGCAACCCGTTTTTTTCTGTAGCCCGCATTTTTCATCACGGTTCGTCGCGAAATCGTGTGGTCGCCAAGCGAGACAGGCGCGCGAAGCCGTGAGGGAGGGAGGCATACTTGAAACAGTATGTTGACCGACCGGACGGCGAGCCCGGCTACCTGGACGCCGTACCAACTGCATCCAGGTGCGTCGTCACCGCGCTTGCGAGGTCGAGCGCCCTTTCTATGATCGCGGCGCGAAGAAAGAATACCTCATGGGATCCTGAATTCAGTCTTCGCGATTGCCGCAGAAGTGGTCATGAATAATATGGGCTAAGGGTAGGCGGGATCGGACTCGTGGTATACAATGAGTCCATGCATGCGCTCGTCAAGACGTCGGCACAACCAGGGTTGACCGCCACCGACAGGCCGGATCCGAAACCGGGTCCTACCGATGCCATTATCCGCGTCACCGCCACCTCTCTCTGCGGGACGGATGCCCATATTTATAATTGGGATACCTGGGCGCACAGCCGCATCCACCCGCCACGCGTCATTGGTCATGAAATGTGCGGCGAAGTCGTGGAGGTCGGCTCGAATGTCACGCTCGTCAAGGTGGGTGATTACGTCGCCGCCGAATCACACATCACGTGTGGGCACTGTTTCCAATGTCGCACCGGGCAGGCGCATGTATGCAAGAATTATCGCATCCTCGGCGTCGATCGTGACGGGTCGTTCGCAGAGTATGTCGCCTTGCCTGAAGCGGTGCTCTGGAAGACCTTGCCCACCATTCCACCGGAACTCGCGTGCGTCCAAGAACCGCTGGGCAACGCCGTCGACGCCGCCTTAGCCGAAGATCTCACGGGACAGACGATCTTGATCACCGGCTGTGGTCCGACCGGACTCTTCGCAGCCGCCGTCGCACGAACAGCCGGCGCCGCCATGATTATCGCCACAGATGTGAGTGCGTACCGCCTGGACCTTGCCAAACAGGTCGGCGTCGATCACATGCTCGACGCCAAGACCGAGACAGCGGATCGCATCGCCGCTGCCATTCGCGATATCACCGCCGGTGAAGGCGTCGACGCCTCGCTTGAAATGTCTGGGAACCCGACCGCATTGCATCAAGCCTTCAATGCCGTAAAGAACGGCGGTCGCGTGACACTCTTCGGCATTCCAACCGGTCCGATCAATTTCGATCTCGCGAATGAGATTATTTTTAAGGGGATTCGCGTCTACGGCATTACAGGCCGCCGACTCTTTAAAACCTGGTATCGCTTGACCGGTCTCTTCCAGGCCGGACTCGATATTAAGCCGGTCATCACCCACACGTTTCCCATGAAGGATTTCGCGCAGGGGTTCGAGTTGATCAATTCCGGCCAGTGCGGGAAAGTGGTCTTGATTCCGTAGAAAGCTTTCAGCGGTCAGCCGTCAGCCATCAGGCCAGATTTCATGCGAAATGTTTTCTCTCTGCGCCCATCGGAAGCTGACAGCTGATCGCTGACGGCTGTATGTTCAGTGAAGAAGATGGCCTATCACTCCTTAAAAAAAACCGTTTCAGAGCGGCTGACTGAAATCCGCGCGGCAGGCCTCTACAAATCTGAGCGACAGATCCTCGGCCCTCAGGGTGCTGAGATTCGCGTGGCCCAGGGTGAAGTCCTCAATCTCTGCGCCAACAACTATCTGGGGCTCGCCAACCACCCTGACATCAGACAAGCCGCTGCAGCCGGGCTGCAAGAGCATGGCTACGGCATGGCCTCCGTCCGGTTCATCTGCGGCACACAGGATCTCCACACACAACTCGAACAGGCGATCACCACCTTCCTGGGCACCGAGGACACGGTTCTCTATAGTTCCTGCTTCGACGCCAACGGCGGGCTCTTTGAGGTGCTGCTTGGCGAGCAAGACGCGGTCATCAGCGACGCGTTGAATCACGCCAGCCTGATTGACGGCATCCGACTCTGCAAGGCCACCAGACTCCGCTATGCGCACTCCGATATGGCGGACCTGGAAGCTAAACTGCGCGACGCGGCAACCTGCCGCCTTCGCCTGATCGCAACGGACGGGGTCTTCTCCATGGATGGCGATCTCGCGAAACTCGATCGGATCGTCGAGCTGGCGGATCGGTACGATGCCGCGGTGATCGTAGACGATAGTCATGCGACCGGTGTACTCGGACATAACGGACGCGGCACGCCGGACCATTTCGGCGTGGCCGACCGGATCGAGATCATCACCAGCACGCTGGGCAAGACCTTGGGCGGCGCGGCAGGCGGGTTTACATCCGGACGAAAGGAAATCGTCGAGCTGTTGCGGCAGCGGTCGCGACCCTATTTGTTTTCGAATTCACTGCCCCCGGTCATCGCCGCAGGGGCGCGACGGGCCGTGATCCTCGTAGCCCAAGGCGACCGGTTACGGGTTAAGCTGAGCGAGAACGCGGCGTTTTTCCGCGCGCAACTCACTGCCAGTGGATTCCGGCTCATTCCCGGTGAGCATCCCATTATCCCGATCATGTTGGGCGACGCGGCACTTGCCACCAGAATGGCGGAGCGGCTGTTGCAGGAAGGGATCTATGTCGTGGGATTCAGTTATCCGGTTGTACCGGAGGGCCAAGCCAGAATTCGCGTCCAGATGTCGGCAGCCCACACGCACGAACAACTTGTGCGAGCCAGCGCGGCCTTTGCCACAGTCGGTCGAGAACTGGGCGTAATCCGATAAAAACGTCTGTCTGGTTTATCTGGTCTGTCTGGTCTATCTCGTTGCTCGGTTCAGACCGGATAGGCCAGATAGACGAGACGGATCAAACAGACAGCTTTTGTCCCTATTCCCGAATAGCCTGGATGCGTTTCTGCAGATAGGCGTTACGGACGGCGGTATAAAGATCCAACGTCGCTTCCTCAACTCCCTGGTACGTTTCGAGATTTCGCGACCGTTCATTGACGATCTCTCCCACGCGCGCTCCAAGCTGGATGATGCTCGACGTCATACGATCCTCGTGGTCGATTAGAGAGGGCACGCCTTCGACCTCGATGATCGGCACCACAAGCCAGTTGATCGGATTGAGAAATACATCACCGACATACCCAACAAAATCCCGAACAGTGAAGGGCTGGAGGAATGGCAACATGAGATAGGGGCCTGGTTTGACACCATAGAAGCCAAGAGTCTGCCCCAGATCTTCTTCCGGTGTGACGAGATTGACATGTTTCGCAACATCGAAAAACCCGGCCAATCCGACCGTGCTATTGACCAGAAACCGCCCTGCTTCGATGCCGGCGCCTTTGGCCTTGCCCTGAAACACATTGTTGAGAAAGCGTGGAACGAACCGGAGATTGTAAAAGATGTTGCTGATGCCAACCTGAACGAGGTCTGGCATGACGAAATTATATCCCTTGGCAACGGGCTTGAGCACGAACCGATCGACCTGGCGGTTGAACTCAAAGATGCCGGTGTTCATCGGTTCCCAGGGATCATACTCATCACCATCTCCCTCTTCGACTTTGGCAAAGGGATCAAGCAGTTCGTTGAGCGCAGCCTCTTTCCTCGATGAGGGTGTTGAAATAGAAGTTTGGTCCTCGGCCGGCCTCTCACTGCTCAACCCCTGCGACTGTACTGTGCCGGTTTTCCCGGCGCAGCCGGTGGCTAGTATCATCGCGACACCCAGCAGACTGAATGTCAGCAGACGAAAAGGAATTCCCACCCCGGCCTCCTTCACTCAAAACGCTCCTGAAAAGTTCTACTCCAACCACCGTCAAGCCGCACCTTCAAGCAGGTCTTCGGCCTCAACCGACGGGCACTGTAGCAAATGTCGAAGCAATCTCCAATCAATTCTTCATATACATCTTGGCGAGGCGCGAGAGAAGCGCGACTCGCGTGACGAGCAGACCCTATTCCCTCCCTATCGCACCTCTCCCGCATGTCTCGTCCGGCTTGCTTGAGCGCAACCCGCTAAGATTGCAGCACCGACTGGATGAATTCGCCCCATCGGCGGAAATAGGCCGCGCCCCCGACCTGGTAGGTGTTGTTGTGGTCGGCGCCAGGAATGACGTAGAAGAATTTAGGTGGCTTGGCTGCGTCGAAGATCTGTCGGCCGAGTTCAAGAGGAATAATGTCATCTTGATCGCCATGGATAATCAGTTTAGGCAGCGAGAGGTGTGGAAGGCGATCGATCAACGTAAATTCTGCCCCGAGCAGCCAATGGACCGGCACCCCCCCATAATGGAACTTGGCCACCGCGCCGATCGACGGAAACGACGATTCGAGAATCAGCCCTGTGGCGGGTTTTTTCGCAGCAAGCTCTCCTGCGACAGCCGCACCAAGCGAACGCCCGAATAGGACAATGCGCTCAGGGCGAATCATTCTGGTTCGCGTCAGATAATCGTGCGCCCCCAGCGCATCTTGATACAGCCCCTCTTCCGATGGACGTCCCTGGCTTCGACCATAGCCCCGATAGTCGAACAGGAATACGGACAGTCCGAGGCGGTAGAGTTCGCGCAGGTTTTCCAGCCGATTGATAATATTCCCCGCGTTTCCATGACACCACAGGACCACGGCGTTCGTCGCAGAGGATTCGACGTACCACCCAAAGAGGCGCGCCCCATCGGCAGCCTGAAACCAAATCTCTTCCAACGGCAACCCACTGAGCCGAGCCCAGTCTCGATCTTGCCACGGCTC
>DATENE010000161.1:0-11742 GCA_035275205.1 Nitrospiraceae bacterium
ACCCAGGGGGCAGGAAATGCAGCTCGCTCACGGCTGTAAGGTCGATTCCATTCGTCGGCTGCTACGACCTGTGCCGTGTGGGGAGCATTCTTCAGAAGATTATTTGTACGCGGCTGCCGGCCCTCGACAATGTCTTGTATCTCTGCATGAATTGAGATCAACGCGTCGCAGAACCGGTCCAATTCGGCCCTCGTTTCGCTCTCCGTCGGTTCGATCATGAGAGTCCCGGCAACCGGGAACGAGACCGTGGGAGCATGAAACCCATAATCCATTAATCGCTTCGCCACATCCATCGCTTCAATGCCCGTTGTCTCCTTAAACGGGCGAAGGTCGAGAATAAACTCGTGTGCGACAAACCCGGACGTTCCTGTATAGAGGACGGGATAGTATTTCTCCAGCCGTTTGGCCATGTAGTTGGCGCTCAAGATCGCCACCTGCGTCGCCTTGGTCAAGCCGTCGCGTCCCATGAGGGCGATGTAGACCCAGGAGATCGTCACGATGCTGGGACTGCCGTAAGGCGCTGCGGACACAGCTCCGATGGAGTCTTTTCCGCCCAGTTGCGTGACCGGATGGCCTGGAAGAAACGGCGCCAAATGTCGCGCAGCCACGATCGGTCCCATCCCTGGCCCCCCGCCGCCATGGGGAATGCAGAATGTTTTGTGGAGATTCAGATGGCAGATATCCGCGCCGATGTCCCCGGGGCGACAGAGTCCCACCTGCGCATTCAAGTTGGCGCCGTCCATATAGACTTGCCCGCCGTGCGTATGGACGATCTGACAGATGCGCCGCACGTCCGCCTCGAACACCCCGTGGGTCGAGGGGTACGTCAACATGAGCGCTGAGAGCCGATCACGATATTGTGCGGCCTTGGCTTCAAGATCGGCGAGATCCACATTGCCCTGCCGGTCGCAAGCGACCGTCACAACGGTCATGCCCACCATCGATGCGCTGGCCGGGTTCGTGCCGTGGGCGGACACCGGGATCAAGCACACGTCCCGATGCTCTTCCCCCTGGCTCCGGTGGTAGGCCCGGATCACCATCAGTCCCGTATACTCGCCCTGAGAGCCTGCGTTCGGTTGCAAGGACACGGCGGAGAATCCAGTGATCTCAGCCAGCCATGCTTCTAACTGATGGAACAGTTCTTGATACCCTTTCGTTTGCTCGATCGGCACGAAGGGGTGAAGCCGTGAGAACTCCGGCCAAGTCACCGGCAGCATCTCGGTCGTGGCATTCAGCTTCATGGTGCAGGATCCCAACGGGATCATGGAATGAACGAGCGACAGATCCTTGACCTCAAGACGGTGAATATACCGCAACATTTCGTGCTCCGAGTGATAGCGGTTGAACACCTCGTGGGTCAGGTATGTGCTGGCGCGGGCGAGGCTCGTGGGGAAACTTGTGTCGATGTTGCGGCTCAAGTCCCGCATCTGAAACGGCATCCGATCATGGCCGGCAAAAATTTCCATCAGGCGGCGAATTTCGTCTTCTGTGCTCACTTCATCCAGCGCAATCCCAATGGAGTGGTCTTCATGCCGGCGAAGATTGATGCCGGCTTCGTTGGTTCGGATCAAGATGGATTCCGACTGTGATTTCGTCAGACGAACCAGAATCGTATCAAAATAGGCTTCCGCTGCGACCTCGAATCCGAGCTGCCGCAATCCCGCCGCCAGCACCACGGCCAAACCATGCACGCGCTCGGCAATCCGCCGCAAACCCTCCGGCCCGTGGTAGACCGCATACATGCTCGCCATGATGGCCAAGAGCACCTGCGCCGTACAGATGTTGCTCGTAGCCTTCTCGCGCCGGATGTGTTGTTCGCGGGTTTGTAGGGAAAGCCGGTAGGCAGTCTTTCCCGTGACATCTTTGGACACTCCGGCGATACGTCCCGGCATCTGCCGCTTGAATGATTCAGCGGTCGCAAGAAACGCGGCATGGGGGCCGCCGAATCCGAGTGGAACGCCAAATCGCTGGCTGGAACCCACGGCAATATCGGCTCCGAATTCTCCCGGTGGGCGCAGGAGGGTCAAGGCCAACAGATCAGTGGCGACGACCACAAGAACCCCAGCCGCATGGGCTTGCGCAACCAGCGCGCTGTAATCCCCGACATAGCCGTCGGTGGTCGGATATTGAAGCAGAATACCGGCCAGTTGAGGATTGGAAAAGTCGATGGTCTGTGTCCGCCCGACACGCAGCGTCATGCCGAGCGGTTCAGCCCGCGTCTGCATCACGGCAATGGTTTGGGGATGACAGTCCTGCGAGGCGAAGAACTCTGTCCGTTCGTGCCCGGACGAACGGGAAATGGCGAGACACATGGCCATCGCCTCTGCTGCCGCAGTGGCCTCATCCAGGAGCGAGGCATTGGCTAAAGGCAAGCCGGTGAGGTCGGTTACCACCGTTTGAAAATTCACAAGGGCTTCCAAACGGCCCTGGGCGATCTCGGCTTGGTAGGGCGTGTACTGGGTATACCACGATGGGTTTTCGAAAATATTGCGTTGAATCACGCCGGGCGTCAGACAGTCGTGATAGCCCATGCCGATCAATGAACGGTAGATCCGATTTTCTGCGGCGATGGAGCGGATTTCTTCCAGCACGGCTCGTTCACCGCGGTGAAGGGGCAGCTCCAATTCCTTTCGCACACGAATGTCGGCCGGCACGGTGGCCTCGCTCAGTTCCTCCAGCGACTGCAAGCCGAGTGTGGCCAGCATCTCGCGAATGTCCGTGTCGGTGGGGCCGAGGTGGCGATGGATAAACGTGTCGGTCGGGCTCAGAAAGTCCGGTGTAGCCATGGGGTTCGTCTTGTCCTTTGGATGTGTCTCGTTGGTTGAGAGTCCCTACCCGTTCGAGACTCGCAGAATACCATGCGCACATTCTATTCTCCAGGGGTTGTCCAGCTGTTTCTAGGCTTGCCTTTGGACCGTGAGTCACGTAAGAGTGCGGACCATAAGCAGGAGGCTGAAAAAGTCCGCAGGCGTCGTTCTCGCATCACTTAGATCCTCAACGTACCTCTGAAGGTACGTCTCCGGTCTTCACTCGCTGCGGCCTTGCCTGACAGACTTTTTGAGCCTCCTCCCGGGTATTCTCTTCTTGTTTCGACACGCGGTCTATGAAACTACATGACATTCTCATCATTGGAGCCGGTCTGGCAGGAATGAGGGCGGCGATTGCCGCGCCATCGGATCTCGATGTCGCCGTGATATCCAAGGTTCATCCGGTGCGCAGCCACTCGGTGGCTGCGCAAGGGGGCATCAACGCCGCGCTGGGAGAAAATGATTCCTGGGAAGCCCATGCGTTCGACACCACGAAGGGCGGGCTCTACCTCGGTGATCAGGATGCCATCGAGGCGATGTGCCGCGAGGCCCCTGACGACATTCACGAATTAGAACGTCTGGGTGTCATCTTCAGCCGCGACGAGCAGGGACGGATCGCCCAGCGTCCGTTCGGCGGAGCGGGATTTCCCCGCACCTGCTATGCCGCCGATCGTACCGGCCATGCCATCCTCCATGCCATGTACGAGCAACTGCTCAAACGGCGTATCGCCGTGTATGAAGAATGGTATGTCACAGCGTTGATCATGGAAGACGGCGCTTGCCGAGGAGTCATCGCATGGGACCTGATCCATGGCGGGCTGCACGCGATCGGAGCTAAAGCCGTGATCCTGGCCACGGGAGGCAGTGGGCGCGTCTTTCTGACGAGCACGAACGCCGTGATCAATACCGGTGACGGCATGGCGCTCGCGTATCGCGCCGGTGCGCCGTTGGCGGATATGGAATTTGTCCAGTTCCATCCCACCACACTCAAGGGTACGGGCATTCTCATTACTGAGGGAGCTCGTGGAGAAGGAGCCTACCTCCTGAATACACTGGGCGAACGGTTTATGAAGACCTATGCTCCTCAGCAGATGGAACTGGCCACTCGCTCCACTGTCTCATTGGCCATTGGGCAAGAAATTCTCGAAGGCCGTGGGGTCGACGGGTGCGTGTTGCTGGACTTGCGGCACCTGGGTCGCCAGCGCATTCTCGAACGGCTTCCGCAGATCAGAGAACTCGCGATTGAGTTTGCCGGCCTCGACCCCATCGAGACTCCCATTCCTGTTCGGCCAGGCGCGCACTATCAGATGGGGGGTGTCCGAACCAATCAATGGACTGAAACAGGCGTTACTGGCCTGTATGCGGCCGGTGAATGTGCCTGTGTCAGTGTGCACGGCGCCAATCGGCTCGGAGGCAATTCACTCCTTGAGACGATTGTGTTTGGTAGACGTGCCGGAATTCGGGCCGGAGAGTATGCTCGAACTGTCGCGCCACGGGCACTCATAACAGACCAGCTCTCGGCCGAACAGGGTCGCGTCCAGCGCCTGCTGGCAGAAGAGGGGGCGGTTCGCGCCTGGCAGATTCGGGAAGAACTCGGTCAGTTGATGAGCCTCAATCTTGGCCTCGTTCGGACACACGAGTCCATGTCTGCTGCACGCGCAGCGCTCACTGCGCTGACTCATCGCGCCGCGTCAGTCACGGTGCAGGACAAAGGGCGGGTATTTAATACGGATCTCGTGCAGGCCTTCGAACTCCAATCCCTTCTCGATATTGCGGAGACTATTGTCGCCAGCGCCCTCGCAAGGACGGAAAGTCGTGGAGCCCATTACCGGTCGGACTTCACGAAGCGTGACGATGTTCACTGGCTCAAGCATACGTTGGCCCGCCGGACACCCGGAGGACCCGCGCTCCTCTATGAGCCGGTTACGATCACTCGTTTCCCACCCAAATAGGCATCGACGCTCAACCTTTTGATTTCCTTGCGATCCAACCCTAGGCCTTGAGCCGGTTCGGCCGAGTTGCGCTCTTGATATTTTGCGCTATGGTTGAGTGGCTCCTGCGCCCGAGCGAAAGTTTCTACTCTGGCAGGTGAGTGATGATGCGCCGCATGGAGAGGAGTGCGATCCCATAATGACTATTGCCTGTCCCCTCTGTGCAAATCCAAACGAAGTGCTTTCGCAGCCTTCCTCGATTAGGTGGAAGCAGGTCTCTTGCTCCTCATGCGAAGCAAATCTTGTGCTGGTGAGGGAGGCATCATCAGGCGTTCCCCAGCGTCCGCTGAAATCAGTTGTACGGCTCAAGCCTCTGCCACCTGGAGCAAGACAGGGCACGGCGATCGTCCGTTCACGCCTCTTCATTGTCGTTGCCACAGCACTTGCACTCGGCGTACTTGGATATCTGTCCTTTGAAGCAGGGTTCTTTTCAAGCAATCAGATGCCGATCGAGTCGAGCGCAAGCCCATCCATGACACCCCCTCCAACGTCGCCGCGCCTGGCGCCAACAGTCTCTCAAGCGCCCCGATCAGCAGCCGATGGGGACGTGACGAAATAGGGAGTGAAAATTGTGCTGAGCCTCATCGCCTATGCAGTGCAAAAGAAGGACGCCGCCGAGTTCTTCGGCCCTTCGGGAACATTCCTGCACGCGCACACAATCGTATGGGAAAGGGATGCTCTGTGACGACTGCCACGGCGATAAGCACATCCGTCAGATTATCCTGTGCGCGCTGTTCCACGTCCCATCGGGTGCGGGATGTCTATGCTCTCAAACCCGGGATGAACGCTTCTTGTACCAGTTGTGGAGCTCTCTTCGTCGTCGTCTCATTGCCCGCAGTGTCACTGGACGACGCAGCCTCATCACACGCCGTCGACGAGACTCCTCGGCAAGCCCCTGGGCTGGTCGATCAGGAGGCGACTCGAGCCGAAGAGGCTCAACCGTTCGGTTCAAAGCCACGGAAGGCCGGCTTTCACGGGGCCGGTGCAACATTATTCGGCATCCATCTGGTCAACACGCTGTTCACGCTTCTCACACTCGGTCTTTACTATTACTGGGCCAAAGTTCGAGTTCGGATGTTCTTATTTAGCCAAACAGAATTCGCAGGCGACCGATTCTCCTATCATGGAAACGCGCGTGAACTCTTGAATGGAGCCTTGAAGGCCAGTCTGGTGTTTGGAGTTCCCTACTACCTATTGTCCAATGTGGGCTTCTTTCTCGAGTCCGACATGGCTATTCAGGTTGCGCTCCAAGTTGCCGGGTGGCTACTGTTGTTCCTTTTCATCCCTGTTGCCATTGTCAGCTCGCGGCGCTATCGGCTGAGTCGCACCGCCTGGCGTGGCATTCGTTTCTCATTCCAAGGTAGAACACTGGACTTCCTCAAATTGTGGCTTTTCGGCTATTTTCTTACCGGGGTGACGCTCGGGCTCTATTATCCATACTTCTCGACCAGGAAGCAGACCTTCCTCACGGCACATAGTTACTTTGGAAGCGAGCCGTTCAAGTTTTCAGGTGATGGGGCGGTGCTGTTCCGCCCGTTTTTGAGGATATATCTCCTTGCGGTGACCAGTGCGATCATCGCCGTTCTGAGTCTCTACCCCTTCATCGAGTTACCGTCTCAGGGTATCGTAGACCCTGAAACGGTCGGTCCCCTGGTGATCGGAGCAATAGCCGGTCTGATCATCGGCGCGCTGGCGTTTCGTTTTCTCTGGATCCCGTATTCAGTGATAGAGCAGCGGTATTTTTGGGAACAGACGTCGATTGGCTCCGCGCAATTTCGATTGCCCATCACTACGTGGCCGTATTTCAAGCTGAAACTCGGCAACCTGCTCTTGGTGGCTTGTACCCTTGGGCTTGCCTGGCCTTGGACAACCATTCGGAACATCAAATTCATCACGGATCAGCTGGCGCTCGTCGGTATCGACAATTTCGATGAGGTCGTTCAGGCGTACGACGGAGCCCCGCCGATCGGCGAAGGATTGGACGGTTTCCTCGACACCGGATTCGATCTGGGCTGATTCGCCATGCCGTCACTCTGGCAGGGGTATTACCTCGACGGTCGAAGCGCGATACGACACTCCATCACCATCCAGATCACTGCGACTGCCTTGCACATCTCAAAGGCAGATGGAAACACCATTCGCTGGCCCTACGGCGAGATTGTGCAGGCGCAAGGGGCCTACGAAGGGGAACAAGTTCGCCTCGAATATGGAAGGACCTTGCCGCAGACTGTTATCGTCGATGACACCGCATTTCTCATCGCCATGCAACAGGCTGCAGGACAGAGCGCGACTCACCTCCATAACCCCCAGCAGCGGCCTGTACGGCTGCGATTGACGATTCTGGCCGGGATTGCTCTTCTGGGAGCGACAGCCGTGTTTTATGTCTGGGGCATTCCGGGGCTAGCGCAACTCCTCGCACCTCACATTCCTATCTCGTGGGAAGAAGAACTCGGAACCTCCGTGCTCGAACAGCTTGCCCCTCCGGCCGCCCGCTGCGTCGACCAAGGCCGTCTTCACGCCCTTGAGAGCCTTGTTACACGATTGTCTCGCACAATGCCCGATTCTCCCTATCATATTCGTCTCACGGTGCTCGACCGGCCTGTCATTAATGCGTTTGCATTGCCAGGAGGACATGTGGTGGTGTTCCGAGGCCTTCTCGAAGCCACCGAGACGCCGGAGCAGCTCGCGGCGGTGCTCGCTCATGAACTCCAACACATCTACAAACAGCATTCGACTCGCGCAATTATCGAACAGGCCTCAACCAGTCTTCTCATCGCAGCGGTATCCGGGGATTTCACCGGAGGATTGGCCTATGGAATTGAAGGAGCGCGTGTATTGGGAATGTTACGCTACAGTCGTCTTCACGAAGACGAAGCCGACCATGAGGGACTGCGATTACTCCAGGCTGTTGGTATTGACCCCGCAGAGATGATCGCCTTCTACCGTATCATGGAGGCGCAGGATCCCCATGACGTCGCGGCTTCATCCTATCTATCCACCCATCCCAACACCAACGCCCGCATCGAAAAATTGATTGCGCTGGCCGGGTCACCGCCACCACATCCCGTGAAACTCTTCTCTCTCGAAGAGTGGCGGGATCTTCGCTCCTTATGCCGACCTTCAGTGGCGTCATCACCTCAATCTTCCACGGACACAATCCACTAGAATATTTCTTCACGAGATTGAAGCGCGCGGGTTTGGTATAATCCTCCATCGACAGCTATGCGCATTCTAGTCATTGAAGACGAAACCAAGGTCGGCTGCTTCATCAGGCGCGCGCTTGAAGAGGAGAGTTACGCCGTCGATCTCTGTGAGGACGGCGCAAAGGGCCTCGAACTGGCCCTCAACACCAACTACGATTTACTGATCGTCGATTTGATGCTGCCGTCATTGCCCGGATTGGAAATTCTCAAAGGCGTTCGCCAGGCGCGGATTCATACCCCCATTCTGATTCTGACTGCCCAATCACAGGTAGACCAGCGCGTCAAGGGACTTGACGCAGGAGCGGACGATTACCTCACTAAACCCTTCGCCATTGACGAACTGCTCGCCCGCATCCGTGCCCTGCTTCGCCGCGGTTCCACCGAGAGTCCCGGCGTGCTCCAGATCGACGACTTAGCCTTGAACCCGGCCACCCGCGAAGTGACCAGAGGCGGCCAACGGATCGACCTTACCTTGAAGGAATATGCCCTGCTCGAATACCTGATGCGCCATACGGGACGTGTGTTGACCCGTCCTATGATTTCAGAGCATGTGTGGAACCAGGATTTCGATACGTTCACCAATGTCATCGATGTCTACGTGAATTATCTCCGCAATAAAATCGATCGGGGACGCTCAAAGAAGCTGATTCATACGATTCGCGGAAGCGGATATATGCTGAAGGTTGACTGATGCCGCTTCGCGTCCGGCTCACGCTCTGGTACGGCACCGCTCTCGCACTCATCCTCATCATCTTTTCGAGCGTATTGTACGTGGTCACTGCGCGGAGCCTTCGCGACGCGGTCGATCAATCGCTTGAGGAAACTGCTGAGGCGGCCGTTCGGTCGCTGGAAGAACGCGGGTTTCTCCCTCTTATCGACGAAGACGAACTCATGTCGCAGTTCCCCGAACTGGCGCGCATCGATAAGTTCTTCCAGATCTTCAGTCCCTCCGGTACCATCACCATTCGTTCGCCGAACATGAAGCAACATGAGGTGCCCCTGAGTCGCCAGGCCTTGGAAATCGCTTACTCAGGCCGCAGGCTTCTTGAATTTGCCAAATACCCCAAGGAACCACCGTTACGCCTCATCTCAGTTCCCATCATCTTTCAGGGCAACCTGCTCTATATCATCCAGGTCGGCACGTCGATGGACTCAGTCGAAGAGACGCTAAACCGTCTTCTGTTAGTGCTTCTGGTCAGTGTACCCATCGCGCTGGCCGTATCGCTTGCCGGCGGCTGGTTTATGGCCGGCCGAGCCCTTCGTCCGGTCGACGCGATCACGCTGGCGGCCCAACGCATTGCCGGAGGCGATCTCACACAACGACTGACTGTCCCCGCCTCGGCCGACGAAATCGGCCGTCTGACCAAGACGTTTAACGACATGATCGACCGGCTTGAAACCTCCTTTCGGCAGATCCGTCAATTCAGCAGCGACGCCTCGCACGAACTGCGCACGCCGTTGACGGTCATGAAAGGGGAAACGGAACTCGCGCTCCGCCGCCCTCGCGAAACAGACGACTACAAAATCGTCCTGGAGAGCAATCTCGAAGAAATCGACCGGATGACGCGTATTGTAGATGAGTTGCTCTTTCTCTCCAGGGCCGACATGGGCGAGGTGAAGATGGAACGTCTGCCGGTCCCATTGGGCATGTTGATCGAGGACCTCCACCGTCAAGCCTCGCTGCTGGGGCAGGAACAGGACATTCAAGTCGTGCTACGAACCACTGCGGCGGCAGTGGTATTGGGGGATGAATTGCGCTTGCGCGAACTGTTTCTGAATCTCCTTGATAACGCGGTCAAATACTCTCGCCCATGCGGCACCGTCGACATCGCGCTGACGATCGAACAGACTCAGGCACGAGTATCCGTAATCGATCATGGCATTGGAATCGCGCTAGAAGATCAGCCTCGGATCTTCGATCGGTTCTATCGTACCGATAATGCGCGAGCCCATACCAAGAAGGGCACGGGTCTTGGGCTGTCTATCTGCGCCTGGATTGTTGAATCTCATCGCGGGCGCATTGAAGTCCAGAGCAAGGTCGGTGAAGGTTCGATCTTTACGGTCACGCTTCCCCTGGCCCCTCCCCAGCCGCTTCACGCTGCTACCAGGAAGATGAAAAAGCCCGCCATCGCCACAGATCGTGGCGCGTGAAACGCGACAAACCATCATGAATGATCAGGGCTAGTAGGGCGGTGGGAAAGCACTGTGGGCACGCCAATATTTCACTGGTCTGCTGTCTACGGCAACTGGAGTAGACCCAGCAGGATGCTCAAAAAGTTCGTCAGCGAGGCCGCAGCGAGTGAAGGTCCGAGGCGTAACTTTCTCACCCGCCCGACCCCGAGCTGCCGAGCAGCTCATTTCCCATCTGGGGTACGTTGAGGGTCTGAATGATACGAGAACGAAGCATGGGTAAAGGCGCGTCATGGCGCGCCGGGGCTGGGCGGGTGAGAAGAGAGACTTTTTCAGCATCCTGCTAGTCAAACACCACGGTTTTTCTGCCATAGACCAACACCCGTCGTTCAACGTGGCGGCGCACAGCTCGGGCCAGCACAATTTCCTCCAGATCCCGTCCCTTCCTCACCAGATCATCGACGGTATCCCGGTGACCTACACGCATGACGTCCTGCTCAATGATGGGACCCTCATCCAGATCGTCCGTGGCATAGTGGGCCGTAGCCCCGATGATTTTCACGCCCCGGTCATAGGCCTGCCGATAGGGATTAGCGCCGATGAACGCGGGCAAAAAGGAGTGATGGATATTGATGACCGGACACCCAACCTGTGAAAGAAACGTGCTGCTAAGGATTTGCATGTACCGAGCCATGACTACGAGTTCGATACGATGATCCTGTAGTAGGGAGAGAACTTGCTGTTCCTGCTGCGGCTTGGTCTCCTTGGTCACGGGACAAACAGAGAAGGGAATCTTAAATAGCTCGGCCCAGCCGGCGCAGCTATCGTGATTGGAAATAATCACGGGGATATCGATGTGCAACTCGTCGCGTTTGTGCCGCTGGAGCAGATCCGCCAGGCAGTGATCCTGCTTCGAGACCAACATCGCGACCCTCGTTCGGCGACTTGAAGCGCGAACTTCATAGCGCATTTCGAAGGTCTTCGCGACCGGAGCGAAAGCGGCTGCAATCTCATCGGGCGGAATTTCCAAACCCTCGGCGGCAAACTCCATGCGCATGAGAAACTCATTCGTCTCTTCATCGGTATGATGATCCGAATCGAGAATGTTCCCGCCGAAGTCGTGAATGAATCCGGAGACGCGGGCCACAATGCCCCTGCGATCCTTACAATGGATGAGGAGGACGACAGATTCTTTTCGGTATGCCATTGTGAACCAACCTTTCCGATAGGGGCGGTCAGTATAAGTGTAGCAGGCAAGTCAGGATCACGGTAGAAATGGCGCTAGGCGGGTGAGGAGACATTGTTGTTGCAAGCAGAGAATCTATTTGACAGCAGGATGCTCAAAAAGGAGGCTTCTCACCCACCCAACCCCGACGTGCCAAGACGCACCATGGCAGAGATCGTTGTGCGGAAAATCGGAATATAGAACTTGTCCCTTGCCTTCTTGGTCAATGGAGAGAGTCGTTTGTACATGTTGTTATCGCGCGACTTCCTCCCTGATACTGGCGTTCGTGGTTGCTACTCCATCCAACAGCTCCTTGAACAACACAAGAACATTATTGACTGATATGTCTTGTAATTTATCTTGAGTGAGCATTCTGTATTCGACAC
>DATENE010000162.1:0-3847 GCA_035275205.1 Nitrospiraceae bacterium
AAGGGTCGGTATCTCACCGGCGGTGTGAAGTGCGATGTCCTGCCCACGGGTGACAGACGAGTCATTCTGTATCAGTCTGAGCTGCTCCAGGCATCCTTTTACAGAAGCCTTCGTCGGGACTTTCTCAAGGGTGACAGATACATCGAGTCCTGTCTTGGGATGTGAGGCCGTGAGATAGCGGCGACCGTCTGGTTTGACCTGATCGATGTCTTTTTTGAAACCGGATAAGTCGATCGACAGTCCCAAGCCCTTCTCTGGCCACGTCACAAATGTTGGAGATTCGTTGCTTCCCACAATTGCCTGTGCGGCGCCAGTGGGCTCTGCCGGCATGAAAAGCCATAGGCTGACAGCGCAACCTGCGATCACGCTCACAACACCGGATTGTATACTTCGGCACCTCATGTGAGTTCCTCAGACGACAAGACGTGGTTCTTGTATGGCCAGTGTAAGACCTGGCCGGCCTCCCCCAAAGAAAAATACCATTTATGGTATGAGCAAACCAAAGGCTACGCTAAGCATCGTAGAGATAAACGGGAAAGTTCCCTTAACGAGCCTTCTGCGGATAATCTGGAGGAGATGGGTGAGCAGGAGTCATAGTCGAAGGTAATTGGAACGAAGGGTTATGTAGCTGAAGGGGAGGACCGAGGTTCATCGATGGACTTGGCGGCGGCTGCACCGTGACGCGACGTTGGCCACCCGGTGTATCAAGAACGGATTCAACATTCCCCTCCTGATCCTTGTACACATGTGCCCCACCCTCAGAGCCCAGCACTTGCTGTAAACGCTCATTCCCGTTCAGCGCTTGAGGTGGTTGCTCGTCCAAAGCGAGCAGCATGCTTGGCCATGCCACGCCCACAATGGTGAGAAAGGCGACCATCCTATACATAGCCACATTCTACTACCGACTCGCGTCTGGGTGACACCCCCTGCGGCCTGCTTTTCTCTCGTCAAAACTCCAAAACGTTTCACGTTTTACCCTTCACGTCTCACGGCTTAAGGAGCCCCCTCCCAAGGTAGGATACCGTTCACAACAACTACCCCGGTACAATTCGCCGTCACGGAGGTTGTGATGGCGCCTCGTCCTTATTCTCGAACCTATCATCGGTTCCCGATTTTCTATCCTGTGATCTTCGGTGGGGCTCCATTTGTCGGCGAGGGCATTCTGACGAATCTATCCCTGATGGGGTGTTCCGTCATGAGTGATCGAGAAGTCCTTTGCGGCAGTGACGTGCGTGTGAGTGTGCTGCTCCCCAATCAGAGGCCGGCACTCTCAATTGAACTCGGTACGATCAAATGGGTCCAGGGCTATGAGTTCGGAGTGGAGTTTCTTCGCGTGCCATTTGAGGCACGACAACGTCTCAACAGCACTCTACGAATTGAACTCATTGAATTGTTGAAAACCCGTTCGGGTAGAAGCAAATCGCCAGAATTGCTCAATCGGAGAAGCTAAACGGTAGGTCGTATTTGTATGCCTGGCGCTTCAGCCCGCCGGCCACTCTTTCCTGCGTAACTCTCGCCACATAAGCCGGAAGCGGTTCACGTTTCGCGAGGTGTGCCATTCTTGACGCATCAGTTTTCCCAGCGTAGGGTCGTGCAATGTCCGAATTGCAGTGAGAGGTATTGATGGCGTCCGCATTCTCCCACGCTATTGTCGCTCTGGCGATGGGGAAGGCCGTTCAGAGCAAGGAACTGAGTTGGCGCGAGTTGGTCTTGGGCGCGCTATGCTCGGCATTGCCGGATCTGGATGTGATCGGGTTGTATTTTGGCATTCAGTACGGTGATGTGTGGGGCCATCGTGGGATGACGCACTCGATCGTGTTTGCGGCGCTATTCGCGGGGGCACTTGTAGCTTTGTGGTATCGATGCAAGCCGGCGCGAACGATGGCGGGGTTGTTTCTGTATTTCTTTCTCTGCACGGCTTCACATGGCGTGCTTGATGCGATGACAAATGGAGGGTTGGGTGTGGCGTTTTTTTCCCCATTCGATACGACGAGATATTTCTTCCCCGTGCGACCGGTACTGGTCTCTCCAATCGGCGTCAGAGAATTTTTCAGCGAATACGGTGTTCGAGTCTTGGCCAACGAAGTGATCTGGATCTGGCTACCGTCTTGTGTAGCCTTTCTGGTGCTTCGTGCAATCCAACGACTTGGTTCACACTATTCATGACAGTTCATCGAAAAATCTCAGAGTCGACACGCCTGGCGTAGGGGCGAATATGCGAGTGCGACTTCACGAGGCTCGGGGTGCCACAATAGTGCGGAACCTGACTTCGTCGACCAATGTATCTGCCGTCTGACGCTCTCCCGCATAAAGCCCGCAGTGGTAGAGGCCTGTGGGCCATCCGGTTTTTGGAGGGGTCAGCATAAAGTAGCCGGATTGGTCATTCATGGTCGTCAGAACGTGATCCTGCGCGATGGCGCGCTGCTCGCCGGTCATTTCGGATGTTTCCAGGAAACAGCGTGCGGTGAGAGGTACCGCGTCGAATGAGGCAGACACCAGTCCAAAGACCAAGTAGATCTCTGTCTGTGTGGTGGGAAAACTATCCCCCGGGTTCAAGGGAATAAATTCATGGGCGCCGGTGGGAAAATCGTCTCGCACGACTTTGCTCGCCGGGATGACAAATCGGAACCAACTGAAATCGGCGTCTCTGCCCATGAGAGACGTCCGCTGATCCAGAGGTTTCTCCGGCGTAAACCGCTCGGCCGCTCTTGTGTACAGGTCTTCCTCTGAAAGGACTGAGGAAGGAGATGAATCGCCTGAGGAGACGGAGTCCGAGGCCTCATGGTCGTGCAGCTTTGCCAGTTCGGGGACATGAGGCCGCACCTTCTCAAGCCATCGCGCGATTTTATGTTTGTCGAGCACACGCGTTCCTGGTGGAAGTGCAACGTTCTTGTTGGCTTCTTCAAATTCGATAGCGGCGTCATACAGGGTTTGAAAATGGACGAACGCGTCTTCCCACTGTTCAAGCTCCACAAAACATTGGCCCATCCGGAACACGGTGTCGGCATAGTCTTCGTCGTTGGGATCAAGGTTGGACATCTTTCCAAACACGGTCAGCGCCTCATTGCACCGGCCAAGCTGCATGAGGGTCAGTCCTAATTGATAATTGGCCAGGGTATCATTGGGATTGAGCGCCAGCATCCTTTGATAGATCGGTTCGGCTTCTCGATATCGACCTGTGGAGAAAAGTTCCCATGCCTCTGCGCGAATGGAAGCCCATTCCTTGCGCTGTGCCCCAGTCATGTCTTTCGTCAGAACGGGGTCGAAGCGCCGGCCTCGATCGATGGAGTTTCCGTTCACTTGCGCGAGAAGATTCTTGGCAGGGAGTTCCAACGGAGAGCCGGAAGGCATTTTCTGTAACACATATCGCACGTCACTATCCGCGCCTTCATAATCCAAGACGTCGAACCTCGCTCGAGCCATCGCCAATCGCCAGCCGAGCAATTCCGGAACGAGTTCCACGGCCTTCTTATACGATTCGAGTGATTCCTCAAGCCGATCGAGTTTTCGGAGTTCTTGCGCCAGCCGCAGATGAGCCAAGGGATTCTGAACGTCGATCTTTGTAATTCGTCCGAGTTCGGCGATGGATTCCTCTCCCTGTCCCGACCGAGTCAACACGCTCCACTTGGCCCATCGGACATCCAGCGCGGCAGGTGCTCTGGCAAGGACCGTCTCATAGGCCTCAACGGCCTCTCGAGGGTCTCGAGATGTGGTGAGAATATCGGCGCGTAATTTCTGGAGCATGAGTGCGTGAGGATGCTCTTGAATTCCCCGGTCGAGGATTTCGAGAGCAGGGTTGACCTCGCCACTCTCCCACACCGCTTTTGCACGGTCGGCGACTTGCTCC
>DATENE010000163.1:0-47371 GCA_035275205.1 Nitrospiraceae bacterium
GGTGGCTGATCCACGAGGGTTTCCCAGAATCAGGGGAGGTGCTCGGATGGAGAAACAAGAGCGCAAGCAGGAGCCCAGGCGAGAGCCTCAGGGGAAGGAAGAGGTCAAAGCCAATCCAAAGGTCGTCGAAGCGGGCAAGAAATTGAAAGAAGACATCGATAAGCTGGTCGATGAAATCGACGACGTGCTCGAAACGAACGCAGAAGAATTCGTCAAGAACTACGTGCAAAAAGGGGGGGAGTAGCGCCAGCAGTCTGTGCGACCGACTCCCTTCTTTTCCCTCCTCCTCGCCGCACTCCGGTATTCAGGGTCCGACCTCCGTCCGTCACGAGCGCGACTCAACGTTCTCTCGTTTGACAACGTGAGCCTGAGCGGCTAGTATCCCTTTAATTCTCAGATAGTTAGCTTCAGTCGAGACACAGAACCAGTGAAGGGGCTTCATGAAGTCCAGGCGATGGGTTTTTCGTGATGTCAATTTGTCTCAGCGGGCTTCGTTAGCCGAGGCCCTCTCGATTTCTCCTGCTACGGCTTCGCTGTTTCTGGCTCGCGGCGTGACCACGCCGGATGAAGTCACGTCATGGATGTCGTTGCAGGCGCCGCACGATCCGTTTTTGATTCCTGACATGGAGCAGGCTGTTGAACGGTTGCATCGCGCCGTGACGACTCGTGAACCGATCTGTTTTTACGGCGACTACGATGTCGATGGGATTACGGCGACCAGCGTCTATCTGTCGTTCTTTAGCGGGTTGGGCGCGCAGGTTCGCGCCTATGTCCCGCATCGTCTGCGCGAAGGTTATGGACTCAACCTCGGCGCCGTGGAGCGTTTGTATGACGAAGGAATCTCGTTGTTGGTGACCTCCGATTGTGGGACGACCTCGCATAAAGAAATCGCATTGGCGGCCAAGCTCGGTATGGATGTGGTGGTGACAGACCATCACCAGAGCGACCAGGAGATGCCGCCGGCTGTGGCGGTGCTCAATCCCCATCGAGCCAACGCGATCTATCCTTTTCGAGGGCTCTGTTCCGCCGCGCTGGCCTACAAGGTGGCGCAGGCCTATCAGTTGCGCTACGAGGCTGCCGGGGTACCGTTGGAGTCGTTGCTCGACCTCGTGGCCTTGGCGACGGTTGCCGACGTGGTTCCCTTGCAGAATGAGAATCGAGGTTTTGTCCGTGAAGGACTGGCGCAATTGTCCCGTGGCGCGCGTTGTGGAATTCGAGCGTTGAAGCAAGCGGCAGGAGTGACGCGGGATTGCACGGCAGAAACAATCGCCTTCAAGTTAGCGCCGCGCATCAATGCCGCCGGGCGGTTGGACGACGCGATGTTGGGCGTGCGTTTGCTGACGACGGACAATCCGTCCGAGGCGCAGCAGTTGGCAGACCGGCTTGAACAGCTCAATCGTGAACGACAGCGCATCGAAGTGGATATCATGGCTGAAGCCCTGGCCTCGGTGAAGGACCAAACGTTGCCGCCTGCATTCGTACTGGCCTCCCGGCAGTGGCATCAGGGGGTGGTCGGTATCGTCGCAGCGCGCTTGGTCGATCGGTTTCAGCGCCCGGCTATTGTCATGGCTATCAATGAGCAGGGTATGGCCAAAGGATCGGCTCGGACGACCGCAGGGTTCGACCTCTACCAAGGGTTGGCGTCCTGTCGTGAACTGTTGGAGGCCTTCGGTGGACATCCCAGTGCCGCAGGTGTGACGATTCGCGAATCTCGCATCGACGAGTTTCGCGCCAGATTCTCAGAGGTGTTGGCCGAGTGGTCCCATGACGGCACCAAGGTTCCGACGTTGAACGTCGATGCTGAAGTGCGGCTAGACGAAGTGAATCTGCAGTTGATCCAGGAGATCGGCTCGCTGCATCCGTTCGGCGAAGGGAATCCAGAGCCTACGTTTGCGGTGACTCGCCTTGAAGTCATGGAGGCGCGCACTGTCGGCGAGAAGCACCTGAAAATGATTGTGCGACAAGGGACATCACTGCCGTTCGATAGTATCGGATTCGGGATGAAATCGCTGCTAGAGCGAGGTATTCCGTCACACGCCCCGGTCGATCTGGCCTTCACGCCGGAACTGAATCACTGGAATGGCCGTGACCGGATTCAGCTCCGCATCCGCGATATCCGACCGAGTGTGAGTAAGTAAGTGAGCGAATTATGGTGTACGAAACCGTCACAGATCTCGACCAGTTGCTGGATCGAATCAAAAGCTATCAGGCCGATGCCGACCTCGGCCTCGTTCGCAAGGCCTATGGTTTTTCGGCGAAAGCGCATGAAGGGCAGCTTCGTCGTTCCGGAGAACCCTACCTTCAACATCCCATCGCTGTCGCCGGAGTTCTGACCTCGCTTAAAACGGACGTCACTGCCATCGTCGCAGCACTGCTGCACGATACCCTGGAAGATACGGTCGCGACGCTTGACGAACTCGAAAGGGAGTTCGGGAAGGATGTCGTGCATCTGGTCGACGGGGTTACCAAAATCGGCAAGATCACGTTTCGGAGCTATGAAGAAAAACAGGCGGAAAATTTCCGCAAAATGGTGCTGTCGATGGCGGATGATATCCGGGTCGTCCTCATCAAGCTCGCCGACCGGCTGCACAACATGCGCACCTTGGAACATCTTAGCGCGGCTAAACGGAAGGAGATCGCCCAGGAGACGTTGGAGATCTATGCGCCGTTGGCGAATCGATTGGGTATCGGCTGGATCAAGAATGAGCTGGAGGACCTATGTCTCAAGCATCTCAAACCTGACGTCTACGAGACCTTGCGTATCCGTGTGGCGAAACGAGACGAGGATCGGCAGCAGTACATTGATGAAGTCCGCGGGCTCGTGAAGAGTGCCATGCAAGAGAACGGATTGGCGGGACAAGTCTATGGCCGGCCCAAACATCTCTACGGCATTTACCAAAAGATGAATAAGCAGTCGATCACGTTTGAGGAGGTCTACGATCTGACGGCGTTGCGTATCGTGACCGACACCAAGATGAACTGCTATGCCGTGCTCGGCGTGATTCACTCAGCCTGGCGGCCCGTGCCCGGACGCTTCAAAGACTACATCGCGATTCCAAAGTCCAATCTCTATCAGTCTCTGCATACGACGGTGGTGGGTCCGAAGGGGGAGCATGTCGAATTCCAAATCCGCACGGAAGAGATGCATCGTATCGCCGAGCACGGCATCGCCGCGCATTGGAAGTATAAAGAACAAGGGCACGTTGCAGATCGTGACAGCAAGGCTTTCGGCTGGCTCCATCAGTTCGTCGAGTGGCATGAAGATTTGACGGACAACCGGCAGTTCATGGACTCGGTAAAGCTCGACCTCTTCCACGACGTGGTCTATGTGTTCACGCCCAAAGGGATTGTGAAAGAATTGCCGAGAGGATCGACACCCGTCGATTTCGCCTTCGCCATTCACACGCAAGTCGGGGACCATTGTGTTGGGGCCAAAGTGGATGGAAAGATCGTGCCGCTCAAATATCAATTGGCCAGCGGAGATACAGTCGAAATTCTGACGTCTCCCACCCAATCGCCGCATAAAGACTGGTTGAAGTTTGTCCGCACCTCGCGCGCGAAGACCAAGATCAAACACTGGATCAAGCTCGAAGAACAGAAACGGAGTATCGAGATAGGCCGTCGGTTACTGGAGTCGGAGTTCCGCCGTCAGGGGATGGCGCCGGCCAGGATGTTCAAATCGGCGGAACTCTTGGATGTCGCTCGTCAGTCTGGATTCGACAGCACCGACGAATTGGCTGCGGCAGTAGGGTTTGGCCGCGTGGCAACATCGCAGGTCATCGGCAAACTCACGGTTCCGTCGACCGAAACACACGCGCCGGCTCAGGAACGTCCTGCCGCGCGTAAAGCAGTTGGTGGAAAGAGCGATGCCGCCGGTGTACAGGTCAAAGGGTCTCGGGATCTGCTGATGCAGTTGTCGCGCTGTTGCCATCCCGTGCCTGGCGACCGCATCCTCGGGTATATTACTCGTGGCCGCGGGCTGACGATCCATGCCGTCGATTGTCCGAACCTGGAGGCGCTGGACTATGACAAGGAACGGCTGGTGGAAGTGGAGTGGGACGCCGCCACACCCAGCACGCACTCGATCAAAATGTCCATTGTCGCTGTCGATAAGACCGGGGTATTGGCAAACGTGTCTTCCGCGATTGCAGAATGCCATGCCAACATCAGCCGTGCCGAGATCGCAACGCGAGAGGATCAGAAAGCTGTGCTGGATTTTATCGTGGAAGTTTCAGACACCCGCCATCTCGAACAGGTGCTCAAAGCCGTTGAGCGTGTGGACGGGGTGATTACAGCCAGGCGGATGAGGGCCTGGCAGGAACGGTCCTAGCTAGCAGGACGCTGAAAAAGTCCTGCCAGCTTCGTTCTCGACTCATCGAAATCCTCAACGGGGACCCGGCCGCCTCACTAACTCGGCGGCGCACACAGACTTGGTGCTCCTTATTCGTCGCACCGTGCGCCCCAGAGGGTACGCCTCCGGTTTCAACTCGCCTGCGGCTTTGCTGGACGAACTTTTTGAACGTCCTGCCGGGGGAACCAGCTACGGGACTTGGAACTGAAGTTTCGAGCCTCGCTGCAACTTCAATTTCTCCGCCTGGCCTGCTGCGAGTTCCAAGACATAGAGTGCACCTTCGTTGGGCCGATATTGTGGGCAACTGTCGTCTGTTCTCGTGCAGATCGGGACGCGCTGTTCCATATGAACGATCTGTTTTTTCTCGTTCATCCAGATGAGATCGAGCGGGATCTTTGTGTTTTTCATCCAAAATGTCCAGGCCTGCGCTTGCGAGAATGTAAAGAGCATACCGCGGTTGTCGGCTAGATGCTCACGATACATCAATCCCTCGGAACGTTTTTGAGGTGTGTCGGCTATTTCTGCGTGAATGATGTTGCCTCCAGGAAGGGTAATCAAGATGAGTCCTGCAGGGGGTGGATCGTTCCCTGCTTGGATAACACAGGGGGATGAGAAAAAGAGGAGAAATAAAAGGGCGAGTGACCGATGTCGTTGCACGAGCGCATCCTATCGGTCCACTGGAAATGAGTCAAGCCTTAGGCGGTGTGCTGTAAGCGCCTTGCAATCGCGCCGTTTCCTGTGCCATCCTCGATCAGCATATGCGAGAGAGGGACATATGAAAGAGATTCGAAGAGTGCATTATGTCAAAGGTGTGTTTGTGTGTCCGAAGTGTCGGCAGTCGTATGTGCAAGAAAAATGGATCGAAGAATGGCGGGTTCGCTGTCACAAGTGCGATTATCGCGGAACGTTGACAGAGGTTTCCGTTGAAGAACGGATGGAAGAAGAAATCATCCGTCGTTGAATAGATGCCAATCCTGCGCACCGATTGCTTCTCTCTGTGATTTGATGTTTTTGCCTCTCGCTTCCAGGTCACGATTCCTCCTCAGTGGTTCCCTGCTCTTGTGCGCCCTTCTTCTGGTGCCAGGTATCGGTTCCAGCGAGACATTAGCGGACAAGCCGGCTCCGCTGGTGAAGGTGCTTGTAGCCTACCATTCGCTCTCCGGCAATACGGAACGCATGGCCGAAGCGGTGGCCGAAGGGGTGAAGAATGTTTCCAGCGCAGAAGTGCTGTTGAAACGCGTCGGCAAGGTGACGGCGGACGATTTGCTTTCAGCCGATGCGGTTGTGGTCGGTTCGCCGGTCTATTGGTCGAACATGTCTGGCGAGGTCAAAACATTCTTCGACAACTGGCAGTTCAAGTTCGGTGTATTCCCAGAATTCAAGATGAGGAACAAGATCGGCGCGGCCTTCGCCACAGGTGGTCAGGTGTCGAGTGGGAAGGAAGTGACGATGTTGACGATTCTCGCCGCGATGCTGGGAAATCAGATGATCGTTGTCAGTGGCGGTGGGGCCTTCGGCGCATCTGCCACCACGGAAGGCGATAGCCCCGGCATCGACAAGCAGGAGCTGGCCGATGCCAGAGAATTGGGCCGGCGTGTGGCCGAACTCGCTGTGAAGATGCAGCGAGGTTCTTCTCACTAGTCAGGATGCGTTCCTGCGCGCACGGCCTCTCCTCTCATCTTACTGTCCCCATCAAAGCGCCGGGTATCCCTACAGCCGTGTCGGGGCAAAACTGTTGTCGATGGCAAATGGATCGGTATCTCGGCAGTCTTGTAGCGGAGGGGAGAGGCTTCCTAGCTAGGGCTAGCTTCGCACGCCATTGGAGGAGGGGACTTGGTGTGCACTCGCGGCGATTTGCACGAACTCATGAATATTCTTTGAGCAACGACCGCAGCATCCTGATTCTTTCAATCCGAATTTTGCTTTAATTTGGCCGGGCATGACAATGCCTGCCAGTCCTGCTTCACGGACATCCGATTCAGTAATTCCCTTGCAGAGGCAGAGGTACATGGACTGTACTCCTATATCGTATCGTCAAGCAGGGTTCGTCGTTTAGGGACGATTATGATAACCGTTATCAACAGTGTAAATAATACCGCTGTCTTGCAGGTGTGTCAAGAGGGGTGGGTCGAATAAGATCGAAGGCGTCTATCGTCTTGGAAAGGCAGGGAGTTTCTAGAGCGTCTGCTCCAGTTGACCAACCATCTCGCGGATCGTATCGAACCCCGATTGCCAAAAATCTTCAGACGCCATATCGACGCCAACCTTGGCAAGTATCCTTTGCGGCGTCTCCGATCCGCCGGTACTCAGCAAATCTAGATACTTAGGCACGAATGCCGTGCCCTCCTTTTGGTACATCCGGTAGAGGGCGAGGACCAATAAATTGCCGAAGCTGTAGGCGTAGCAATAGAAGGGGCTGGCAAAGATATGAGGGATGGTCAGCCATTCCCATTGAAACTCTTCCGGGACCTTGATGTTTTTCCCAAACTGCTGCCGGACCTCGGCCAGATAGGTCTTGGCTAGATCCTTCACGGTCGCGCCCTGGGCGATCATTTCATGGGCCTGATTTTCAAATTGCACGAAATAGGCTTGCCGGAGGACCGTGGCGTAGATGTCATCCAGCTGGTTGACCAGGAGTCCCTGCCTCACCTTCTTATCCCGTTCCTGATTCATGAGTGCATCGGACAGGATGCGTTCCCCAAACACTGAGGCTGTTTCCGCCAGAGGGAGGGTGGAATGAAAAGTAAAAATGGAATGTCGTGCCGCCAGCATGCCGTGGACAGCGTGGCCCAGTTCATGGGCCATCGTCGCAATATCACGTGCTTCGCCGGTGAAGTTCAGCAGCACATACGGGGTCATGCTTGGTACGATGCTGTAACAATAGGCGCCCCCGATTTTTCCGGGTCTCGTCTTCGTGTCGATATGGTGTTCATGGACGACCCGTTCCGCCAGCTCCGCTAATTGCGGAGAGAATCCTCGATAGGCGTCCAGTACCATTCTGACAGCGTCTTGATAGCGATAGGATTTCTGCTCCGTCCGATGCGGCGCATAGATGTGATAGCGGCTCATGGGGGTGATGTTGCACAGGCGAGCTTTGATGCGGAAGTAGTGCTGAAAGACACCCGCGTTTTTCTGACAGACCTTCAGGAGCGACGCGACAGCTTCATCTGAGATGTCATTTCCGAGATTGCGGGTGGCTATCGGAGAAGCGAATCGACGCACTTGGAGATTTTCAGCTTTCCAGTCGTTGACCAAGGTCTTGTAGATTTCTCCGAGCAGATCGTGCTGATCGGCGTAGACGCGGTATAGCTCTCGATAGGCGGCTTCACGCAGCCGCCCTTGCGCATGGCGGAGATAGGCCGTCAGCTCCTCTCGCGTCATCATCTTCCGTTTGCCGTTGACGGTGAGCGTAAACGTGAAGCTGTTCGTGACAACGTCGTACAGCGACTGAACGGCGCTGCGACCCGTGACGTTCTTGATATTGATGATCTTCTCTTCCGGCTCAGACAGCGTGTGAGGCTTAAAGCGGCGAATGGTTTCGAGGTGATACCGGAGTGTGCCTGTTCCGGCCATGAGCCGTCGCGCGTTGTTTTCATCGACGCTCTGCCACCAGAGGTCGAAAAAGACCAGCCGGTTCTGAAGCGCTGTGAGCCGCTCCTCGACCTTAGTCTTAAACGAACGAGCGGCGAGGTCCTTTGTATTTTCGGAGAACCAGAGATAGGCATAGGCGCCGATTTTGGAAGATGCAGCTGTGATGTTTTCACTCAGAGTCAGCAGTGGGAGGAAGACGGATATCTCCATGGTTGGGCTAAGCCGGGATCGAGCAGCTTCGAATTGCGCCACGTTGGCCTCGATCGCTCCCAATAGGGCCTCAAAACGCTCAACCGGTTTTTCTACTAAATCTGAGAGATCCCAGCGCTCGGAATAAGTCCGGCCCCGCCCTTTTGGAGCGGAGGTTGTGCGTGAGGCCGAATGTTTCCTGCTGATCTTCACGGGCATACGTCGCATCTACTTCACCTCGTCTTCATGCATCATGCGGGGTTGAATGGCTCGGTCACGATCATATCATTCCCGTCGGCGAGACCGCAGAGTTTTTCACTGGGCTATGACCAAGGGGAATCTTCCATCTGCTGTGGCATTCTCGGTATGATGGGCAACGAGTGACGGAAAACCTCATGACCGACCAAGAACTCAACCGGGCAGTCCAATATGTCACAGCCAGCACGTCCTATGGGCGCGACATGGTGGCCGAGATTCTCAAGACGGGGCTGAACGAAATGACTTCGGTGGCCATGCAATCGTCGGAACGGTTCGAGCGAGACGTGCTATTGGAATATGTCTGCCAATGGACCATCAAGCGCACGGGCCAACCGGAACCGTTAGTCAGGGAGATCCTTAGCTGCGCGAGCCGCTGGCTCGATGAAGTGTACGAGGAAATCGCCAAGCGCCAGCCAGAAGCTCTCGGTCTCCCAGCTGATGATGATGACGAAGGAGCGGAGCCGGTCTAGAAACCGTCGCCCACGAGACGGGCGGGAAAAGCGCGACGGGGCGGTTGAGGTTCCTACTTCGTCTCGTTGAGGCTAATCAGTGAAGGGTCAGTTTTTAAGCAGGAAGCGAGCCCTTGAGCAGCTCAAAATTCTTTGTCACCATCGCATCGCCGTTTTTCGTGGATACATCGATGCCGGTGGCGCAGACGGTGCGGCATTCATCGATCCGGCCCAGTTTGTGTAATGATTGGGCCCAGGCATAGTAGGCGGCTGAGTAGGTGGGTTTCACCGTGACGCATTGTTGAAGGGCTTTAGCCGCTTCTTCGAAATTGGCATCTTCCATGTAGGCTTTCCCAAGACCAAACCACGCCACTTCGTCGTTCGGATCAATCGACAGGACTTTCTTGAGCGGTTCGATGCGGGGGTTCGGCATGTCTCTCTCCACGTTTGGTGTGTGCTTCAACGACCGTAGCATGCGTTTCCGCTCGTTGTCTATGCGCTTTGCTGCGTGATAATCTGATTTCTCCAACACCGACGATACGCGTTACGCCTGATGCCTTACGGAGTTTGCTATGGGAAACACCGGGCTCGTCTACGACCCACGTTATCTCGACCATGACATGGGGGTTGGGCACCCAGAGTCTCCCAATCGGTTGCGCGCCATCATGCAACAGTTGGAACAGAGTGGCACAGCGGCTCGACTGACCAGGATTGAACCGCGAGCGGCTGAAGATGAATGGATTACGCAGATCCATACGCCCTCGTATCTCGCGATGCTGAAGACCCATGCCCCGACGAATGGGCGAGTCTCACTCGATCCCGATACCGCCATGTCTCCTGGTTCATTGACCGCCGCGTATCTGGCGGCCGGTGGGGTGTTGGCTGCTGTCGATGCGATCATGAGCCGGCAAGTGGAGCATGTCTTCTGTGCGGTGAGGCCGCCGGGGCATCATGCCGAGGCGGGGCGTGCTATGGGCTTCTGTCTCTTCAACAATGTCGCGATTGCGGCGCGTTATGTGCAGAAAAAATACCGCCTCAAGCGTGTATTGATTGTGGATTGGGATGTACATCATGGGAACGGTACGCAGCATAGTTTCGAGGACGACTCCTCCGTTCTCTTCTTCAGCACGCACCAATACCCACATTATCCGGGAACAGGTCGAGAGTCGGAGCGGGGGCGGGGAACAGGGGAAGGGTTCACCATTAACGTGCCGATGCAAGCGGGTGAGGGTGATGAGGAGTATCGCGCCGTTTTTCGGAAATCGTTGGTACCGGTGGCTGATGCGTTCAAGCCGGAATTCGTGATCGTCTCCGCCGGCTTCGATGCGCATCAGGATGATCCGCTCGCCAGCATGGGATTAACGAAAGAGGGTTATGCGGACCTCACCGGTATCGTGGCCGGCATCGCCAAGCGCCATGCCGGCGGTCGCATGCTTTCGTCGCTCGAAGGCGGGTATCATCTGACAGCGTTGGCCACTTCGGTCGATCGCCATCTTCAGGCTCTTCTAGCCACATGAAGATCGCTGTCAAAATTCTGCTCGGCTGTGTTCTGGCGAGCGGGCTTGTGTATCTGTATTACACCGAGATCAAACCGGTCGTGATTTTCGGGTTACGCTCGGATTACGCTCATGCGATCCCATTTCAAAAAGTTCCTGAGGGTCTGACGAGCCTGAAGGCGGAGTCTTGCGGCCAATGTCATCGCGAGATCTACGACGAATGGAAGACGAGTATCCACGCCCATGCCTATGAGGATCCGTACTTTCAGGCCTATTGGAAAAAGGACAAGAATATCTGGGTGTGTTTGAACTGTCACACCCCGCTGGAAAACCAGCAGCCGACATTGGTGAAAGAGATTCCGCGAGGGCGGGTGGAGCAGGCGATTCAAGAGCCTAATCCCCAGTATGATCCCGAGTACCAGAAGGAATCAGTGACTTGCGCAGTCTGTCATGTGCGGGATGGCGTCATCTACGGACCATTCGAGGATTCGGCTGCGCCTCACCCGACCAAGTTCGATCCGAACTTCAGGACCGCGCAGGTCTGTTACCGCTGTCACAATGTCGTGTCCGGGCCCGCCCAGTTTTATAATGTGGGGCCTTGTGGGACCTATGCGGAATACGAAGGCAAATTCTTCATGCAGGAGCGGGGCTTCATTTGCCAGAGTTGCCACATGCCTGAAATTGATAGGCCGGTTGCAGCGAATAGTCCGATCCGGCGTGGACGCCAGCATCTCTGGCGCGGCGGACACGACCCCGATATGGTGAAGAGGGCGGTGGGAATACAAGTCAGGGCCGACACCGCTTCACCTAAGCCGGGTAATCGAGTCGAATTTACGCTTACGCTGATCAACGCAGGCGCCGGCCATAAGATCCCGACCGGCGATCCCGACCGGTATTTTACCGTGGAGTTCTCCGTGGAGGATCAGCAGGGAAGGGAGCTTGAGCATCAAACATCCACGATGGGACGCTGGATCATGTGGCAGCCGGCTATCGTCGAATTGTATGATAACAGGCTGTTGCCATTGGCCAGCCGGGAATACCAGTTTGCGTACCAACTCCCGGCCCAGGCGGAGAGCTTGAAAGTGAAGACGCGCGTGCAGTACCACATCGTGACCGATAAGCAACATGAGATGCTGCAGACTAAATATGGGCTGACAGGGAACGATCCCTATCGATTCGTTGTATATGAGCGGGACTTTCCGTTGTCCGGCGCGCTTGCGACGGTATTGGGCGAGAACACTCAGCTCTCAGCGGTCAGCCGTCAGCAAGACGGAGGAAGTTGCAAAGCTGAGCTGAGGGCTGACAGCTGAAGGCTGATGGCAAAAGGAACGACATGACACACACGTTGCTTATTGATACCGAAACGCTTCAGCGGAACTTAGGGCAGCCGGGCTTGGTGATTCTCGACGTGCGTGGGCGGGCGGCTTACGAATTCGGCGGCCATATTCCGGGGGCAGTCCATTCGACTTGGCATGAGTACAGCGACCCTCATGCTGTGCCGAAGGGATTGCTCGATCCCGATCGCGGGCGCATGGAACAAAAGATCCGTGCCTTGGGCATCAGTCAGGACAGCGACGTGGTCATCTATTCCAATCCGTTTGACAATTGGGGAGACGAAGGCCGCATGTTCTGGATGTTGGAATATCTTGGGCACACACGCCTGCGAATTCTCGACGGCGGGTGGGTCAAGTGGGTGCAGGAGAAACGGCCATTCGAGCATGGGCCTGTGACACCCAAGCCGGGGACCTTCAGCGTTCGGCCGGTGTCTGCTGTGATCGCCAACAAAGACGAGCTGAAGCATCTCGTGAAGCAGCCGCATCCGAACACCGTGATCGTCGATGCGCGGAGCCTCGAAGAATATCTTGGGAAAGAGGTGTCGGGAATACCGCGACCCGGCCACATTCCCTCCTCGATTCATCTGGCTTGGACCGGATTTCTTCACGCGAATGCCACAGTGAAAGATCTGCAGACGATCACTGAGAGTCTCGCCGAGAAAGGTCTCACACAGGATCAAGAGGTCATCTGCTATTGCACCGGCGGCGTCCGTTCAGCCTGGCTGTATTTTGTCCTCAAACTCGCCGGGTATCGGAAGGTCCGGAACTATCCGGGATCCTGGTGGGAATGGAGTCGGGATTTTGCCTGTCCGGTAGAAAAAGACGCCAAGGGATTGCAGCACATCTTGAACGTCGATCCCCAGATGCGGCCTTCTTGACAGTGAAAAACTGGCTGTGTAAGGTGAGGCACGTCGAAGAAACTACGGAGACCGTTCACCCATCGAATGAACCTTAACCACTGAGGAGGAACCCATGAAAATGAGAATCCATCGCGGAGCACTGGTCGTTGCGGCGGTTGCCGCGCTTGTTGGTGTCCCGCTCTTCAGCGGACTTGCTCTTGCCGCCCACGACAAGCACGCGAGTGAAGCCTTGGAACATGCCAAAGAGGCCGTGGCGCATGGCAAACAGGGGCATGCGGATGCCCTGGTCCAACATGCTGAGGAGGCACTCAAGCATGCGGGGGCAGCTGCAAAGAATCCGCATGTGGATGAAGGGATCACGCATCTCAAGGAAGCCGTGGCCCATGGCAAGGCCGGTCACGCCGATGTGGCCACACAACATGCCGAAGGCGCGGTTACCCATTTGTCCGAAGTGAAGTAAACCACTCTGGTAGAGATGCTTCTTGAACGGGCAGGGGCGTTCCTGCCCGTTTTTATTCTCGGGACATGACGATCATGCGTGTCGGGTTTTTTCAGTTCACTCCACGGTTCGGCGAGGTGTCGAAGAATCTCGACACGATTGTGGACACACTCGAACGAGCCGACGCTGACTTGATCGTCCTGCCGGAGTTGTGCGCATCCGGCTATCAGTTCGTCTCGCAGGAAGAGGCGCTTGCGCTGTCGGAGCCGGTACCGAATGGACCGACCACACAACGGTTAATCGATCTTGCGAAGCGGCGACGGATGGTGATCGTCGCCGGTCTTCCAGAGCGCGCCGGATCTGCTTGCTATAACTCCGCCGTGGTCGTCGGCCCGTCCGGGTTTATCGGGTGCTATCGCAAGACCCATCTGTTTTTTGAGGAAACGCTGTTCTTTACGCCCGGCGACACAGGATTTCAGGTGTGGGATGTCGGGTTGGCCAAGATCGGCGCGATGATTTGTTTCGACTGGTACTATCCGGAGGCTGCCCGCACGTTGGCGCTCAAGGGGGCAGAGATCATCTGCCATCCGTCGAACCTCGTGCTGCCCAATTGCCCGGACTCCATGCCTGTTCGGTGTCTTGAAAATCGAGTGTTCGCGATTACCTGTAATCGCACAGGGAGCGAAGCACGAGACGGCAAAGATCAGTTGACGTTTATTGGGAATAGCGAAGTCGTCGCTCCACGCGGAGCGATTCTGCATCGCGCACCGCGAGACCAGGAAGAACTTTGTATCGTCGAGATCGATCCTGTCGAGGCGCGGAACAAGGCCCTCACGCCCTACAACGATCTCCTCCGCGATCGACGCGAATCCCTCTATAAGTGACGACGCGTGAAGGTGCGAGACACGCGGGAAAGGCGCGCCGTGGAGCGCTTGATTTCTGCCTCGTCTCGCCCATCCAGCCCGTCTCGCTAGTCTCGCGTGGTATATACTGCAGATCTCGGTTTGTCGTGCCGCTTGCACGCCACAGGTCAGCGCGGTAGGATTAGAAATATGAAAGCCCCGCTCGGGAAAGGCATCTTCCTCATCGCGGCGCCATCCTTGCGCGATCCGAACTTTCGACAGACCGTCGTGTTGCTCTGCGAGCACGGAGCCGAAGGGGCGCTGGGTGTCGTCGTCAATCGCCCGACTGCGATGTCGGTTTCGGAGGCGCTCCCTCAAGTCCCGATTCTCGAAGGCCAGCGGCACGTCCTTTTCTCCGGAGGGCCGGTACAGACGAACCAGGTCATGATGCTCTATCGCTTGGATCAATTGCCTGAAAATTCCCATCATGTCTTCGATGGAATCTGTCTGGGCGGGGATACGGAGCTTGTCGATCGTATTTTGACTACTAGTGAGGGGCGCGAAGCCTTTCGTGCCTACATTGGATATTCCGGATGGGGTCCAGGGCAGTTGGAGTCTGAAATGCAAACCGGATCGTGGTTTACCATTCCAGCAGATCCCAGTGCCGTGTTCGACAAGGACCCTACACGTATCTGGCCGGATATCGTGAGTGCCCTGGGTGACGACTATCGCCATTATGCGGATATGCCGTTCGATCCTTCCTTGAACTAGCAGGATGCTGAAAAAGCCGCTCTTCTCACCCGCCCGACCCTGTCGCGCCGAGGCGCGCCTTTTCCCATGCAACGTTCTCACCTCGAAAGTATCCTCAACGTAGCCCACTTGGGAAACGAGCTGTCTTGGCAGCTCGGGCTGGGCGGGTGAGGAATGTTACGTCTCCGGTGCATTCATCGGCTGCGGCTTTGCTGACGGACTTTTTGAGCATCCTGCGGAGAGAGTCACTAAGCGCACTCCTCGTCCTGTTCCGTTGCAGCCCTCGCTTCCGGAGTGGTACGCTTGCGGCGATGCCGATGCAGCAGGCGGTTTCTCCCATCCGGTTTTCAGCGGTCATCAACACACTCGCAATTGTTAGCCTTGCCGTCGCACTGACCGCTTGCGGGGTTGCTTATACGATTGTGAAGTCGGAATCCAAACTGGACCGGCTGGCTGTGCCGATGACGAAGACCGAGGTGGTCGAACAGATCGGTCGGCCGGACCGTGTGTTGCGTGACGATGGCCGTCTACTGGTCTGGGAATACTCCCTCACAGCCCGTAACCAGTGGCTCTATGAGCTGGCGCTCTGTCCGATATCCGTCTGGGTCGCCGGCTGCCTATTCTATCCCTTCACCAACTTTGTCGCAGAACATCAACGCGAGTATCCCCACCATGTCGTGCTGATGAACAACGAACTCTGCGCCTGGGGTCCACCCGCGGCCATTCTACAGCGGCGTCGCGCCTGTGCTTCGTCAGGCACTGCAGGCTTAGGATCCGGCGGGATGCGTGGGCGTCCTGAGCCGGTCGTGACCGGTGTCGGCCCAATCAATCGTGACACGATTGATCGTTATCGGACGATGGCTGTCATGGTGTTTGAGGATGCACCTGGCGCGGAGGGAACGGGGTCGCGTGTTACCGGGATTGTGACAACCTTGCTGTTAGATCTGGATGTGAATATGGTCGAGCGAACGGAGCTTGACGAGGTGTTCAAGGAGCAGGTCGTCCAACTGCAGCATGCCTACGATGCCGAGGTGCTGAAAGTCGGGAAACTGGTCGGCGCGCAGGCCATTGTGGTGGGTGAAGTGCAACAATGGGAGCGAGCCGAGGGAGACCAGATCAGCCGCGTGTCGCTGGCCTTACGGATGATCGATGTCGAAAGCGGCGTGGTGTTATTCAATGGGGGAGGATATGGGTCTGATGCCTCGGTCGATGATCCAGAAGGTTTGGCCCGCGTCATCGCACATCGAATACTCGCTAGGTTCGGTTCGCAAACTGGGTTGCTCGGCTCCGGACAGATCGGCGTCAACTGGGAACTACAAGAAGTAGCGGGCGTTCGGTACTATCTCGTGCGAGAACTTCGCGGCGGTCTTCCTGCTGACAAAGCTGGGCTTAGGGTAGGTGACAGAGTCCTCGCCTGTAACGGTATCGCTCTGGCGACCGTTACCTCCGATCGCGAGGCCAAGCGACAGTGTCGGGTCGAGGCAGGGCAGGCATTGAGACTCGACATCCGGCGCGGCAGTTCTCCATTGGAACTCAGCATCGTAGCGGAGCCGAGACCTGGGCTCTGAGACGATGGACAACACGCGCAATCTGAGAGGGCGCAAGCGAGGGTTCTGTACCTAGGCCGATCGCCGTGCCCTTGTCATTGCCTCCAGCTTATACAATCTGCTTTCGCAACCGTCCCCAGCAGGCCGTCCCCACATATCCGCAGGCAAAGGTGCTTGTCGTGAGGGCCATGATTTGATAGACCTGGCTCCGCGGGATTTTGACTTTTACCGCAGGGTTTAAGAGATCGGGCGAATTCATGACGAGCTTCAGCGATTCGCCGGCGGAAAGGATCGGCCACATGCAGGATAATCGCAGACGAGTTTCATATCGTGGAATTGCCATGGCATAGAGCCAGCCTTGATCAAGATGCTCCACCGCCATATGGACAAGTTTGCTCAGGACCGGCTGAAACCGTGCACGGTTCTGCTGGTCCAGTAAGTCACGTGCGGTAAGGCCGGCTTCGGCCAGCATGGGTGCCGGCACATAGCAGCGGCCTTTCTGGAGATCGTGTGCGATGTCCTTCACAATGTTCGTGAGTTGTAACCCTTTACCAAATCTCACGCCGACCTCCGACATCTCCCGCACCTTCCATGAGGCCAATGCCTTCCGGTGCGCACACATCAAGTCTGTCCAAAACTCGCCCACACATCCAGCCACATAATAGGTATAGCGGTCCAGATCTTCGAGCGTCTTGAGAACCGTGAGATCTGTGGCTGATATGCCGGGGAATACGACAAGGTCCATCTCCATGCCTTGTGTCAGAGTGGACATGAGTCGTTGTATACGGCGGCGATCGTCCGACGAAAAGGTCTGGAAGAGCTTGAAGCAATCTTCCAGTCGTTCAAGCAGGATACGTTCGGCAGAGTTCTGTTGGATTGGCGCCACTGCGTGCTGGATGTCTCGCACCTGAGTCCAGGCGATCTGGTCGCTCACGAACTGAGCTTTGAATTGAGCCAGTAAATCCAGCCGCCGCGGGCGATCGATCAATTCAGTGTCCGCAATTGTGTCTGCCGCGCGGGCAAAGAGGTAGGCGAGGCTGACTTGATCGCGCACATCGGCAGGAACCACGGCCAATGTCGTGTAGAAGAGGCGTGACACTTGCTTGAGGAGATCGCGGAGCAGGTCCTGCTTGGAGGTCTCTATACTCGTAGCCACACCTATCGCACTTCCAGGGTCCCTTCCATCCCTTTGTCGCGATGGCTGGGGAACGGCCAGAGCCGTTTGTCGCAGTAGATGAGAAATATGCCAGGCTGAGTCGGCGTAAATATAATGGTGACTGTCTTGCCGGCACTCACGTCCTGCTCAACAGATAAACTACCCTCTGGGTCCTTGATGATGAAATTGTGCGGGATCATCGTGGCCACACTGGTCAGCGTCAACTCAACCGGCTTTCTTGCTTCGACAATTAAATGATTGGGGGTATACGAGTAGCTGTCGAGTGTGACTGTGCCTCGCTGCACTCCGTCTGCGGTCTCTGGGATCACCACTGGAGAACTGTGCTGGGAAGGCTCCGCTGCATGGATGGTCACGCCGGCAGATGTCAGCAACCAGACCATCGCCAACATGTTGAGTAATCGCGCAGGCGCATTCTGCATGAGCCACTTCTAACAGGAAGAGCGGGAATCGGTCAACTTTGCCTAAGAGTTTCATGCACTTGAGGTGTCTTGACCTTGGCATTACTGGAGTTATCTTCTGAGGCACATCGTAGTACCGCAGTCTCAAGTGAGATGCATTTCCCCGAATCGGTTAGTATAATCACATGTACTGATGGCTCGCCCGAATAAACGGGGCGAGAACATGGTTGTGAAGGAGGATCTCGATGAAGTGGATGAAAGGCATGTTCCTGCTGCTCGCTGCCAACATTCTGATTATGGTGACGCTCTCGCTCACCGTGCCCGTGCTTATCAATGTCATTCTTCCCATGTTCGGGATTGATCTGCAAGGAATGGTAGACCTCAGCTCGTTAGTCTGGGCCCTGGCCTTCGGCTTTGGTGGCGCATTTATCAGTTTGGCCTTCTCTAAACAAATGGCACGGGCCATGCTGGATTGTCGCCAGATTACTCAACCCCGATCGCATGCCGAACAGGTTGTTTATGGCTCCGTTCAAGAAATCGCGCAACGGCTTCAGATCACGATGCCTGAGGTGTGGATCTACGAGGCCCCCGATCCCAACGCCTTCGCGACCGGCCCCAGTAAGAACAACTCCATGGTGGCTGTCTCGACTGGATTGTTGAGCAATCTGCAAGAGCAGGAAGTGCGAGCCGTCCTTGCCCACGAAATGGGACACGTCTACAACGGGGACATGTTCGCAACCACCGTGTTGGCTGGGTTGATGAACACCTTCGTGTACTACATTGCGATGTGGGTGCGCCGAATCTTCGCCGAACGCGATCAAGCTATGCTCGGCTTTGGATTGTCGATCGTGCTCCAGATCGTCGTCAGCATCCTGGCCTCGGTCCTGATCTGCTGGTTTTCGCGGAAGCGTGAGTTTGGCGCGGATGCCTTTTCCGCCAAGGTGTACGGCAAGGAGTCGATGATCTCAGCCCTTCGCGCGATTGAACGTTGGGTCACCCGCTCACAGGTCGAGTACTCCGGACAGGATGCGCTCGCAACAATGAAGATCTCCGGTAATTCCTCAGGAGTTATGCGTCTCTTTGCTACGCATCCGCCGATGGAAGCTCGCATTGATGCCTTAGAACGACTCTAACTACGAGGCGCCCTATGAGTGGGTTGCGTCATACCTTGGTGGGATTGTTCGCAGGAATTGGCTTGATCGCCGGTGGTGGATCGAGCGGTTTATTTGAGACGAGTCCCGTACAGGCCAAACAAGAAGGGACCATACTCATGGCAGCACAGACGCCCATGGTCTATGACTTTACGCTGAACGATATTGATGGGAAGCCGGTCTCGCTGAGCCAGTTCCGCGGCAAAGTGCTATTGCTGGTCAACACGGCCAGCTTCTGCGGCAATACACCGCAGTATACCGACCTCGAAAATATGTATGAACAGTATCGAGAGAAGGGCTTTGAAATCTTGGCGTTTCCTGCGAACAACTTCGGGCAGCAGGAGCCAGGGACGAATGAAGAAATCAAATCATTCTGCCACACCAAGTACAGCCTGTCGTTTCCGCTCTTCAGTAAGATCAGCGTGAAGGGTGAGGACAAACATCCTCTCTACCGGTATCTGACCGAACAGGGCCCGATCCCCGGCGAGGTAGAGTGGAATTTCCAGAAATATTTAGTCGATCGTTCAGGAAAGATCGTCGCCCGATACCATCATCGCACGAAGCCGTTGGCGCCAGAGATCGTGCAGGATGTCGAACGAGTGCTTGCGGCCCGTTGACCCTCTCAGACTTTTCGATAAAACGAAATGTGTGTTCGATATTCCTGAATCGCGGCAGCCAGAGCCTGGCTGCCGCGAGGGATATTCGCATCCAAGGCGTCTTCGATAGCGGGCTCATCGATTTCCACGTCATAGCGATCTTGTATGTTTGTTCGGACAGGCCCTTGCGTCACATCCCGCGGCATAAAGATCTCTTTCCAGACTTCTTTCTCGACCAGGCACACGTCGCGGAATCGCTCATAGAGCAGCGTCAGCTTCTCTTGATCCGTGACTTTAATGCGTTCCCTCATTCTGCTCCTTTCTCTGCCTGTCCCGTATATTCATGAGCGCATCTGCTGCAATCTCCAATATGTGAGCGCAAGGCTAGTGCGGACTCATACCTGGAGGCGTAGTGCCCTCGACAATCGTGAATCGCATGGTGCCCACTTGATTGGCGGCATGAAAGGACTGTTGTCCGAGCGGGGTGATGAACAGTTTCACCAGATACGTTCCCACGTCCCAGAAGTCTCCCCCCTTTTTGAGTTCCAGGAATCCGTAGCGTTCATGCCCCGGCACTTCCAACGTATCTTTGCCCAGCGGCACGGATGAGAAGACGCCCTTCTCCCCCTCCAGAAACCACTGAGCGCTGAACTGGGCAGGATCTTCCAGTGGGGCTGACTCGAATACAATATAGATCGCGGGGGTATTCCGAGGAAACACCGACCCTGGCTCGACGGGCTTCAGCCGAGGATCTTGCGTATACCAACCGTTTCGTCCGAACGTATCCCACTCGACCTCATACCCTTTAGCCATCTTGATCCAGGTGAAAAGGGATTGAGGGATGCCCTTCTTCTGCTCGTCAAACGACGGACTTTGTGTGGGATCAACCTCGGTCGTTGCCTGCTCTTTTGGGGCGAACAGATCTCGTGCCTCAATGTCCTGACATACACCCACGACGATGCTCAGGCCGACAAGCATCCCTACTAGAACCTCCGTCCCTCTCTTTCTGGTCTCTTTCATTGCCGACACCATGGACCTCTGTCCACTCGTACTGTTATGGTATAGAGAGATCGGTAAGGGGTCAATCATCGACTGATCGGATGGATCGTCTCATTCCGCTCCATCTCCCCACCTTCTGTGCTACGCTCAACCAGAAGCCCCTCGGATTATGAGGATCAGGTGTTGGTGACATCCCCTGGACGTATACAAGAGACCACGTCAACCATTTCCCAGCCGCAGAGCGTAGGCGAGCGAGGCCGTCGCTACGGTCTCCGAGACGGCGCCTGCCAAGCCGTTACGCAAGGAAGCGGCGAACAGTATCTCTCTGCCTTCGCCCTGCTCCTTCATGCAAGCCCGTTCCAACTGAGTATCTTGTCTGCATTACCCCAACTCATCGGGACAGGGGCTCAACTCGTCTCTGTGAAGTTATTACAGTGGTTCCCCAATCGAAAAGCTCTCATCTCTGCCGGCACCGTCGGGCAAGCCGTTACGTGGATTCCTATCGTGCTCCTACCGCTGCTGATTCCGCAGTGGGGTCCCTGGCTCGTCGTGTGTGGAGCTGCCGCCTATTTTGCCTGCGCACAATTCACCGCGCCGGCTTGGAATAGCTTGATTGCCGATTGGCTCGATCAGCACGAAAGGGGCGTCTATTTCGCACGTCGAGCCCAAATCGTCGCAGGCCTCAGCTTCTTTTCGCTCTGTGGAGCCGGATGGGTACTGAGCGTCTGGCAGGATTCCACCGCCGCCTGGTGGGGATTCGTGCTGATCTTCGCGTTGGCCGGTAGCGCTCGCATCCTCTCGGCGTTGGCCTTGTCTCCCGTTCAAGATATACATCCGACCGCTCACCAGGAGGCACAGCAAGGATTTCGCGGATTCTTCCGTCTGAGTGCGACGAAGGACTTCCGTTGCTTCCTTCTTTTCTCCGGCTTGATGCATGCCTCGGTGTTGATCGCTGGCCCATTTTTCGTTCTCTATATGTTGCAGGATCTTCATCTGTCCTACATTGGTTACGGAGGATGGTTAGCTGCCGGCCTCCTCGGCCAACTTCTCACTTTGCAGGCCTGGGGTCAATTCGGGGACCGCTTCGGAAACAAAGCCTTGTTGTCCTTTACCGGCTTTACGGTGCCAATCTTGCCGATGCTCTACCTTGTGAGTACGGAGTTAGGCTTTCTCCTGGCAGTCAATTTTTTGGGCGGCGTCATTTGGGCCGGGTTGGCGTTGGGATTGCAGAACTATGTGTTTGATTCGGTCAGGCCGGAGGAGCGCGCGAAAGCCGTTGCGGTGTACAGCACGGTCAATGCAGTAGGATGGTCGGTGGGAGCTTTGCTGGGGAGTTGGTTGGTAGAAAGTCTTCCCGTACGCATCGAGTGGGCGGGGGTCATCCTCCAGCCTGCTTCCAATTTGCCCTTCGTCTTCTTTCTCTCGGGCGTCTTGCGGCTGCTGGTCTCATTCAGTCTTCTTGGCACCTTTCATGAAACGCGACAAGTGGAGCGCGTGCCTCGCCAACAACTCCTCTGGGAATTGCCGCTCGTAAAACCCGTTGCCCGGTTTGCGGTTTGGACCCTGTCTAAATCGACTCGGTAGGGAGCCGCTTCTAACGAGGTATCGGAGGCCGGGCAGCTCGCTCTTGTTCCTCTTGCTTGAGCGTATCGAATGTCCGATCGGCATGACCCCGTACTTGGTCCGGAGTCGGCTGCGGAAGGGGTTTGGGTTGGTCACTGGCGCAAGCCGTGATCAGCGAGAAGACGAATAGACCTGCGACCATAGCGACCACACCTTGTAGCATACGGCTTCGTCGAAGAATCATTCGCATCCTCCCATTGTCCATACTGTTAATCAAATGCGCGATGTAAATCATAGACCGTCTGCATGATACCCCGGTCTAATGCCGCTCGGCTCCAGCGTTGATAGTCGACATTGTCCGATAGTGACCACCCGGACTCCTCAGTCTCATCCACACGTGCCGTTACCACATTGTGATAGACGACTTCCCCACTCTCGACTCGAATGATTTTACTCGTGATGGTTACCGGTGGAAGGTCGTGATGCTCGCGCGCAAAGAATCGGTCGCGCAACGTCGGCCCATCGATTCGATAGATCAACACGCTGTCGACACCCAACATCCGCCCAATGCGGACGGCACTTTCTTCAGAGACAAGCCCTCCGGCCTGAAAGCGCTGCTCCGAGACGATCGCCTGCATATGGGACCGATCAATGATCCTTAGATTCGGGCGGAACGTCTTGAGTTGGAATGCGGCCCCCTCTAGACGACCATAGGCACTGGACCAATCGGAGGTCTCTCCACGCGGATACAACACCGCCATTTGCTGGACATCAGCAGGAATCGGTGACGCCGAAGGCATGGAACGCAAACCGAACGTAGGGGGCAACTGCGTGGCGGCACTTGCACAACTGGACACGAGAACCGCCGTCGCCAGGACGCTCATGAGTTGGACCGTCGAGTGTTGCCTCGCCATCGCCAGCCTCCCGACGTTCTCGAGTCTTTCTTCGAGCCGCAGCCGGATCCTGCTAATATCATACTCCCTGCACGATATGAAAACCACGCCAGGCAAACCGCCGCATGATCGGCATGCTGTACATTGACGGATGTCGAATGAAGGGGTATTCTCCATTTCCAAGACGAGCCCACTCATCCACGAGGCCCTATGTCCTTGCGCGACCGCCTGACCGAAGATCTGAAGCGTGCCATGAAGGCCCGCGACCAATTGCGGATGGACGTGATTCGCATGATCAAGGCGGCCGTCATGAACAAGGAAATCGAGATCAAAAAGGATCTCGACGATGCCGAAATGAGCCGAGTGATGACGACCATGATCAAGCAACGCCGGGAATCGGTTGAGCAGTTTGAAAAAGGTAACCGGGCAGAGCTTGCCGCAAAAGAACGGATGGAAATCACCGTTCTCGAATCCTATTTCCCTCAAGCCCTCTCTTCCGAACAGCTCTCCACCATCGTGGACGCGGTTATTCAGGAAACCGGTGCTCGATCTCTGAAAGAGATGGGCGCGGTGATGAAAGCCGTGATGGTTCGTGTGGCCGGCCAGCCGGTAGACGGCAAGCAGATCAGCGAACTCGTCCGCGCCAAGCTCCAGTAGCCCAATCGGCACCTGCTATACTGAAAGGTAATTGCTTGCACTGCATGTGCGAGCGCCTGGCAGGAATCAGCATGGGCATTCTTATCATCGACGACTCTCCAGACCAACAGGCACTCCTTCGTGTAATCCTTGGGAAGGCCGGCCATACGGATCTCTTAAGCGCCGACTCGGCAAAGACGGCATTTTCCATGCTCGACATGGACGGCCAGGACCCGCCTCTCCAGATCGACTTGATTCTGATGGACGTACTCATGCCGGAGATGGATGGAGTTGAAGCCTGTCGCCAGATCAAAAGCCGACCACATCTGTGCGACATTCCCATCATCATGGTCACGGCCAAAAACGATCGCTCAAATCTCCAAGCCGCCTTTGCAGCGGGAGCGAATGATTACATCACCAAACCGGTGAACGATGTGGAACTTCTGGCCCGCGCTTCTTCGGCGCTGGCGTTGAAAAATGAAATGGACTGTCGCAAAGCGCGAGAAGTGGAACTCCGTCGAAGCAATGAGGAGCTGCAGAAAGCGCTGCGAGATGTCAAAGTCCTCAGAGGACTCATTCCCATCTGCGCATCCTGCAAAAAAATCCGCAATGACGGAGGATTCTGGCAACAGTTGGAGGAATATATCGGCGAACATTCCGAGGCTGAATTCAGCCACGGGATCTGTCAGCCCTGCGTCAAGAAGCTTTATCCTGGAGTTTATCAGGACTAGCTGCTAGGATTTCTCAGGCATATCACTCATATTCACTGGATTCAAAGCCCATGGGTATCTTGATCGTTGATGATTCGGCAGACGACCGCCTCTTGCTTCAGTCGATCCTCTCGGCTGCCGGCTACGACCATCTCTTGGTCGCCGACTCGGCTGCCTCCGCATTCCGCTTGCTGGGGCTCGATGACGGGAAACACGGCGCCGCAACTCGAGTCGACCTGATCCTTATGGACATCGTCATGCCGGAGATGAACGGCATCGAAGCCTGCCGCCAGATCAAGGCGGTTGAACGATTCCGTGACACGCCCATCATGATGGTGACAGTGAAGACTGATCCCGTCGATCTCCAACTTGCCTTTGCCGCAGGTGCACTTGACTACATTGGGAAACCCGTCAACAAAATCGAGCTCTTGACTCGTGTCCGGTCGGTTTTGCGATTGGTTCACGAAATTGACCGGCGACGGGCCCGGGAGCAGGAGCTCCTTGAGGTTATGCGCCAACTCCAGGAAGCGAATCAGATGTTGCTGCGCCTGTCCTGTCTTGACGGCCTCACCGGCATTACCAACCGACGGCAATTTGACGACTTCTTAGACCAGGAATGGCGCCGGGCCGTTCGCGAGTTGACGCCGCTCTCTCTGATCATGCTCGACATCGATCGTTTCAAATCCTACAACGATACCCTCGGCCATACGTCGGGCGACGAATGTCTCCGGCAGGTCGCCGCCGCTATTTCGGGAGCCGTCAACAGGCCAGGAGATCTCGTCGCTCGGTATGGCGGCGACGAATTCGTAGTCGTGCTTCCCGGTACCCGTGCGGATGGGGCGGCACAGGTGGCGGAAACACTTCGGCAACGAATTGAGGCGCTCGGCATTACGCACTCCGATGGTGGAAATACTACCATCAGCGCGGGCTTCGCCAGTACGATCCCCAGCCGGAACAGTTCCCCAACCGATTTGATCAAGGCGGCGGATCAAGCGCTCTATCAGGCCAAGCAGGAAGGCCGCAATCGGGCCAAACAAGCCGGCATACTCTCTCTTGTCCCGCATTCTCACGAAGACTAACCTTCTCCTCACCATGACCAAGCCAGGGTCTCGACGAGATGTGCTGACGGCAATCGGCGCGACGCTCACCAAGGTTTTCCGGGAAAACGTGCCTTCGTTTGCATCCCAGGACTCTCTGTCCGATGTGCATGTCATCGACAGCGAGGGAAGGTACGGCCATGGCTAAGAAGGCGTCACCGATTCGAGCGAGTGGCAAGGCCAAACGGCAACCAAAGCCCACGGCTGCCGGTCGCTCACGGACCACACCGCCATCAAAACGGCAACTACGCTCTTCTTTGCGCACAGACCCAACTGGGAAACAGGGCCGCCGCACGGGCGGTGCTCACACTATCAACCAAACAGGCATTTCGGAAGATATTACTTCGCGCAAGCGGGCGAAAGCGGCGCTCGATCATAGCCACGATCTCTTGAAGTCCTTCGTCGAGCACACGCCTGCCGCCGTGGCCATGTTCGACAAGCAACTTCGATATCTGGCCGTCAGCAGGCGATGGCTCCAGGATTACCAACTAGGTGATCGGAGCATCATCGGACTCCATCACTACGACGTATTCCCGGAAATCCGACACATGCCGGAGTGGCAGGAAATTCACCAACGGTGTCTGGCCGGCGCAATTGAGCGGCGGGAAGAAGATCCCTTCACACGCGCGGACGGCTGCGTGGAATGGCTCCGCTGGGAAGTGCGGCCTTGGCACGACGGATCCGGACAGATCGGCGGCATCATGATGTTGACGGAGGTCATTACCGAGCGCAAGCAATCCGAGGCGGCGGTGAAATTGTTTCGAGCGTTGCTTGACCAGGCGGACGACTCCATCGAGGTCATTGACCCTGTCACCGGGCGCTTCTTAGACTGCAATGAGAAAAGCTTTTCGAGTCTCGGCTATACCCGACAAGAGCTCCTATCGTTGACCGTTCCCGATATTGATCCAATCGTCACGGCGCCGATCTTTGCGCAAAATGTGACACGGATACGGGAAAGCGGAACGGTGACGGTGGAAACCCTCCATCGTCGAAAAGACGGCTCGACTTTTCCGGTTGAGGTGCAGATTCGTCTGGTCCGGTTTGATCGAGAATACCTCCTGGCCATCGTGCGCGACATCACCGAGCGTAAGCGGGTGGAAGAAGCACTGCGCCTTTCCGAGCAGCGGTATGCCTCGCTGCTCAATTCCATTACCGGGATCGTCTGGGAAGCGGACCCAGCCACTTTTTGCTTCACCTTTGTGAGCATCCAAGCCGAGCATATTCTCGGCTATCCTGTTCACCAATGGCTCAACAGTCCCACGTTCTGGCCCGATCATATACATCCCGAGGACCGTGAACGAACCGTGGCGTATTGCGTGGAGCAAACAAAGTTGGGCTTGCCCCATGATTTCGAATACCGGATGCTTGCCGCGGACGGACGGACTGTCTGGATCAGAGACATCGTCAGCGTGTTTATCGAAGAAGGGGCTCCAGTCAGGGTCCGCGGCATCATGGTCGACATCACCGAGCAGAAACGCCAGAACGAGACAGTCGTTCAACTCCAACATGCCGTGGATCACGGCATGGAAGGTCTTGCCATTTTGAATGCCGACGGATTGCACACCTATGTGAATCCGGCCTATGCCGCCTTGTATGGCTTTAAGGTTGAGGAGTTGATTGGGCAGTCTTGGAGGGCGCTCTACGGTTCTGAACAGCAAGCCATGATCGAGCAACACCATTTTCCCTTCTTCATACGTGTCGGATATTGGCGCGGCGAATTGGTTGGCAGAAAGAAGACTGGAGTGCCGTTCGATGTCGAAGTGACATTGCAGCAATTCAGCCGTAGTGCGGGATATAAACCCGACGTCATCTGCACCTGCCGGGATATCACAGAGAGCAAACGAGTTGCCAGGCAAGAAAGGCAGCGCTTCAGTTTGCTCCAAGAGCATCAGGTCGGGCTGCTCGAATTGACACGAAGCGAGGCTATCATCTCCGGTGACCCTCGCCGAGCGTTTCAGGCCATCACAGAGATGGCCTGCCGCATCCTGGAAGTTGAGCGCGTTAGTATCTGGCTGTTCCGGGAAAACCGGTCGGCGATTCAACTGGAGGATCTGTACGAGGTAGCGAGCGGGGCGCACAGCGCGGGGGCTGTTCTTCGGGCCAGCCAGTACCCATGCTATTTTCAGGCACTGCAGCAGGAAGAGCATGCCATTGCCGCGCACGACGCCAATGCCGATCCCCGCACCCGTGAATTTTCGTCGTCGTACCTGACTCCGCTCGGGATCGGCGCGATGCTCGATGCGCCGATCAGACATAAAGGAAAGACGGTGGGCGTCTTGTGCCATGAATACCTCGGCTCGTGTCGTACATGGACCGCCGATGAAATAACCATTGCCGGGTCGTTCTCCACGATGGTGACCCTTGCGATGGAGGCCAAGGAACGCGTTGAAGCAGAGACGTCCATGCGACAGGCCAAAGAACGGGCCGAAGTTGCGAGCGCCGCCAAAAGTGAATTCCTTGCCAGTGTGAGCCATGAGATTCGGACGCCGATGAATGCGATTATCGGGATGGCGGATCTGCTATGGGAAACGGATCTGACCCCCGATCAACGAAAATACTTGCGCATATTCCGCCGCGCCGGCAGCAATCTCTTGAGTCTGATCAACGACATTCTCGACCTGTCGAAAGTCGAAGTCGGTCATCTTGAGTTGGAATCAACCGACTTTGATTTGGGCGACTTGGTGGAAAAAGCCATCGAGATTCTCGCCATGCGAGCCTATGAAAAAGGACTCGAGCTGGCCTGCCATCTTTCATCTAACGTTCCCCGCGCCGTCATCGGAGACCCGAACCGATTACATCAGATCCTCATCAACCTCATCAGCAACGCGATCAAATTCACCGACGGCGGTTCCGTCACGGTGCGGGTTATGCAGGATCCGGAACGCCTCACGCCTGGAGCCATTCGATTTTCTATCAGCGATACAGGGATCGGCATTCCGCCCGACAAGCTTGCTGCCATCTTTGAAAGCTTCACGCAAGCCCACGCCTCAATGACGCGCAAGTATGGCGGGACCGGACTAGGCCTGACCATTTCAAGGCAATTAGCCGAACTCATGAACGGACGAATTTGGGTGGAGAGTACTATCGGAGCGGGCAGCACGTTTCATTGTTGTGTGCAACTAGCGGTGCAATCCGGTCCGACATCGATACAGGACGATGTCCAGGTCAATCTTCAAGGGGTCAGAACACTCGTGGTTGATGACCATGCCACCAATCGCCTGATTCTTCGTGAAACCTTGACCGCTTTGGGGGCAGAGGTGACGGAGACTGCGTCTGGTCACGAGGCCATCGAAGAATGGCAGCGAGCCTCTATGGCGCCACGACCGTACCAGCTCTTGCTCCTCGACTGTCGCATGCCGGACATGGACGGATTTCAGGTCGCTGAAGAGATCAGGCGCGCCAATCATCCTCAGAGTCCAACGATTGTGATGTTGGCCTCTGACCAGTGGGCCGACGATATCGCCCGCACCTATGACATGGGGTTGGGCGGGTATTTGATCAAACCCATCAGGACATCGAATGTGCTCGAGACCATCAGCATCGCCTTTGACCGTTCTAAAGGTATCCACCGCGCGATGGGTTCAGCACCAGTTGCTCCCACATCTCCTACCGAAGTCAGGGCACTTCGCATCTTATTGGTGGAAGATTCCCTTGATAATCAGGTGCTGGTCCGATCCTATTTGAAGCAGACGCCCTATCGTCTCGATATCGCGGATCACGGAGGCATCGCGTTGGAGCTATTCAAGAACGGCTACTATGACCTTATCTTGATGGACATGCAGATGCCGGTGATGGATGGCTATGAGGCGACAAAAGCGATACGCGCCTGGGAGCGGGAGCATGACCTCCCCCCTACACAGGTGATTGCGTTGACCGCGCTGGCGCTTAAAGCAGACGGAGTCAAGATTCTCGAAGCCGGCTGCAATGCTCACATGACCAAACCTATCAAGAAGCACACCCTCTTGGAAGTTCTCCAGGCTTGTAAAGGACGGCGTATCGTATGAACACAAGACCGAGCAGAAAGGCCGAACAACGCATCACCTTGCATATCGACCAAGGCCTTGAAGAGATTGTTCCAGGATTTCTAGAGAATCGTCGCCGTGACGTGCAGACAATAGAAACTGCGTTACAAGAAAATAATTTAGCGCCGATTCAAGTCATTGGTCATCGCATGAAAGGGGACGGAGGAGGGTATGGGTTCGACGCGATCAGCATAATGGGAGCCGCCTTGGAGCAAGCAGCGGCACGAGAAGACCGCGACGCAATACGACGACATATTGCCGAACTTGCCGACTTTCTCGCCCGAGTTACCGTGGTGTATCGGAGATGAAAAAAGAGCTGCTATCGGCACGAGCACGCGTAATTTTGAAAAGATTACTTGAGGGGCTTATCCGGTGGCACTAATGGAGAGAGGCATCGCCTGGTGAGCCGCCGGCTACGCAGGCAAAGCCAAGAGATAAGCCTGCCACTAACACGATTTTCTCGCACGGCAGCACATTCTGCGGATCCGCCCCCAAGCCATTCTCCCTCTTTCATGTCCCCTTTTCTCTTTTCCAGCACTGTATCTCCCGGCATATACGTTCAGCACCAGCCATCTTTGACGAGTGAGTGGTTGACGTTGGTGCCATCTATCAAGTAAGGTCTCCGCCCAGAATAAGGGGGCCGTGAATTCCCCCATCTAGACGCTTGTTCTACCAGGAGGTGCGTAATGCTCGCTGTGCGGTTGGTTCGGCTTATCGAGAATCACATCGAGCAGCTTTCCCGCGATCTTAGCGAGAAGGTGTGGAGCTCTCCCCGGTGCAGCGATTTGAACAAAGTCCCGGCGAGCGAACTCCAAGCCCGCACCCGCGAGATCTACCGCAACATGAGTGACTGGCTGCTGGACAACGCCGAAACTCAGGTGGAGCGGCGTTACACCGAGCTCGGCGCGGCGCGCGCCCAGCAGGGCGTGGCCTACAGCCACTTCGCCTGGGCCATTATCTCCACCAAGGAGCACGTGCGCACTTTCGTTCAGCGCGAAGGTCTGTCCGAGAGCGCCATGGAGCTGCACGGGGAGATGGAACTCCAGCTCCTGCTCGCCCATTTCTTCGATCTCGTGCTGTACTACGCCGCCGTGGGCTACGAGCAAGAGCGTGATCGCATAGGAGGGAAGCAAAATAGACGCAAAGGAGATGATCAGAGAAAATCCGCGTAGCGTCTCAATGGGTGTGGATTCCTGCTTTGCGCAATACCTCAGGTATTTTCACCTCTCGCACTTCGTGCTCTGACCCTTCCAGCACCGTTCCTCCAGCACCCATTTTCGATACCACCAGCACTAGCCAAGGGAGCTTATCCGGCGGCGTCAATAGAAGAGAGGCTTTGCCTGAAGAGCCGTCGGCGCGAGCAAGCTTGGTTTCTGAATGGATCCCTGGAGGGGTTTATCCAGCGGCATCAAATAAGGAGAGGCTTCGCCTGGTGAGCCGCCTGGTCACACGAAGTGCGGTTTGGTGGAGGGCAGGGGAAGACACCGTCGTGAAGCGACGCGTTGTCATGTGACTTTTATGCGCTGCGCGGATCGCATACAACCATCCCGCAGCATCGCCGGACCCACTCCCTACCGCGTTCAGGCGGATATCCTGTTCCCGCTCGGTGATCGAAGATACGGTTATCGCTTCGCTTGTCTCATTCTTCACTGTTTCTTAACTCATTCTTCACTGTCGTACCGTAGGCAAACAACTGCAATATCCATCCTGCGAGAAACGCAACGTTTTCACTTTGGTTCTGCATGATCTTCTAGAACCTCCCTACACCTCGCCACCATCCTTCTTCTTAAGACATCTGAAATTCACGGTCTTCTTGTGTCCCTCGACGGCACACATATTGCTCGATGTCAGTGAACAAAACTGATTTTCTCAAACCATGCTGTGTCTGTTGCTATAGGACTATTTCTATGAAGATGAACTGGATGCGAGCCATCACGGGTCTTTGTGTGTTGTGGTCAAGTACAGCGGCGGGCGCCATGTTGACATGGAATGCCAATACCGAACCGGACTTAGCTGGATATCGCATCTATCAATGCAGTATCCTCCCATGCACCAAATCGTCTGGCACTCTTCTCACCACGTTGGGACGGACGACAAGCTTCAATATCGGAACACCGGCGACCATCCAGTACTACTTCGTTACGGCGCATGATCAAGCCAATAACGAATCGGGCATCAGTAGTGTTGCGACATTCAGGCCTGCCGGGTCTCCGCCCCCCCCACCCCCGATGGGTACAGTGCGCTTGACGATGGTGGGGAATCCGGCTACGAGCGCGTGGGGTGTGACGGGTACCGTGGCGGATTCACGCGATGTAATGGCGGACGTCTACCACGATGGCAGGCTCATCCGCACTGAACACAGCGCGCCATATTGCAACTTTGCGGAAACGTCTAACGCGTGCGGTACAGGATCTCTCGGTACTGGCCAGCACACCGTGCAGTTCGTTTTCAAGTTGGAAGGCACTGCGACTGAGATCGGGCGAGCTAGCATGACCGTGCAGGAAGGGAATTCGTCTCCACCTCCACCTCCACCGGCCCCTGCAGGGCCGGTGAGTCTGACCATTGTTGGGGATCCTGCCACCAGTAGGTGGGGTGTAGGAGGCACCGTTACGGACTCACGCGACGTGATGGCGGACGTCTACCACGATGGCAGGCTCATCCGCACCGAGCACAATCCGCCATATTGCAACTTTTCGGAAACTCTCGGCGCGTGCGGCACAGGATCTCTCGGCACCGGTCCGCACATGGTGCAATTCGTGTTCAAGCTGGAAGGCACCGCGACTGAGATCGGGCGAGAGAGCGTGACCGTGCAGGAAGGAAATCCGTCTCCACCGCCATCTCCGGAGCCGCCTGTGGGACCGGTGAGTCTGACAATTGTGGGGAATCCGGCCACCAGTAGGTGGGGTGTGGCTGGTACCGTGGCGGATTCACGAAACGTGATGGCGGACGTCTACCACGATGGCAGGATCATCCGCACAGAGCACAGCCCGCCATATTGCAACTTTGCAGAAATGTCTGGCGCGTGTGGCACAGGATCTCTTGGCGCTGGCCCGCACACGGTGCAGTTCGTCTTTAAGCTGGAAGGCACTGCGACCGAGATCGGGCGAGCGAGCGTGACGGTGCAGGAAGAGTAATGTGGCTAGTTTTGATGTACTTGTCCATGGTTTTCCGGCGGCATCAAATAGGGAGAGGCTTCGCCCTATGAGCCGCCGGGTCACACGAAGTGCGGTTTGGTGGATGGCACCCAGTACTCAACTTATTTAGCCCCACAATTCGCGTCTCATTGCGGGCTGCCAACGGCAGTCGCCTTGGTCAGGCTAGAGGCTGAGCATCTTCCATCAGCGTTGAAACACCTGCTGCAATTTATCAACTCGTTGGCGAAGATCTCCGTTTGACTCAACGTCCCAAAACAGTTTCTCCATCTGACCTAGCTGCTGTTCTGCTGCCTTCCGATCGTCAACCTTTTCGCTGTGCTCAACTAGGCGTTTGAGGTGTTCAAAGTGTTCACGTTGCAGCTCGATCACCGTGGGTTCCCATTGCGATCTTGCGATCCTATGTCCGATGTTCGTAAGCACTACGCTCAACATGAAGACAGCGAGGATAAGCAAAATGCAGAAAATGAAGTAGTGGTAGGACTCCCAATCGCGGGAACGCGCGGGTAAACTTTCTCCCCGGATCTCAACGTACAGCCTCAAGAGCAATCCACATAGCGCGAGGCCTGTGAAAGCCCGGTCGCTGTAAACCCTTTCTAAGTTTCCTCTCCGCAAGGGGGTAATTCTATCTGCTCTATCCAGTGAAAGCCTTTTGATAACCCAGTTATTAACCCCGCCAACTGTCGGGAGCGCAAAGCCGACCGCACCACATGAAGCATGTTGATTCGAAACCCTCAGATCTGGCCTCACCATACCATTGTCTCAGGACAGTGCTTCCCGATGTATTCTTTAAACCCCGACGGAGTTTCCGCGACCACTGAGCCGATGACTCCCCCCTCGCGAGCGGTCCGGTCTGACTCGAGACGGGGGAGTCAGTTGTAACGGTTCAGAATGATGTTCGTGACGACACCAAATTCATTGGACCGCAAAAAGTGTCAACGCGTGATTCTTCTCATTGACTCTTGCCTCGATATGCACTCCCGGAGCGATCGCCTGCCCGATCATCGAGGTGGTTGCGTCCACATGCACACGCGCCTCTTGTCCATCCTTCTCCTTGACAACAATGGTGTGGCCTTCAACGCCCAACACTATACCCTTGATCGAGTGGCCGGTCGTCGCCCGAACAGACATACTCTTTTGACTCGCCTGTCCATTTATTAGGTCGTCTGCAGGCGTTGCCTGTGCTGCGCTGGAGAGCCCCAGGCAAAGCAGGCCCCCACATGACAGGATACTGGCGAATTTCAAAATCGGTACCATGTGAGCCTCCTTGGTTAGAGATGAATACCAGATAAATAATAGCTGAGCCTTGGTCGATGCCCTATCGGCCAAAGGGAGAATTGTTTGTCAGACTAAGCGCAAAAAGATTGTCAGAATCTGTGTGGCAGAGGTGAAGGGGCGTGCAGCGTGGTGCCCTCGGAATGCTGCGTGTTCATTGCGGAAGGAGAGAATAGCGAATCTTCAATTCATGAATTGCTCATGAGCCCCGTGCAGAATACCGATGAGATTTTGGCAGAGCGCGCCAAAACAAGACAATTTTCAGACCTAGCTTATGAATTACTCAAGGAGACTGCTGGAATATTATACTCCTGCGTCTGCTCTCGCGCGGATGTTGGACAGGGCCCACAGCTGTTTCCCAGAAATCAGGCGATCTGTATCGGGCTGCTAGTAAGAATTACCCCTCCACTTGTCCTCGTCATGACGGCCTCTGCACGTTCCTTTCCCGCAGTCTACCCGCTCAAGCTTGATTGAATCCCCTTCTCACTCGCTGTTGAACTGAACTCTGCGCGCCGCAAGCCGAGGGATATCTGATAGGTCGAGAAACCGAATTGCCGAAGGAATACTCGTCCGTCCCGCGACATACGATCAACGGCGAAGAATAGTTCGCCCCAGCTGAAATTAGGAAGATCCGTCACGACATCGTCAAATCTGCACGGACCGCTCTGTAACTTTTCAATAATCGCTTCTTCTATGGGTAGCATGGCATCAGACCTCCGGTTAAGGTGCGGTGCTATTACGAGGGCAGCCGCATTATCTATAGGAATGCAACGTTCGTAAGTAGGAACTGTTCTAATATTCAAGTAAGAAATCTCCTACAAAATCCTTCAAGAAACGGGCTCGCGCGTGGATATGGAGGTGGTGGAGCGGGAGCTCATGGCAGCCGGCGCGGCTCAGAAAATGGAGTTTTCCGTCATCGGAGCCAAGATAAAAAAGCGCGAATGTGAGGAGAAGGATATAATGAAACCGCATGAGCACGGACTGACCAGACGGATATCTCATGGACTTGCTCCTGGCGATGTTGGGAATGTCGATTTGCCGAATCGAGACGAAACCGTATTTCTGTTTGTCGGCTACGAGAGAGTCCAGGGTGTTTAAGGCCTCCTTCCAAACGGGGTTCGGCAAACGAGCACATCGATGATTGAACATCTGATCAGTGCATCGTGCTCGTAGCTGCTCTTTGTCTGCCTCGCGGAGTTCCTGCTGGTGCGCAACGGGCCCGAATTGTTTCACGGCGTTGAGTGTCGATCTACCAAGTACCTGGGTTCAGTATGAATATTTCGCTAGAGAAGAAGATCGGGGTCGGCCTCGCGGCCGTACTCATGCTGCTGCTTGGCATCGGACTCATCTCCTATCGAAGTACGACTGACCTCATAGATCGTGAAGTCCGTGTCGCGCAAACCCATCAGGTGCGAGAAACGACCGAGCACCTGCTTTCCCTGATGGAGGATCTAGAGTCCACACAGCGGATCGATCTTCTGACCGGGGAGAGCCAATACTTACAATCGTATCGTGAAGTGGGCCTTAGCGTGGAAGAAGCACTGCGGGACCTGACTGACCTGACTTTGGATAACCAAATCCAGCAACAGCACCTTCTTGCGTTGCGTAATCTGATCGAACTGAGATTAGTGCAACTCAAAAACGTGATCGACTTGCGAGATACGCGAAGGATTGAAGCAAATGAGCTGAAAGTTCGACTGCATGTCGGTAAAGAGACCATGGACAAGATCAAAAAGGCGCTCGGTGAGATGCAGGACCAGGAGCAGGTTCTGCTGACCAACTGGTCCAGGCAGGCAGACAGGGCGGCCACGCTCACCCTGTCGCTCATTATCGGTGGAACCTTTTTGACCATTGTGCTGGCTATCAGCGGAGGAGTGCTGATCTTTTACGACCTTTCGAAACGCAGGCAGGCCGAAAGAGACGTTCGCGCGGGCCAGGCTCGCCAAGCATTGGTTTTGCGCACCTTGCCTGTTGTGATGTACTCTGCCAAGCCATCGGGGGACTACGGAGCATTGTGGCTGAGTGAGAACGTCGAGGCGCTGACCGGTTTTTCCGCACAGTACTTCGTGGATAACTCATCCCTCTGGGCCTCGCGGCTTCATCCCCACGACCAGAAGAGAGCCTTGAGGGCGTTCGAGGAACTGCCGCACGAGCCCACTCTGGCGACAGAATATCGTTGGCAGACGCGTAGCGGCGAGTACCGCTGGTTTCGAGATGAGGCAGTGTTGATTCGACGAACGGACGGAATTCCACAGGAAATTATCGGCCTGTGGACCGACATCACGGAACAAAGACATGTTGGTGCGGTGATACGAAGGCAGACCGATATTATCAATCAGATCCAGGAAACCGTCATCTCCACCGATCTGGACGGTTATGTGATGAGCTGGAATACAGGGGCCGAAAAGATGCTGGGTTATTCGGCGGAGGAGGCGCTGGGCAAGCACGTCTCATTTATCTACCCTGCGGAAGACCGTGATTTCCTGGAGCGCGAGGTCATTGCTCCTGTAAGGGCCAACGGAACGCACCAAATCGAGGTTCGCAGGCGAACCAAGTCCGGTGCACTGCGTTTTGCCCAGCTCTCGCTCACGTTGCTGAGGGACGACACCGATGCTCCGATCGGCATCATCGGGTACTCGATGGACATCACTGATCGGAAGCGTGTACAAGAGGCGCTGCTCAATTCTCGCAACCAACTCGCAGCGCTCGCGGTTCGCCTTGAGTCAGTACAAGAAGAAGAGCGGACGAGAATCGCGTTGGAAGTTCATGATGTTCTGGGGCAGGCGTTGACGGGATTGAAGCTGGATATGGCCTGGATCCACAAACGACTCACTGACTCGATTGCACCGACGCAGCGTACCGCGGTGCTGACAAGACTGGTTTCGGCACAGGACTTCCTGGACGCGACCATACAATCGGTGCGCGATATCGCGACGACCTTGAGGCCCGGGGTCTTGGACGAACTAGGCTTGGAAGCCGCGGTCGAATGGCAGGCGCGAGAGTTTCATCAGCGAACCGGGATTTCATGTGAAACAACCATCTGGCCTCACAAGATGGTGCTGGGACCTGAGCAATCAACCTCGCTGTTCCGAATCCTCCAAGAAGTGTTAACCAACGTGGTGAGACATGCCTGTGCCACCAAGGTTCACATCAAGTTGGAGCAGTCCGGCGAGTACGTGTCTTTGCAGGTGGAAGACAACGGCAGAGGTATAACGGGAGTGGAGCTGTCCGGGCCGAAATCGTTTGGCCTGCTAGGAATGCGTCTCCGTGCTCAACAACAGGGCGGCACATTCGACATCCAGGGAACGTCGGGAGCTGGAACAACGGTCACCATCCGGATCCCACTGTATCGGACAATCGATGATTAAGATTCTCCTTGCAGACGATCATCCATATCTGCGCCGCGGGCTCGTCCAGATTCTCATCGATGAATTCCCTGGGGCCGTAATCGGCGAAGCCTCGAATGCTTCCGAACTGCTTGAGCAGGCACACACGCAGCGGTGGGACGTGGTCGTGCTGGATCTGACTATGCCGGGCCGTGGAGGACTGGAGGCCTTGCACGAATTGAAAGGGTTCTGCCCTGACCTTCCCGTGTTGGTCTTGAGCATGCATCCTGAGGATCAGTTTGCCGTGCGGGTGTTACGCGCCGGGGGGGCGGGGTATCTGACGAAGGAAAGTGCTCCAAGGGAATTAGTTCATGCCATCAAGGCCATCTGGAAGGGAGGAAAATATATTACGCCAAAAGTGGCTGAACTCCTCGCTGCACACGTGTTTCAACACGGCGACAGCGAGCAACCGCTTCACCTATCCTTGTCTGATCGTGAGTACCAGGTGTTCTGTTTGATCGCCGTCGGACGCACGCTTACTGACATTTCCGATCAACTATCCCTCAGCGTCAAGACCATCAGCACCTACCGATCCCGCATACTGACGAAGCTGAATCTTAAGACGAATGCGGACTTGGCGCGCTATGCGGTTCAGCAGCGCATCGTTGAATAACCACATCAACTGTCTTCCAGTCTAACGTCGTACGGTAGTTCCCAACACACGAGATACGGCATATTTCCCGTTTCCATTCTCCGCCAGACAGTTCCTACAGACGCCCAAGGCCAATTCCCACATATACGAGCGATGTAATCCTATCGTTCTCAACGAAGTGGTTGTGTTTACTCTATCTCACGCCGTTGAGCAACATGACCTCGGTTATGATGGGCAAACAGGATAGGCATCCGTAATGTTGGACCCTCAGCTTGCTGGAGAGGACAGGACATGAGTTGTCAGCGCTGTGGAGGACTTTTGGCTGTCGAATTGGCGGATGCGATGGGTGAATTGGTCTGCGAAAAATTTGTGATTGAAGGCAGACACTGTCATTGCGACGACGCCGAAGCACCGATGAGAGCAGGCCTGCCGAGGGAAGGGAGCGCTGCTCTCGCCGGGGGCTCGCTTGCAATCACTTCATCGGAAGGAGGCGGATGATGACACTGTCGTTGTTCTGGCGCGTCTACCTGGAGGCGAGAGCTGCACACGGTTCCGTATCCTTACTCCTCGGCAAACGCGTAGGGGATATCCTACATTGAGACCTCTGAGGATCTGACATCGAGATTGGGCAGTATCCGATTGGACGCCATGTCGGTGTCCTGTGTAATGCCGTTGGACGATCAGGCGAGAGGAGGACTTTATGACATCTCACTTCGCTCAGAAGACGGAACACAGGTGGCTGTTGTCCTTGCTTCCAATTATCTTGGCCGCTGAAAGCCTCACTGCGATCGTTGATCCCGCAAGTCTGGCCTCGGCAGCAGAATGTCAGGTCAACGAAGATGGTGGCACGATCCAAGGTATGACCACTTGGAAGGGTACCGCTTCAAGTCCTGTCCCATTCATGATCACCGTCGAGCGTGATACTTACGGAAAATTTATGCCGTCTCCTGTGCTGGAGATTGAGCAGTACATGAACAACAGCAGAATCGGCCTGGGCAATACGGAGAATCGTGACACGGCCACTAGCGGCGTATGTTTGAGTCAGGATATTCGCGAGAGTGCTCTCTTCCATCACGCCATGATCACATCCATCGGGGTCACCCAGACCAAAGCTCACACGAAGGCCAAGAAAGCTATCGTTCTCCCTTATAAGGGGGATCGACAGATGTTCAAAATACGAACCACCATGCCTGATATCGCAATTTCCATACGCGAGACCCCCCGCACAATCATTGGACCAGTTCAGGAAATCCAGAATCCCAATTCGCTCGATACTCGCAACATGAGTCAGCCCGTTGCCGTGTCACCCTCCACACTCCAATCCCCATCTATGTTCGGAGGTCAGCCCTTCGTTGCCAAGAACCCATTGCAGACGGCTCTTCAGCTTCCTGGCAACGAGTTCCTCAGTATGAACATGACGACGGCGCAGTCGGTGCATGATGGAACCTGTGCGGATGGATGTCCATAAAGATTCGCGAGTTGATACCAGGAGGGAACGATATGTCGTGTGAACGGTGTGGGGGATTGATGGTCATCGAAGCGATTTGCGAACTCATGGATGGAGGATCCCGCAAGGGGATCGACACGACACGGTGTCTGAACTGCGAGAACTTTAAGGACACGATCATTCTTACCAACAGGGATATTGCCCGTTTTCGGGAACGGCATGATCCACACATAGTGGGAGCAACAAGACAACGTGCTGCTCAGCCATCTGTGTCGCAGCAAACCATACACATCGGACGTGTCATCTCGAAGTATCCACGCGGTCGGGCTCCTAGGCGTCGTATAGGAAATTCCTCCCCTCACACACAGATGCTGGACGCTGAACGGATTGAACTTGGCCATTCCCCATAGCTGTACACTCGCGTTCCGAATATTTTCGTCAAGGAGTACCATGATACTCCGCAGTTCCCAGTGGAGAGGTGCATGTTTCCACAGCAATCCTCGCGCATCAATATGATCACGAACAATAGACCTGGCATGAACGGGGGAAGACTTATGGATGGATATGGGAAACGGATACTCGTCGTGCACGAAGATGCTGGTCGCCGAGCCCTCTTGAAGGTTCAGTTGGAGCAGGAAGGATATGCCGTGCAAACGGCCTGTGATGCCGTCACAGGAGCAGATGAGATGCGAAAACGACACTTCGAGGCCATCATCGCGGATGGCCGCATGCCGGAATTTAGCGGTCACAAGTTTGCTGCTCTGTGCAGGCTTGCGTGGCCCAGCACTCCCGTCATTCTTCTTGCAGGAGACCTCATCCAGCTCATGGATCAGGTGGATGATGTCGATGAAGCGGCGAGGCTGGGTAGAAATTATGAAGCGATAATGCTGATGCGTGTGTTACACGCAGTCACTCAACTGGCTGCCAAGCAAGCCAGCCGCATCTGAAATCCTGGGGTAATGTCATTCCCAACACCGCTCGACGATTCATTGTGCTGGCTGATTTCCACAATGAAGCCGTGCTAGACCGGTATGGAAGTCTCCAGGCACGTTCTTTCGATCCAGCTTTACCGCGTGGGTTAGAATTGGATCGCCCGATCGCAATTGACCGTCGACGCTTCAGTGGGACTAATTGCTAGGAGAAACGCAGGCTCATAGGGTCGAGATGACCAGTCATGCCGCTCTTCTCTCCGTATGTTCTTCCGTAGGCATCCTGCCGACTAGTGCTGCCTCTTCATCTGCCTCTCCCCAGACGCGGCACACTGATAACACTACCACTGCAGCGAGGCCCAGGTGAAAACCAAATATCAGCAGCTCAATCCCGAAACTAAAGATCCAAGTGTGACAATGCAATGCACGACACATTAGCGCACCTCTAGAAGCTGATGTGCCGGTTCGGTTGGGCGCATCATGCCTCGAAAAATGTTAACCGCAATTGGCATGTCTCCGTCTGCCAGTAGTTCGAAGTTCGGGGGATCACCGTATCAAACCCATCTTCATGAACATGCTTAAGCCCCCAATCAGTATGAAGATAAAAATTGCGTCATAAGTGAAGGCATCAATGTGTGGCATAACGATCCTCCCCTTTCTTTGAGAGAGTCTTCGCGTACACCCACTGTGATTGCGCTTTTAGATTAATGACCGAACATGAACCGATGATGAATTCATCATGAAGAAGTCTTTACAGAAGGCTGGTAACGGACCAAACCAGCCCTTGTTACCTTATTTCCTGCCATGTCTAACTTGCCAGCAATTTTAAGGCTAGCGGAGCAACCTAGCGGCGGTGGGGGACACGACCCAACGCCATCGGTCGCTTTAAGGCTCTGCTCGACAATCTGTCGAACGTCACGCAGCTTCAGGTGGATAAGGTACGGGGAATCCTACGGGAGCTGTTGGGGAAGGAGATTGTCCTCTACCCAACCGCAGACGGGGTAGACCGTTTTCTGACGGCGGAAATCACCGGCGTATATGCGGGGTTATTGAGGCTTGCTTTAGGTAAAAATAAAGGTGGTGGAGGGCACCCGCTACCTGATTTATTTAGGCCCACGATTCGAGTCCCCCTGCGGTCTAATCGAGGCGCCTCGGAGAAGTTCGATGCCACGAATGAATGGCTTGCCTGAACAGGAGAATTGGTTTTGGTTGCGGGGGAGGGATGTAGTCATTATTTAACCCCGCAAACATTGAGAATTCCGCTACGTTGAGGGAAAGCGATCTACCCGGCAGTGCGCTTCTGCCCCTTCCCTAACCCTAACGTCTGAATCCCAAGCCGCCACGAATGGATAGCGTCGGTTTGTTTGAGCTTGCGGAGTCATGGAACGCATCTTATGATTCCCTCCATGTCACCAGATGGGCAAGGTTTTACGCCAGCGGCCTGGCTCCGTAATCCACATATCATGACGATGCTTCCAGGATGTTGGCCTCGCCTGGCACTCCTTGCCGGAGTCCCGATCAAATCGCGGCTCTTTACTACCGAACCGCACACCCAGTTACTCGGCTTCTGCCACTGGCAGCCACACCGGACGGCCTGCGAGACCGTGGTACTCGTACACGGTCTTGAAGGTTGCAGCGAGTCGCACTATATGCGCGGCATCGCCACGAAAGCCTATCGGGCGGGGTTCAATGTCATCCGGATGAATCAGCGGACCTGTGGGGGAACCGAGCACCTGACCCCGACGCTCTACAACAGTGCCTTGAGTCAGGACTATCGAGCCGTCGTCCAGGAATTGGCACAAGTGGATGAACTCAATCGCATCTGGTTGGTCGGCTATTCGTTAGGAGGAAATCTCGTCCTGAAAGCAGCCGGGGAGATCGGCTCGTCAGGCACGGCACTGGCCGGTGTGATCGCGGTCTGCCCGACCATCAATCCGATTGAATGTGCCAAAGCCCTGGAAGCCCCCAGAAACTGGATCTATCACCATCATTTCTTAACCCAGCTCAAACGGCGCTTGCGGCGGAAAGCGAAACTCTTCCCCGGCAAGTGGGATCTCGCTGGACTGGACCGGATTCGCATCCTCAGCGAATTCGACGACCGCTACACGGCCCCGGACGGTGGATACGCCAGCGGAGCTGAGTACTACGATCAAGCAGGCGCATGTCGTGTGCTGGATTCCATTGACGTCCCCACCCTCATCATCACAGCACAAGATGATCCCTTTATTCCATATTCCATGTTCACGGTGCCCTCGATTCAGCACCATCCGAAGATTCGGGTAATCGCACCGCGCCACGGGGGTCATTGCGGGTTCTTTCACTGGGCACGCAGAGGAGAAGATCCTTACTGGGCAGAGAATCAGATTGTGGACTTCCTGCAAAAGCATTCATGAAGCCCCGCTCACGTTTCGCAATGTGCGGAATGCGCGTTCTCAAGCCTGGTCAAAACGGCAGAGAGAAAACATTGTATCTAGGTATTACATAATTTGATGGAGGGCACGCGCTACCTGATCTATTTAGGCCCACAATTCGGGTGCCATTACGGCCTGCCCAGTCAAAATCCAAGGCATGCATTTAACTTTAGGCTTATTGATCTTCTAACCACTTGGCTTCAGCCACTGAGATAGGGTGTTCGGGCAGATCACCCCTTCGAATGGAGTCCTCTAGCTGTATGGCAAGACGGCCATACCGGTTCTCCTGTGTCTTTCGGTCATCACCATTTCGGGTAACTCCCCCATCGGTTGAGGAATAGCCAAGCATCCCTTTCCCGCACTACCCTCTACCTAACAGGGTGATTCAAGCGGCCTCAGAGAGTCAGAAGTTTACTGTTGACTGCTTGCTCGCCAACGGAAGCACTCAGTTTCAGACGTTGGGAAAAACGGTGCGTGATCCTCTTATCCCGAAGATTGATTGGATCAATATCGAGGCAATAATCGTGACATGTTTACTGTCATTCATGTTTACCGTGAGTCTCCTGACACCGTGCGAGACATCGGTCCGCACAGGCCTGGATCGTCCGTATGCGTTCATAGAGACCCCTATCCGTCCGCTCAGTAGTGCATTTGAACAAGACACCAGGGCCTATGTGAAGCAAGGTAGGTATGAGCTATCCCTCGACTTGTGGCGAATGCCGAGTGCTGGGAATCAGCGTCCTGCAACGGGCATCGACTTGTGGTCACTCATGATTGGGGTAGACTTCTGATGACCGATCTTAACGGTAATCCTCTGGAAGCGCTAATTGGATTTGTAGTCCTCATTCGTTGACCCGTAACCCCTTCCGCCACTCCCACGGTGGCACTGGATGTGGGTCGGCTCCCAAGCTTTTCGACTCCTCTCGTACGACCCTCTCGAGCCCTCCATGGTTCTCCCTAGAATAGTACATTGACATCTTCGGGGGGGAGGTACAGAATCACGCCCTCTTTGGATCCGGTCCTAGTCGCTTGTGAGGTGTAGCCTCATGATCCAGCGACCAACAGCACCGCCTTCCTCTATCACGCTGGCCCGCGATTTCACGGATAGCCTTCTTGTCAGATACGCTAGCCGATCTTCCATTAATCGTCATCTTCAAACATACAGGAATTGCACATGCCGAAGCGCTGTTGTGGAGGGCCCGGGAGCCTCTACGATTCTAAACAATCAACAAAGAATGGAGGAAATAACATGAATAGCAAATTCTGGATGGTGGTAAGTGCCTCCTTGCTGACAGTGCTATGGACCTGGGGAGGAACCCCGTCGAGCTTTGATGCCTCAGCTGCGGGAAGAGACAACCAAAGCAAAGCCGTGATAATTCAATGTGTGCTGGAGAACACCAGTCCAGATCCGGCAGGAGCAGGTCCTTACATCATAAAGGTTTTCGCTTCCAGCAGTAGTACAGGTGCACCGGTTGTGCAAAATGGGGGTGAGTGCGCCCAAGCAGTCGCCTCCGTGTTGGCCGCTGGTTTCCAGCTAGACAATGTGACGACAAATCCTACTTACGGACCACAGTACACCTTGATCAAATAAGCCATATTGGCATTGAAGCAAGCGGCCCCATAAGAAGTAATTGCCTAGGTATAATTTGTGGTGGAGGGCAGGGGAGTTGAACCACCCTCAGTCGCGGACTCGGCACTGAGACCGGCCTCCCCCGCTTCTGCTGAGGGGGCCAGCTCCTTCGTATGCTCCCCACGAAGGGGGCATACCCCCTTCGAATCCCCCGGTCGGGGATTCAACAACGTAGAAACAACAGAAGGGGTTTATCCGGCAGCGTCAATAGAAGAGAGGCTTCGCCTGAAGAGCTGCCGGCACGAGCAAGCTTGGTTTGGTGGAGGGCAGGGGAGTTGAACCCCCGACCCCTACGTTGCGAACGTAGTGCTCTCCCAACTGAGCTAGCCCCCCACTCGACAGGTCTTTGGTCGCATTATACACAACCGTTTCCTGAGTCTCTACCGGAAGCTCGATTGGCTATAGCGTTATGACGGACTGATTACTGATTCACCTTCCGGTTTTCCAGCCTCGATGAATACGCGCCGCCCCTCGACCCGCAGGCGCTCCTCGGCAAATAGCTGGACCGCGCGCGGGTAGATCTTGTGTTCTTGCTCAAGAATGCGAGCAGCCAGTGTGTCGGGCTGGTCCTCATCGAGAATCGGAACCGCCGCTTGAAGGATGATGGGTCCTTCATCGACGCCTTCCGTCACAAAGTGAACCGTACATCCGGCAAGTTTGCAGCCCCATTCGATCGCCATTTTTTGCACATCCAACCCTGGAAACGAGGGCAGCAGGGACGGGTGAATATTCATCATGCGATTCGCAAATGCCTCTACCAGGATATTGGTTACGATCTTCATGTACCCGGCCAGTAATACCAAGCCCACATCGTGCTGCCGAAGCACTTCAAGGAGCTCGCGATCGTAGGCCTCACGACTATCCGGTCTACCTGCATAAGGCTTGGGATCAACGAAGAGAGCGGAGAGCCCGTGTCGGCGGGCCCGCTCTAGCGCCAGGGCCTCTTTCTTGTTGCTGATGACGGCGACAATCTTCGCGTGAACCGTCCCTGCTTCGATCGCGTCGATGATCGCCTGAAGATTGGACCCGCGCCCAGATGCCAAGACAGCGACTCGCAGCATATCCTGGCGCTTAGTCGACATACTCCACCAATGGTCCCTCCCCGGACGACGACACGATGGTCCCGATCCGGCAAGCCGGATCGCCCAACGCTGTGGCCCGCGCGATGACAGACTGGGCAGCTGATTCCGGCACCACGAGAATTAAGCCGATCCCCATGTTGAAGACGCGATACATTTCCTCACGCTCGACCTGCCCAAGCCGGGCAATCGCCTGGAAAATAGGGGGCACTGACCAGGCACTCCGCCGCACCTGCGCCCGCACGCCAGGAGGAAACACCCGCGGAAGGTTCTCGGTGATGCCGCCGCCGGTGATATGGGCGATACCGTTGATGGGGTGCTCCTGGACCAATGCGAGGACCTGTTTGGCATAGATTCTTGTCGGCGTCAGCAACGCATCCCCCAGCGGCTGATCGAGGTCAGGAAGGCGACTGGTGACGCTGAGCTTTGCCTGATCCAGCAAGACGCGACGCGCCAGTGAATAGCCGTTGCTATGAAGCCCGCTCGAAGCCAATCCAATCAGGGCATCGCCTGGCACGATATTGCGGCCATCGATGATCTTCGGACGATCGACCACTCCGACGGCGAATCCTGCCAGGTCATACTCGCCTTCCGCGTAGAAGGACGGCATCTCGGCGGTTTCTCCTCCGATCAAAGCGCAGCCGGCCTGACGACAGCCTTCGGCGATCCCTTTGACCACAGACTGAGCTTTGGGAACAGCAAGCTTTCCCGTTGCGAAATAATCCAGGAAGAACAGCGGTTCGGCTCCGCTGACTACAATGTCGTTCACACACATGGCCACCAGATCGATCCCGACGGTATCATGGCGATTCGTGAGGAAGGCGATCTTCAGTTTCGTCCCGACTCCATCGGTGCCGGAGACAAGGACCGGTTCGGTATAGCGATGGGCCTGCAACTGAAACAATCCACCGAACCCGCCAAGATCCGTCAGGACTTCCGGGCGGAACGTGGATCGCACCAGTGGAGAAATACGGTCGACGAACTCGTCGCCCGCATCGATATTGACTCCGGCATCTCGATAGGTCGTCATTGGGTGCGCATCTTAGCGGAGCGCTGGCAGATCGGTCAACGAAGAGAATCAATAGAGCTTTTTCTTGCAAACTATCGCGTGTCCCGTATCATTGGAGAAGCCGCATAGCGTTATCCATCATCCGTAGCAGAGAATGGTGGAGGACAGGCAGTCATTCTCTGCGTAGGCACGTAACCCGTGCGGCAGTGCCGGCGCGCCACAAGAGAGACCTCATGAAAATTCTCCTGGTTGACGACTCCCCCGACGCACGATTGCTTCTCCATAAGATTCTAAGAGACGCAGGATATCGCGATACCCACTCCGCTTCCTCAGCCCACGACGCGTTCAAATGCCTTGACATGGAACATGGCGGCGCTGGTGTGAACGGGATCGACTTGATCGTGATGGACGTGAAGATGCAGGAGATCGACGGAATCGAGGCCTGCCGTCGCATCAAGGTGGTCGAGGCCTTGCGCGACATCCCGATCATCATGATGACCGCCCGCAGCGAACCGGAGGTCTTGCGGAACGCGTTCGACGCCGGTGCGACGGACTACATCAAGAAACCGTTTGAGGAAGTGGAACTGCTCGCGCGGATCAAGGCGGCGTTGAAACTGAAGAAAGAAATCGAGGCGAGGAAGAATTGGGAGCAGGAACTGACTAAAACGATTAGTGAGCTAGACGCTGCCTTCCACGAGGCGGTCACTCTGCAGCAATTTATTCCAGTCTGTCCTGCTTGCAAGAAAGCGCTGGCAGACCACACCTCACAGTCCGCTCTCGAAGCCTATCTTCAGACCCACCCCGATGCCAAGTTCCACTACACGGTGTGTTCCAGCTGTTCAACCAGCTAGACGTAATGCTCGCATGATTCAGAATCGAGGAAACGTGCGAAAGTTCTTTTCTATGCGCATTCATCGAGCGCAGGGTGCGGGGGTGCCGGAGTGTTGCTCTCATCCTTCCGGACGCATCTCCACGTCCAGTAGTTTGATTTTCCGATGGAGATGGCTCCGTTCGATTTTCAAATCTTCAGCCGTGCGAGATATGTTCCAGTGATGCTCGCGCAACTTTCGCGCGATATATTCCTTTTCAAACGCATTGCGGGCGTCCCTGAGC
>DATENE010000164.1:0-14213 GCA_035275205.1 Nitrospiraceae bacterium
CCATAGCGGTCTATCAGGAATTCCATGTGTTTCGGTGCTGTTCCCTCGCCGGCCAGATCCGGATTGCTGAGGGTTCTACGGAACAAGGCGTAGCTTTTCGCGATTTCCGGCCCACCCTGCGTTGCCACCAGGAAAGGCATGTTTGCAGAGATTGTTTCCATATCCTGCTGGTTGAGATCATTCATGGGGACTGCCAGCACCACCGTATTGCTGCCACTTAGTGTGGCGTATGCCTGCCGCAACTGATCGAGTCTCGTGCGTGATTCTGGCCACGAAAACAGCATCAACAGCACTATCTTGTGTTGGCGAAAATCCTTCAACGTGCCGCTCGTGCCGTCGTGCGCAGAATAGGAGAAGTTTTGCGGGGCCATATAGGGCTGATTGGGAGCGACGAATGGGTTGATGAGGCGCGCCTGATAGCCGCGGGACGTGGCATGGAGAAAGTTCACGACATCCCAGCGATCCTCTTCCGTAAGTTTGTCGGCAAACGCCGGCATACCCGTGTCGGGAATACCATAAGTCAACCAGTGGAAAAAATCGCCTGCCGTGTGCTTGAGAGTGTGCGGCTCCGTGAGCAGATCCACCGGTGGCTTCTTGAAAGTCTTGGCCAGAATGCCATTACCCTTGGCTTGGGGGCCGTGGCAGGGTACGCAGTTCGCAGCGAAGTGCGTCGCACCGTTGGCAACGGAAATGGCATCGAACGGGACCGGCGTCTTGCGGTAGGTTTCAGGATAGGCTTGAATAGCAATGGGAGGCAGTGCCACGGCCAGCGCGCAGGCAGCCAGCGAGGCGGGGATTGCTATGCGCCATTTTATTTTCCAACATTTGCTTCGACCTAGTACGACCGCCCCACCTGCCAGGACAAGCAGTGCGATTCCGATTCCCCCCCCGATCATCGCGCCGGGCTCACCCCAGGTGGCGTCGATGGAAAAGCGGAATGGATAAGGCCAATCTTCAATGACGGCATGCTTAGCTGGTACGGCGTTGGCCAGCACTGTTGCCACCATCACCAGCGCCAACGCGATCGCGAATTCGACGGAGACCCACTTTCGAAGGCCTCGTCCACCGGCTGCAGCCACATCAGCATTCTGATCGAGCGATGGAACCCAGACAAGACGCGCGCACGCGCCAATCACAAGAATCGGTGCGAGCAACGACAGCTTTGTATTCAGTAACCAACCATAGCTCGTCGCGACCAATGCGGCGTAGCTTGTGTCGACCATTTGATCAGCAACGAGGATGCCGGTGGCAACGATAGCGACCATAACCGGCAGCGCTATCGCCGAGAAACGCTTCAGGGTCTGGATCCCGGACCGATCCACTTTATCGTGTGAGCCCTTCCCGTTGGTGGCGAATATGACCGTGAGAATGGCTGGCAACCCTCCGAACCAGACACTCGCGAGAATGATGTGCAGCGTATAGGGCAGGACCGATGCCACGGACAGCTCTCCGGCTGCGGAATGGCTTGCGAGCGATCCCACTGCCAGCGTGAGTGCGGCAAAGGTCGCGCACAACACGTACCGCCACTGCGCCGAAGGGAAGAATCGAATGTAGAGGGCTACGCCGAGGACGATGAGCGCAAGGGCTGCGCGCGCCATCCAGATGAGTCCTATGCGGGTTTTCTGTAAGAAGACTAGCCAGGCCCACGGGTGCCAAGCATTTTCAGCTAACCCCGTGGCCTGCGCCGTAGTCGTGGCCAGTAAACCCACCAACCCCAGCAAAAGCGCGACTGCAAGCCACGGTAACGCCTGTCCCAGGCGGGCTGGCCATGGGGCATCGGATGCGGTTCTGGTGCGTGCGGCAATCGCAAGAAAGACGCAGCCGCCGATCAGGATCATGTTGGACGCAAGCTGTAGCCAGCGGAACAGCGCGCCGATGACCTCGATCATTTCTTTTGCACTTTATCCTTTACCGTGAAGTCGAAGGAGGACTCCACAACGTGACCATCTACCGACAGCACCCGAAATTTTACGGAGTACTTCCCGGGCGCCAACTCCGGTAATGGCAGGATGATGGATTTTCGATCATCCGGAGCAAGTTGAGGATTGATCTCGGTTACAGGATGTTTGTCGGCGTCGAGCACGACAAGGGACGCGTAGTCGCCTTCGATTTCTTCGTTGAACCAGAGTCTTACTTGTGTTGGCGCCTTCGCGAGAAGAGCCCGGCGCGGCGGCTCTGCCTTGACCAGCATTGAATGCGCCAACGCCGGAGCGGCATATACGCACATAGCCATGGCCATCACTGCGCCTACCACGACGCGCTTGGGCGCATGAACGACCCGTGATTCCATTAGATGCCCTCCTCATTCCTTACTATTTCACTCGCTCGCAGCAGTCGGCCATTTGGCCGTCTTGTTTCGGCGCATTACTATCCGGCGACGGATGACCGGCTGCCTAGGAAACGGTACTAACCGAGGGTTTGCGGCGACTGCGCAGGATAAAGAAGATCGCCGCTCCACCGGCAATCGCTGCGAGCGGGACTATGACCATGATGTAGTGCATGAAGTGCGAAACCACTCCCGATTCTCCTACCGAGATCGGGAATCGCGCTACATGTTCCTGCGTGCCCCCAACGGTGACTACACCGATGAATTTGCCGGGCTGGTTGAAGTTATATTCAAAATTGATGAAACCTCCGGGGTAGACTTTGGGCGGCAGGTGAATGACCGTGATGGCCTGAAGATCCTGCTCCGAACCCGTATCTTTGACGACCCGAACCTCGACGGGCAACGAACGGAGTTCCCCTTCGATATAATCGAGCACCAACACCGTACGGCCGGTCGCCGGAACATCCCCGCAGAGTTCTCTTTGGGCTGAAGTGTCAGGCTGATATTCGGTAAGGTGCATGCCGTAGGGTCCCAGCTTGAGTATGCAGAAGTTCTTGTCCAACTCATGAAAGTGTTGGGCCTCTGCGGAGAGTGGAACTCCGATCGCCAGCATCAAAAAGCACACAACCACGGGTTTCAGAAATCGGAAAGACATCGTCAGTATCCTCTTCGTTAGGCGTCTCAATTTCCTCGTTGAACCAGAGTCACACTGCGCCGGCGCGTTGGGCCCGATGGCCGGACACCTATGAAACGGTACTGCCAGAAGTTTTGCCACGCCCGCGCAGGGCAAAGAAGGCCACCCCAATAACAGCAACTCCTGCGAGCGCGATCAAGAAGTAGGAGGGGGGCAACGGAATTTTCGTTTCCCCTACCGAGAACGGGAATCGTGACACATGTATCTGTTTGTCGCCTACGGTGACCAGGCCGACGAATTTGCCGGGCTGGTCAAAATTATATTCGAAATTGACCGTGCCGTTGGGATAGACCTTGGGCGGAAGGTGGAGGACTGTGATGGCCTGAAGGTCTTGCTCCGAGCCCGTATCCTTGATGACCCGAACCTCGGTGGGCAACGGGCGAAGAGCATCTTCCATGTAGTCGAGTACCACGACCGTGCGGCCAGTTGCCGGAATATCCTCGCAGAATTCCTTGTTGCGCGAGTTGTCAGGCTGATAGCCGGTGAAGTGCATGTTGTACGGGCCGATCGTGAGTCTGCACATATCCTCTGCCAGTGCCAGTCCTCCGTGAGCCTGGGCTTGTGTGGAGAATGTAACTCCGATCGCCAGCATCAAGAAGCACGCGCTAGCAGATTTCAGCAATTGCGCAGCCATTGTCAGGATCCTCCCTCTCGAATGTTGAACCATGTGCTCACATGGCCGGAGCGTCTAGTTTCCCGTCCGGCGGACTGCCCACCAATTCCGCACCCACTTCGATCGTATAAACTTGTACCCGAGCCAAGCCGCGAGGAGCACGCTTAGCAATGGGATGCCCACGGAGCGCACCAGCTTCTGATAGTCGGTCATGTGTACCCGCAAGAGATACTGCGGGCGCCGCATCAGATTCTGTTTCTCCGCCGCAATGGTGACCGTATACAGGCCCTCGTCCAGCCGGACTTCTCCCCGGAGCACTCCGTCCGGGTGGGTGCTTGGGCGAATATCGGCCACAATCTGATCTTCTGCCTCATTGGTCCCGTTTCCCTTCACGACCCGCATCCCGACAGGCTCGTTGCGCAGCGACGGGTCTACGAGGTCTACGACGAGAAAAGTGTCGCCTTCTTTTGGAATGTCTGTGCAGTATTGATCCTTCAACTCGTATTGCGGCTGATAGGCGCTGAAGTGCACCACACGCTCACCGACTCTGCGCAAACACGGGTCGTCTTCTCCACTGGTTGCCCCATGTGCGCCAGCTTGGCTGGGGAGGTATAGTGCAGCACCAAAGAACACGAGCACGATTGCGATTGCCCGTGTCATCTGTCTCCTCATAATAGGTTGAACCTTCCTGTGTGAGACCTTGCGGGGAGGCGCAGCTCATTCCGCTCACGGTTGCGGTATTCCATGCGGCTCAGCGATCTCGACGCATGGTGGCAAACCTGGTCACATGTCATATCAAGTGGTATAGCCATGATGCCATTAAAGCAGGGTAAGATTCTAGCCCCCCTCACGAGGTAAGCAAAAAAAATCAAATTTGTTTTCTGTTGGATTCGACCGGAGCACCGGCTGTCCGATTTGAACCATCCTCGATTGATGGCATAAAAATTAGGTGCAGGCACTGCGCACCGATTTCTCGAAGCTTTCCCGCGTGGATATCCGGAGCCAAGAACCGGGCATTGTTTCCCCATCCGTAAGGTTGGTAGGGGAATGCCGTGATAGAAAACAGTGGTGGAATTTAGATGATACACAAACCAACGATTCCTCGATAATGGGCATAAGTTAAATGCATCTACGTACCAAGAGAAGGGCTGCTAGAGGCACGTCTTTCCGCCGTCGCATTCGTGACCAACGGCTTTCTATTGCTTGTGTGGCAGGATAAGTTGTCGGTGGAGATCTGGGCTATTCCTCTTTGGTGGGATGTCCCAGAGGAGAGTGCAGTGAATGAATTTCTGGTGCCGAGAGTTCGAGTCAGTGGGTTGGAGCAACAGGCTTGGAGGTACGTTCATATCGAACCCGCGCAATCCATCTTTGACTTGCCGATGTCTGATGGGCGACAATTGCAAATCCATTGTGCGTTCCCTTTTCATGAGGCCACAAATTGCCGCATGGTGACGTCGACTGTGCGGAGGGAATACCGATTCAGATACGGGTGTATTGTGTGAGACGCCAGACGGTATCGAGAAGGCGTTCGCGAACAGCAAGACCTTTAAAAGCTCAACGCTGCGGCAATTCTTATTCTTCAGTTCCCGTGGGATTTCTCGAAATATGTTCCAAACCGTCGCACTGAGCGGCAGCCGGGGAGAGCGGCTGCTGTTTTCCGATATCAGCGTGACGGTCACGCCTGGCACACTACTGGCCGTGGTCGGTGAGAACGGCAGCGGGAAAACCAGCTTCCTTCGCATGCTGTGCGGGTTGTTGTCGCCTGATAACGGCACAATTCTTTGGCAGGGGAAAGACATCCGCCAGCTTAAGGAACTCTATCGTGCCCAGTTTACTTACGTGGGGCATCTCAACGGAATCAAGGATGAGCTGACTCCAGTTGAAAATCTTACGGTCTCTGCCTGCCTGGCGGGCGATGAAAGTGCGAGTGGAGTTGTGCAGAAGGCGTTGGAGGCAGTCGGTCTTGGGCGACCGATCCATCGTCTGCCGACGCGCGTACTCTCGCAAGGACAAAAGCGCCGCGTGTCTCTGGCGCGTCTCTGGCTTTCCACTCGTCCGTTATGGCTCTTGGATGAACCATTTGCATCACTCGATGTTACAGCCACAAGTTACTTGACCCGGCATCTTCAGTCGCACCTGAGTCATGGTGGCATGGTGGTCGTCGCCACGCACCAGGAGATCGATCTTCCGCCCGATTGCATTCAGCACCTGAGGCTGACTCGATGAGTCAACCCAGTCTGAGTGAGGCATTACGCGGCGTTGTCCGACGGGATCTTCTGCTGGCCATGCGGCACCGCTCGGATGTGGCGATGTCGGTGTTCTTTGTCGTCATCGTCGCGAGCCTCTTTCCGTTGGGGGTCGGGCCGGAGCCGGCGGTTCTGAGGATGATTGCCTCCGGTGTACTCTGGGTTACGGCCTTGCTTGCGTGTCTGTTGTCGTTGGGGCGCTTGTTTACTGCGGATTATCTTGATGGTGTGTTAGAACAGACGCTCTTGATCCCTCAACCGCTGGCTGTCTTGGTCGTTGGCAAGGTGTTCTCGCACTGGGTCATCTCTGGCTTGCCAGTGGTCCTGCTCTCGCCTCTCCTCGGCTTGCAATTCGGCTTGAGTGGAGAGTCGCTCTGGGTGTTGACGTTATCGCTCTTGCTTGGTACGCCGACGTTGAGTATGATTGGAGCCATTGGAGCTGCATTAACTCTTGGATTGCGCGGGAGTGGCTTGTTGGTTGCCCTCCTGGTGCTTCCACTTTTTATTCCGGTGCTGATCTTTGGGGCCGGCGCCGTCACGAATAGTTTGGCCGGAATCGGGAGCGAAGCAAATCTGTCGCTGCTTGGAGCCTGCTTCCTGTTCTCGCTCACGTTTGCGCCATGGGCCACGGCTGTTGCATTGCGCATTGCATTGGAATAAGGCATCGTTATGAGCGCCACAGGCATTAACTGGTTTAAATATTCATCACCACAGGCCTTTCACCCGTTAGCCGGGCGGATGATCCCGTGGTTTTCTGCAGCGGCTGCGGGATTGATCCTGGTCGGGTTGTACGTGGGGTTTTTCGTTGCGCCGACCGATGCGACGCAAGGCGATGCCTACCGCATTATCTTTGTTCATGTACCCGCGGCCTGGATGTCCATGTTTCTCTACGTCATCATGGCGATCTGGGCAGGTATCGGATTGGGATTGAATGCGCGCCCCTCCTTCATGATGGCACAGGCCATTGCTCCCACCGGAGCGATGTTTACGTTCCTCGCTCTGTTCACCGGTTCGATGTGGGGTAAACCGACCTGGGGAGCCTGGTGGGTATGGGATGCCAGGCTGACGTCGGAACTGATTTTGTTGTTTCAATATATCGGGATCATTCTGTTGCGCTCCTCGATCGATGATTTGCGTCGGGCTGATCGCGCCAGCGCCGTCTTGGCGCTCGTGGGGGTGGTCAATGTTCCGATCATCTATTTTTCTGTGAAATGGTGGAACACGCTGCATCAAGGGGCCTCTGTCAGCATCACGGCGGCGCCGACGATGGCGGGCACCATGGTGACGGCGATGTTGGTGATGATGGTCGGCTTCTGGATGTACAGCATCGCAGTGACGTTAGCTCGCGTGCGCTGTGTGATTATTGAGCGAGAGCGACAGCCGTCGTGGGGCAAGTCTGCCTCGTTACCGGATGTTGCGGAGGCGCGCTGATGCAGTGGGGAAGTCTGGCGGAGTTTTTCGCGATGGGTGGGTATGGCCTCTACGTGTGGCCTTCGTTTGGGGTGGCAGCCCTCTGTATGGGAGGGGAAGTCATAGCAGTGTGGCGACGGTCTGCGGCGGCTGGGAGCCGCGATGAATCGTAGGAGGAAGCGAAGACGATGAAGCCTCGACAGAAACGGTTTGTCCTTATCGGTCTGGGATTGGTCGCATTAGGTGTGGCTGCGGCTTTAGTGCTGAATGCATTTCAAAGCAACCTGGTGTTCTTTTATACGCCGACTCAAGCCGCCAACGGGGATGTACCCCAAGGGCGCAGTTTCCGTATCGGCGGGATGGTGGAAGCCGGCAGTCTCACACGTGAAGGCGACGGGCTCACCGTACACTTTGTTGTGACCGACATGGCGAAGCGGGTACCTGTGACGTTCAAAGGAATTCTGCCGGATCTTTTCAAAGAGGGCAAAGGCGTTGTGGCGCAGGGGCAACTCAGAGCCGATGGAGCCTTTGTTGCGAGTGAAGTGCTGGCCAAGCACGATGAAAACTATATGCCACCGGAAGCAGCGGATGCGCTCGCCAAAGCCAAGACGGTAGGGGCGCAAAGCAGCGGCACCCTGGTTGTTAATCCACGCTAGGAGCCGACATGATTCCAGAAATTGGTCATTACGCCTTAATTCTTGCGCTCTGCGTGGCTGTCGTACAGGGAACTCTGCCCATCTATGGCGCTGCAGTGAGGGATTCCTCGCTGATGGCCATCGCGAAGCCGGCTGCGCGCGGGCAATTCCTCCTGGTCCTACTGGCGTTTTGTTGCCTGGGGTATGCGTTCGCAGTCAAAGATTTTTCCGTGCTGTACGTCGCAGCCACGTCGAATTCCCAGCTGCCACTGCATTATCGTCTAGCGGCTATCTGGGGGGCGCACGAGGGTTCGCTGCTGCTTTGGGTGTTCATTCTCACCATCTGGATGGTCGCCGTTTCATTCTTTTCCACCCATCTGCCGGAGACGATGCGCGCCCGCATCTTAGGCGTCATGGGTCTCGTCAGCGTGGGATTTCTCTTGTTCATGTTGACGGTGTCGAATCCGTTTGAACGTCTGATTCCGGCAGCGCTTGATGGGCGGGATCTGAATCCGCTGTTACAAGACCCCGGCATGGTGATCCACCCACCGATGCTCTACATGGGATACGTAGGATTCTCCGTGGCATTTTCCTTTGCGATTGCTGCGCTCTTGGGAGGCACGCTGGATGCGGCTTGGGCGCGCTGGTCACGCCCCTGGACGACGGTCGCCTGGTGTTTTATGACCGTGGGTGTCGCGATGGGGAGCGGCTGGGCCTATTACGAATTGGGTTGGGGAGGGTGGTGGTTCTGGGATCCGGTCGAAAACGCCTCCTTCATGCCATGGCTGGCCGGCACCGCATTGATGCATTCGCTGGCAGTCACCGATAAGCGTGGCAGCTTCAAAGCATGGAGCGTGCTGCTCGCCATCATGGCGTTCTCGCTCAGTCTGCTCGGGACCTTCTTAGTCCGCTCCGGCGTCTTGACTTCCGTGCATGCCTTTGCCACCGACCCGAAGCGTGGCTTGTTCATTCTTGTATTCTTGGCCATCGTGATCGGCGGATCACTGGTGTTGTATGCCTGGCGGGCACCCCGCGTTGGGCTAGGCGGTGGCTTCGCTATGATCTCGCGCGAGGGAATGTTGCTTGCGAACAATGTGCTGCTGGTTGCGGCCTTGGGTTCGGTGCTCCTGGGTACATTGTATCCCTTGTTCCTGGATGCCTTAGACCTTGGTAAAATCTCGGTCGGCCCGCCGTACTTCGACACGGTCTTTCTCCCCCTGATGACCCCCGCAATCTTTTTGATGGGGATCGGACCGCTGGCGCAGTGGAAGCAAGCGAGCCTGCCCGCCTTGGCCATTCGTCTACGCTGGGCCTTTGGCGTCAGCCTAGTGACAGCCGTGGTGGTGCCGTGGCTCATGGGTCAATGGACGCCTCTCGTTAGTCTTGGACTCCTGCTGGCTTTTTGGATTCTGGCGACGATCGTGGTGGATCTTAGGGAACGACTGCTCCAGGCTGAGGGCGGTGGCAGTATTGGGGGTAGGATGGCTCTGCTACCGCGTGCCTATTGGGGTATGGTCTTGGCCCACGCGGGTGTGGCGCTATTCATTGTGGGCGTGACCATGGTGAAGGGGTTTGAGGTGGAGCAGGATGTGCGGATGAATGTTGGCGAGACGGCGACGCTCGGCGGCTACACATTCCGATTTGACGGAACCCAGCAAGTGAACGGCCCGAACTATGTGGCGGCGCGGGGCACGATTCACGTGAGCCAGGGCGGCAAAGAAGTGACGATAATGTATCCGGAGAAACGCCGCTATTTTGTGCAGAATCAGACGATGACCGAAGCCGCTATAGCGCCGGGGCTGCTGCGTGATCTGTATGTGTCGTTAGGCGAGCCGCTTGAAGGCGGCGCCTGGAGTGTGCGGCTCTATCACAAACCTTTCATCGATTGGATCTGGGGGGGGTGTTTGGTCATGGCATTGGGCGGCATTCTGGCCGTCAGCGATCGGCGCTATCGACTGGCCTGGCGTCGGAAAGAGGCTGCGGTGCCGGCGGCAGCCCAGATAGCGCGCCCAACCGTCTCATGAGCAGATTTCTCATCCCGTTCGGGCTCTTCGTCGTCGTGGTCGGTTTTCTTGCAGTCGGACTGACGCTCAACCCGCGAGAATTGCCGTCTCCCTTAGTCGGAAAGGCGGCGCCTGAGTTTTCACTGCCGCAGCTCCACGATCAAGAGAAAGTGATCTCGTCGAACGATCTCAAGGGCCAGGTCTGGCTGCTCAACTTCTGGGCTTCGTGGTGCGGTGGCTGCAAGACAGAGCATCCTGTGCTCATCAATCTCGCACGATCCGGTGTCGTGCCCATCTACGGCATGGATTACAAGGATGAACGTCGCGAGGCTCTGGCGTGGCTGAAGGAGTGGGGCAATCCCTATCCGATCGTCGCCGTCGATCAGTCGGGCCGTGTCGGGATTAATTATGGAGTGTATGGGGTGCCGGAAACCTACGTGATCGATAAGGCCGGGGTCATTCGTTACAAACAGATTGGTCCGTTGCGCGAAGATATCTTGGAGAAAACGATCTTGCCCCTGGTAAAGGAGCTGCAGAACCAATGAGATGGCTTTTAGTGGTCATCCTTCTGCTCCCAAGTCTTGCTGTGGCGGGAGAGGCAGCACCGCTCGCTGAGAACCCACAAATCGAAGCGCGTTTGAAAACGCTGGCCGTAGAGCTTCGGTGTCTGGTCTGTCAGAACCAGACGCTGGCCGACTCAAACGCGCCGTTGGCAGAAGACCTGCGCCGAGAAGTTCGCGAAATGATCGCCAAAAATATGAGCGACAAAGAAATTATTGACTTCCTCGTCACGCGGTATGGAGATTTCGTTCTGTATCGGCCTCCTCTGAGAACCACAACGACGTTACTCTGGGTAGGTCCCTTCCTCCTGCTGATCGGAGGTGCGACTGCATTGATCCTTGCGCTGCGCAGGAGGCAAAAGAAAATAACCGATGTGACGTTATCGGAAGCCGAACACAGCCGCGTTGAAAAATTGCTTTCTGAAGGAGCGCATCGCCCGTGACGATCGTATTCTGGTCTATCGCATCGACGATGACCCTGCTTATCCTCGGCCTCCTGTTGTGGCCGCTGCTGAGACGCAAAGCTGCTGTCGCGACGGGAGAGGAGGAGAAGACACTGTCAATCTTCCGGCAGCAGTTCGCAGAATTGGGGCAGGATCTTGCCAACGGTGTGCTCACCGACGAGTTGTATCAGCAGGCGCGACGTGAGTTGGAGCGGCGTCTGCTGGAGGAGACGGGCGCCACGGAACTCGCTCCTGCGGTTGCGCGGCGCCAGATGAACAGTCGTCCGTTCGCATTTGCAATTGCCATTATCGTTCCGACGATCAGTGGGTTGATCTATTGGCAGATTGGGAATCCGCTTGCCATGACCCAGCCGACGGCGGACTCGATGGCTGCGCAACGGGGTGTGGGTGATGAGGCATCGTTTTCTGAAGGAATGGAGTCGCTGATCGAACGACTCAAGCAGAAAATGGAGCAGAATCCGAATGATGGTGAAGGATGGGCTTTGCTTGCGCGTTCGTACATGGGCCTGGGGCGCTACCCCGAAGCCGCTCGGGCATATGAAAATGCCACGACGCTGGTTCCTAATGATGCCCAGCTACTGGCTGATTATGCCGATGCGATGGGGGTACTTCATGGACGTAGGTTGGAGGGAAAGCCCGAAGCCTTGATTCAACAGGCGCTGAAGATCGATCCACTCAATGTAAAGGCGTTGATGTTGGCAGGGACCCTAGCGTTCAACCGCAATAATTTTGCGCGCGCGGCGAAGGATTGGGAACTGGCTCGCGCAAACCTTCCTTCGGACACAGATCCGGAGATGACACAACAACTGGTGGCTGCGATCGAAGAAGCCAAGAGCCGCCTTGGCGGCGATCAAAAGACGGTGGCTTCATTGACGGAGCCGGCAGCAGCGTCGGCTCAACCGGCCAGGCGGACTGGACAACCACGTGCGATCAGAGGCACGGTCACCATGGCACCGGGCCTGGCTAGCAAGGGGTCCGCAACAGACACGTTGTTTGTGTTTGCCCGCGAGGTGACTGGTCCACCGATGCCAGTGGCGATCGTGCGGGCAACGAAAAAAGATTTACCCTTTACCTTCCAACTCGATGATTCGACCAGCCCGATGCCGTCCAGAAAACTCTCCAGCGCCGGACCTGTTGTAATTGTCGCTCGATTGTCCAAGTCGGGCCAGGCCATGCCACAAGACGGAGATTTGGAGGGGGTGAGCCAGCCGATACAGTCTGGAGTGGATGGCATCACCGTCGTCATCGATCGCGAAAGACCATATGCGGAATCGGCAGCGCCAGTCCAGCCAGCCGGGCAACCCGGACAGTCACGGACCATCAAAGGCACGGTGACCATGGCGCCGGGCCTCGCCGGCAAAGGATCACCGACGGACACATTATTTGTGTTTGCACGCGAGATGAATGGCCCACCCATGCCGGTGTCGATCGTGCGGGCGTCGAGAAAAGATTTGCCCTTCACGTTTCAGCTTGATGACTCGACCAGTCCGATGCCCTCCAGAAAACTCTCCAGCGCAGGACCAGTGGTGATCGTGGCTCGTCTCTCGAAGTCTGGTCAGGCGATGCCACAAGACGGAGATTTAGAGGGAATGAGCCAGCCAGTACAATCTGGAGTGGATGGCCTCACCGTCGTCATCGATCGTGAAAGACCGTACGCGGAATCGGCGACGCCCGTCCAGCCGGCTGGTCAACCCGGACAGTCACGGACCATCAAAGGCACGGTGACTATGGCGCCGGGCCTCGCCGGTAAAGGCTCGCCGACGGATACATTATTTGTGTTTGCGCGCGAGATGAATGGCCCACCCATGCCGGTGTCGATCGTGCGCGCGTCGAGAAAAGATTTACCGTTTACGTTTCAGCTCGATGACTCGACCAGTCCGATGCCCTCCAGAAAACTTTCCAGCGCAGGCCCTGTGGTGATTGTCGCCCGTCTCTCGAAGTCGGGCCAGGCCATGCCGCAAAGCGGAGACCTGGAGGGGACGAGTCAGCCGATACAATCAGGGGTGAATGGGATCACCGTCGTCATCGATCGTGAAAGACCATAACGCCGAGAAGCCCACAGGCCGCTCTCTTCCTTGCCGCGCATGCTGTAATAACTCCTGCCGCTGATCTGTCACGTATCGTTAGGGCGCGCTGTTTATTGCACAAGCCCACTTGACATATTCCGATGTATGCTGAGATATATTCGCTCTGTTTGGTAATCGATAAGTTTACTCAAGAGCGTAGTGATGCGTTTTCCAAAAGAGGGAGTATGCGCATGGTCAACAAATTTTGGCTGAGGTGTGGTCTGACGGTCTGCGGCGTGCTGCTTATTTCAATGGGAACTGGATATGCGGAATCGACAGCGCCGGCCAAGTCGCCTGGACAATCCCTTGCGATCAGCGGCAAGGTCAGTATTGCGCCGAGCCTTGCCGGCAAGGGGTCCGCAACGGACACGTTATTTGTGTTTGCCCGTGAGACGAATGGCCCACCGATGCCGGTGGCGATCATGCGAGCGACGAAGAAAGACTTGCCCTTTACGTTCCGGCTCGATGACTCGAACAGCATGATGCCGTCCAGAACACTCTCCGACGTCGCAATGGTGGTGATTGTGGCTCGTCTGTCGAAGTCCGGCCAGGCTATGCCGCAAAGTGGAGACTTAGAGGGGATGAGTCAACCAGTGAAGCCTGGAGCAGATGGGGTCACCGTCGTTATCGATCGCGAAAGACCGTAGTGTCAGCGTGGGTCAGGGTGACGTTTTTTTATTATGCTGAGCCCTCTTTTCGACAGCCTCAATGTGGCGTTTGAAGGCATTTATCTTGCAATTTTTGGCACATGAATTTATTTTTTTACGAATCAAACATATGTTCCTCAAATCCTCTTGACATCTGAGAGACTCAGAGATATAAATGCGCCTCACGTGAAGGATTAATGTACCCTAATATGAACACAATTAAGCGCAAGACCAGACAATTTTCTCGACCATTAATGAGTAGCGGTGCACACACACATTAGGAAGGAGCATTCAGTTATGAGGTCCAAACTTTGGGTGAGGTGTGTTCTAGTCCTCAGCGGCATCATGCTGGCTGGGACAGCTCAGGCAAATTTCCCCAGCGTTCCCAAGGAGACCTATGAGGCCCTAAACCTTGATCGGTCCGCCAGCCCCAAGGAGTTTCATGAGGCGTTGACGAAGCGCTACAAGGATCCAGGCAAAGGAGCGGGGAAGGGGCAGTACGGCCAGTATTGGGAGCCGATTCCCATCACCAAGTACCTCGATCCTGCG